>CAUVGI010000065.1:0-7809 GCA_963551375.1 uncultured Streptococcus sp. | reverse complement strand
ATAAAAAAGTGTTAATTGACTAGAAGGTGGTTTGTTGGTATCCTATTAACATGTTTATAAGACACGTTGATGAGAAGAGTAAAAGTGGAACTTTTCAGTAGAGAGTCTCGGTTGGTGAAAAGAGACATGAGTGGAAGCTTTGAAGATGGCCTCGGAGTGTTAATCGTTGAATGATTAGGCGATTACGGGTAAGCCCGATACAGCTTTCTGTTTTGATTGAAACAGATGGAGATAGTATTTGTGAGAATACTATAAACAAAGGTGGTAACACGAGAATTTGACTCGTCCTTTTGCTAACCCATGTTAGTGAGGGGACGATTTTTGTTTGAGCAAAAGAAAGGAGAACACATGATTAAATTAGAAAATATCGACGTGACCTTTACGCAAGGCAAGAAAGTCGTAAAAGCCGTTCGAAATGTTTCTGTCGATGTGGAAGACGGGGATATCTATGGAATTATCGGATATAGTGGTGCTGGTAAAAGTACTCTAGTTCGTACCATTAACTTACTGCAACGTCCAACAAGCGGAACAGTTGAAGTCAATGGCATCGATTTATTGAAATTGAAACCAAATGAATTGCGTGACGCACGTAAGAAAATTGGGATGATTTTCCAACACTTCAACTTAATGAATACGTTAAGCGTCTTTGACAATGTGGCTTTCCCGCTGAAAAAAGCGAAGAAACCGCTAGTGGAAGAAGGGGAAACAGCTGTTGATCCAACCGCGGAACCAAAATTGGTGAAGTTAACTAAACAGGAAATTAAAGAGAAGGTTGACTCTCTACTGCAATTAGTTGGTCTTGAAGATAAGGCAAATAGCTATCCAAGTCAACTCTCTGGGGGACAAAAACAACGTGTGGCGATTGCCCGTGCGTTAGCCAACGACCCAGACGTATTGCTCTGTGACGAAGCGACAAGTGCGCTTGACCCTAAAACAACATACTCAATCTTAGAGTTGTTGAAGAAGGTTAATGAACAATTAGGCATTACGATTGTGATTATCACGCATGAGATGCAAGTCGTTAAAGAAATTTGTAATAAGGTTGCCGTAATGGAAGACGGTGAAGTGATTGAGCAAGGAACAGTGCTTGATATCTTTACAAATCCACAACGGAACTTAACGAAAGACTTTATCGATACAGCAACGCATATCAACCAAGGGATTGAAACAGTTCTCTCACACGAACAGTTATTGAATCTGAGAGACGGAGACTACTTAGTGAAAATTTCGTTTGTTGGTGCTTCGACAGGGGAGCCGTTAATTACAAAATTATCGACTCAATTCCAAGTAGCAGCGAACATCTTGTTTGCGAACGTGGAAATCATCCAAGAGACTCCAGTTGGAACATTATTGGTTGGTCTCTCTGGTGAAAAAGAAAGCATCGAAAATGCACTTTCTTACATTAAAGGACAAGGTGTGTCTGTTGATGTTTTAGAAGAAGCAAAGGGAGGTGCCTAAGATGAATTTATTAGCCTTTATTGATTTTAAAACTTGGTTTCCAAACATCGATGCCAAAGTATGGGCGGAAATTCAAAAAGCCACATTTGATACATTAATCATGGTTGGTTTAACAGGTTTAATCGCCGGAATCTTAGGAATTGCCTTAGGGGTGACACTAGTTGTAACACGTGAAGGAAACATCCTTGAAAACAAACCATTGTACTTGATACTTGATAAAGTCGTGAACTTATTCCGTTCAATTCCATTTATCATTCTTGCCATGTTACTGATTCCAGTAACTCGTGCAATCGTAGGAACAACCATTGGTATTCCAGGAGCGATTGTTCCGCTAGTATTCGCAACCGTTCCATTCTATTCTCGTCAAGTGCAATTAGCGTTGACCGAAGTAGATAAAGGGGTTATCGAAGCGAGTGAAGCAATGGGATGTACACCGCTAGAAATTATCTTCCGTGTGTACTTAAAAGAAGGCTTGCCAAGCTTAATCCGTGCAAGCTCACTAACAATTATCAGCTTAATTGGTTTAACAACCATGGCCGGAGCGTTTGGTGCCGGCGGTATCGGTAACGTAGCCATCTCACGAGGTTATAACCGATTCCAAGGAGACGTAATCGTGGTAGCTACAATTATCATGTTAATCATCGTCTTCATCACCCAAGCAATCGGTGACTATTTAGAGAAAAAAGCCACTAAATAACAGGATGCGAGCAATCGCGTTCAGAAATGGACCGTTGGACCGGAACACCGGAAGGAACGTGAAACGTTCTGCGGATGTTTCGGGAAACGCACGCCATTTCTGCGATTGCGAGCTCAACTACACTGAATTCGAGCTTAGCAGCCCGAGTTCAACTACACCAGGATGTGAGACATCTCATCCAAAAACAAAAAATCAAACCAACACAAAAAGGGGAAAAACAAAATGAACATTAAAAAATTATTCGTAGCTGCAGCGGCAGCATTAACATTAGCAGCATGTGGAGCTGCACAAACATCAAACTCATCAAGCTCAGCTTCATCAGAAGCAAAACAAGAAAACAAACACGTTAAAATCGGGGTTAACGCAGGGAACCACGAAGTTTGGGACGATGTAATTGCTCGCTTGAAAGAAAAAGAAGGTATTGAAGTTGAATTAGTAGAATTCACTGACTACGTACAACCTAACCAAGCGTTAGAAAACGGCGACGTTGACTTGAACTCATTCCAAACAATTATTTACTTAGAACGTTTCAACAAAGAACAAGGAACACACATCAAACCAATCGGATACACAGTTATTGCTCCAATGGGTGTTTACTCTAAGAAAATCAAAAACGTAAGTGAATTAAAAGATGGCGATACAATTGCTATTCCTGAAGATACTTCAAACAACTCACGTGCATTACGTTTACTACACGCAGCTGGCGTAATCAAATTAAAAGATCCTAACAACACTTTAGCAACTAAAGATGACATCGTTGAAAATCCTAAAAACATCCAAATCAAAGAATTACCTGCTGGACAAACAGCTCGTGCTTTAGATGATGTTGCTGCTTCATTAATCAACAATGGTTTCGCTGTTGAAGCTGGATTCCAACCAACAAAAGACTCTATCTTTATTGAACAAATTACTGATTCTTCACAACCTTACTACAACGTAATCGCTGCTAAAGAAGGTAACGAAAACAATGAAGTTTACAAAAAAATCGTAGAATACTACCAATCACCAGAAACAGCTAAGAAAATCGAAGAAGTTTCAAAAGGTGCTAACGTACCAGTTTGGGAAAAAGCTACTTTGAAAAACTAGGATGCGAGACATCGCGTTCAGAAATCGAACACTGGAAAATCCTTCACAGTGCGAAGGATTTGAAACAAAAGGGAAGGAACGTGAAACGTTCTGCGTACGTTTCGGGAAGTGGACGCGATTTCTGCGATGGCGAGCTCAACTACTAGACTGTGAGCTCGAACTCAACTACTAGGATGCGAGAAAAGCAAGTTACATTTAGAAAAAAACAATACCTTAAGAGGCGTGCTTAGCATGCCTCTTTATTCAATGAAAGAAGGCAAAGACGATGAGCGAAATTAAACAAAAAGCACAAGCGTTAAACGAATATCTTGTCGCAACAAGAAGACATTTTCACGAAAACCCAGAATCAAGCTTAAAAGAGTACGATACTGCTGCCTACATTCAAAAAGAATTAACTGCATTTGGAATCCCATTTGAAAAAGTGGCCGAAACAGGGACGTTAGCTATTATTAAAGGTGGTAAAGGAGAAGGAAAGACCGTTTTACTTCGTGCCGATATCGATGCACTAGAACTTCCTGACTGCACTGGCAAACCTTATGCGTCTAAACGTCCTGGGTTAAACCATGCCTGCGGACATGATGCGCATACGACAATGGGTCTAGGAACGGCTAGAGTCTTGAATGGATTGAAAGATTCGTTTGCAGGGACCGTCTTAATCGCATTTCAACCAGCAGAAGAAATCGGTGCGGGAGCGAAGCAATTTGTCGCTTCTGGAAAAATTGACAACATCGATGAATCATTTGCGATTCACGTCAATTCAGGATTGCCTGTCGGATCGTTTGCTGTTAAAGGTGGACCGGTGAATGCTTCATGTGATATTTTCAAAATCAAAATCACAGGAAAGAGCGCGCACGTTGGACGTCCTCATTTAGGGCATGACGCGCTAGTAACAGCCAGTGAAGTTGTTGTTGCGTTGCAAACCATTGTCGCTCGAGAAGTGAATCCAATCGACCGTGCTGTTGTCGGAGTTGGTAAATTAAATGCGGGAACTCGTTACAATATCGTTGCCAACGACGCTGAAATCGAAGGGACGATTCGTGCATTTAGCCACGAAACACGTGCTCATTTGAAAGAAGCGGTAACACGTATCGCTAAAGGAATTGCTGAACTCAATCGTTGCGAATTTGAAATCGATTGGTATGATGCGGCAGCTCCAGTGATTAACACTCCAGAGCTAGCAGAAGAATTCCAAAAGGTAGTTTCGAAAGTAGAAGGAATCGACAACCTAATCACAAAATACGAATCATCTATGGGTGCCGATGACTTTGCGGATTACGTAGTGAATAAACCTGGTGTTTATGGCTTACTTGGTAGCCAATCTGGAGAAGAGACAGCTTATGGGCATCACCATGAAAAATTCGATATCGATGAGCGAGTATTAGCGCTTGGTGTTGAAATTGAAGTGAAGTATTTCTTAAGCAGACTTGCTTAAAAATGAGTGGGAAGGGTCGAAATGTTTTTCGGCCTCTTTTTCATTTTAAAACGTTAAAAAACTATAATATTTATTGAAATGTAATAGGCAAGAAAGAAGCCGTATGCTATAATTCTTTTGTGTCTGAAAATAGAACAGTTGTTTTTCAGAAAGAGATTTTAAAAAGGTGCTCGGGAGCGGATTATGAAACCATTATTAGAACAATTAGAACTAAATACGAAACAAGATAAAGTTGTTTACCGACACGATTTAATGCCGGAAGAAGAGTTGACAGCAAGCCTTGTCTGGGAGTATTCAGATAAGCTAGCGGCGTACTTACATGAAACGTACAAAGGAAATAAATCTCCAATCGTGGTTTATGGTCATAAGCATCCATTTATGTTGGTGTACTTCTTGGCTTGTGTAAAATCAGGTCATGCCTATTGTCCAGTTGATGTGAATACACCAATTGACCGCGTTGAAGATATTATCGCAACCGTTAAGAGCCCAGTCGTGCTCGTGAGTGAAGAAATTTCACTAGATGCACCAACATTGACAGTTCCTGAAGCTAAAAAAGTGATTGCTTCAACAACGGAACGTATTTCAAAAGAGCATTATGTTCAAGGGGAAGATATTTTCTATATTATCTTTACTTCGGGAAGTACAGGGAAGCCAAAAGGAGTTTCAATTACTTACAATAACTTGAACCACTTCTTAGATTGGTATACGGGTTATTACAAAGAGAAAGGACCTCAAGTTTTCCTAGGTCATCCTCCGTTCTCATTTGATTTATCAGTGATGTCACTTTGGCCAGCGCTTTATATGCATGCGCCACTTGTTCAAATTGATAAAGAGCACTTGCAAGATTTCAAAGTGTTATTTAAAACATTAGAAGTGTCTAAAGCAACGGTGTGGATTTCAACGCCATCGTTTGCGGAAATGTGCTTAGTGGATCCAAGTTTCAACCAAGATTTGCTTCCTGAATTAGAACAGTTCGTGTTCTGCGGAGAGAAGTTATTCAGTACAACCGTTGAAAAATTAATGGAACGATTCCCACGCGCAGAAGTGGTAAACACATATGGCCCAACGGAATCGACGGTTATGGTCACTTGGATGCCATTAACAAGAGAATTGTTAGAGAAGTATCCAGATAATCTACCAGTGGGTGTGATTAAGCCTGGAACAACCGTGTTAATTGATGGTCCAGAAAGCGGAGAAATCATCATTTACGGAAATACAGTGGCAAAAGGTTATTATGAAAACCCTGAAATGAATGCGAAACATTTCTTTGAAGTGGATGGTGATCGTGCATACCGTACAGGGGACGTGGGACATTTCGAAGGAGATTTATTATTCTGCGAAGGACGAATCGATTTCCAAATCAAATTACACGGTCACCGTATTGAGTTGGAAGATATCGACAATAACTTATTGAAGAATCCGAAAATTCGTCAGGCCGCAACGGTTCCTTCGATGGCGGATGGAAAAGTAAAATCGATTACGTCATTTGTCGTGTATAATGAACCAATCGAAAAACGTTTTGAAACAGTTAAACTCGTGAAAAAAGAATTGGCGCAACATGTGCCGGAATATATGATTCCAAAGAAAGTCGTCTTCTTAGACGAAATGCCGTTGAACAATAACGGGAAAATTGATAAAAAACAATTAAAGGAGCTTGTGTAGTCGATGCATTATTTTGAAGGTCTCTCTTTCTTCATGACGCTAGGACTCGTATTAATCGTAGCGTTCATATTAAATGTCTTTCAAAAATCTACGTATTATCTATCATTACTATTCTCAGTAGTGATGGTCTATTTCGTGTTTATTAAAACGCCGGACCAACTGATTGCGCTATTGGGATTTGTAGTGTTAGGGTACATTTTGATGCAGATGACCTCTAAGCTGAAGGAACGCAAGAAGACAATGCCGATGATGGTGTTGTTAGCGGGATTGCCGTTAATTGTGGTGAAAGTTTTACCTGTGTTTCATGTGAATGGATTTGGATTTTTAGGAATTTCTTATATGACCTTCAAATTAGTCCAAATCATTATTGAGATGTATGACGGGTTGATTGAAAAACCAATGTCTGTTCTCGATTACACGCATTTCTTGTTATTCTTCCCAGCGCTTAGTTCTGGGCCGATTGACCGTAGCCGACGTTTTATGGACGATTGGCACAAACAAAGAAGCCGAGGAGAGTACTTAGAACTCGCAGGGACAGGTATTTTTAGATTAGTTTTAGGTTTATTCTATAAATTGGTATTATCCGGAATGGTATTCCAACATATGAATGGACCGATGGGGAAAGACGTGACCTATCTTATCACTTATATGTATCTATACACCGCGTACTTGTTCTTTGATTTTGCTGGATATAGTTTAATGGCGGTAGGGGCAAGTAATATTCTTGGTGTTGAAACGCCAATGAACTTTAACTTCCCATTTATCAGTATCGATATTAAAGACTTCTGGAACAGATGGCATATTACGCTATCGACATGGCTGCGTGACTTTGTGTTCTCACGTGTTGTAATGCGATTCATGCGTAAGAAAGTCTTCAAGAAGAGACTGACGACGGCGATGGTGGCCTATATGATCAATATGACCTTCATGGGATTTTGGCATGGGGTGACGCTGGACTACATCATCTACGGTGTGTATCACGGAGTGCTGATGGCGTCATTTGAATGGTATCAGAAGAAGTCGAAGTTTTATAAGAAAAACAAGAATAAGACATGGTATAAAATCACAAGCTGGCTCATTACGATGCATTTAGTAATGTTAGGATTCTTGATTTTTTCAGGAAAACCATTATTATGGATAAGTAAATTAATTTCAATGCAATAGGAGGGATTTCCGTGGAAGAAAGAATTTTAGAAATTTTAGAAGAAATTTGCGAAGATGAAGTAGTATACGAAGATAAAGACATCAACTTAAAAGAAGAAGGGTTAATGGATTCATTAGCATTCGTTGAACTTCTTGTTCGCTTAGAAGAGTTCGGTATCGAAGTGGCTCCAACAGAAGTGACTTACGAAGAAATCGATACTCCAAATAAAATTATTAAACACGTTTCAGAACGTGTTGGTTAATTTGAAATAGTAAAAGGCGCTTCCTGTGAGGGGAGCGCCTTTTTGTGTGTTTAGAATTTAATATTTAA
>CAUVGI010000064.1:0-7961 GCA_963551375.1 uncultured Streptococcus sp. | reverse complement strand
AAACTCTAACTATAAAGATAGTTTGAATAACTATCATACTTTAAAAGAAAAAGAAATTTATTTCCTAGATTGTGGAACTTCTGGAGGAATGAGCGGAGCTAGAAACGGTGCCTGCCTAATGATTGGTGGCGACCAAGAAGCTTTCGACCAAGTGAAAGACTTCTTCGAAGCAATCGCGATTGAAGATGGTTGTCTATTTGTAGATCAACCTTCTGCAGGACATTACTTGAAGATGGTTCACAATGGAGTGGAATACGGAATGATGCAAGCCATTGGAGAAGGTTTCAATATTTTGGAGCATTCTGAATACACATTTGATAACGAAAAAGTCGCAAAAGTTTGGAATAATGGTTCAGTCATCCGTTCATGGTTAATGGAATTGGCACAAGAAGCCTTTCGTAAAGACCCTAAACTTGAAAAAATTGAAGGAGTCATCGGAAGCAATGGTGAAGCTAAATGGACATTAGAAGAAGCACTTCGCCTAGGAGTTCCAACTCCAGTTATCGCAGACTCATTATTTGTTCGAAATAGTAGCTGCGGTGCAGATGAATTTTCTAATAAACTTGTTTCTTCTTTAAGAAATGGGTTTGGCGGACACGAAATGAAGATGAAATAACGAGGAGGCAATTTCATGAGTCATCATAAAATCGCTATTGTCAATTCGAGTAGTTTCGGAAGAATCTTCCCCAACCACTTAGAAAGATTAAGAAATATTGGTGAAGTTGAGTATTTCAATTTTCCACAAGAAATTCCTGGGAAGGAACTAGCGGAAAATTTGAAAGGCTATGACATCATCATCGCAAGTGTAACACCATTTTTTGATACTGAATTCTTTGAACATAAAGATGAATTACTTTTGATATCAAGACATGGTATTGGATTTAATAATGTTAATTTAGAAGCAGCGAGAAAACATAACACAATTGTTTCAATTATCCCCGCGCTTGTAGAACGTGATGCTGTTGCGGGTAATAACATCACGAACTTATTAGCTGTTATGAGAAGAACAGTTGGTGCTTTAGACGCTGTTGAAGAAAATCAATGGGAAAGAAGAGCGTCATTTATTGGCCATTCACTTTATAACAAAGTAGTTGGTGTTATCGGAATCGGAAATACTGGGGGTTGTGTTGCTGAAACACTAAAATTCGGATTCAGATGTAGAGTTCTCGCCTATGACCCTTATAAGACTAAGTTAGAAATCGAACAGCATGGTGCAGAAAAAGTAGAATTTGAAGATTTAATTCGTAATTCGGACGTTATTTGTTTATGTGCAAACCTTACTGAAGAGAATTATCATTTTATTTCAAAGAAAGAGATTGAAATGATGAAGCCAAATGTGTATATTTCCAACTCAGCTAGAGGAGCGTTAGTTGATGAAAAAGCAATTGTAGAGGGGTTAAAATCTGGTAAAATTGCTGGTTTTGCAACCGACGTGCTAGAAGTTGAACCAGGACGCGCTAACCATCCATATCTTGCATTTGAAAATGTAGTGGTTACTCCACATACTTCTGCATATACCATGGAATGTTTAGAGGCAATGGGAGAAAAATGTGTAGAAGATTGCGAGGTGATTGTGGAAGGAAAGCTTCCTGTAAGATCTGTACAAAGTAAAAGTAGTTATGTGAAAGGAGAAGTAAAATGATTGACGATTTAAAAGTGAAAGTTGGTCCACAATATTATCGTTATGCAGTTAATGCAATTGATGAAGTGGTAAATGTTTTGGATGCCCATAAGGCCAAAACAGTGTTAGTAGTTCATGGAACTATTTCATGGAAGAAAGCAAAGAAATTTTTAACCTTTTTAGATTCAGAAAAGTATCGTTTTGTTTTTCATCAATATACAGGTGAATGTAGTTACTATGGAACTGATTTAATTGTAGATAAAGTTAAAATCGAGAATTGTGATTTTATTATCGGAGTTGGTGGTGGTAAACTAACTGATTTAGTTGGTTATGCTGCAAATGTAGCAAATGTACCGTTTGGTGTTATTCCTACTTTGACAAGTAACTGTGCTCCATGGACACCACTTTCTGTAATGTACAAGGAAAATGGAGATTCAGAAGGGAAAACAGAGCATTTTCTACAACAAGCAAGCTTCTTTATAACAGATCCAAGATTAGTAATAGATTCTCCAGTAGAGTATTTCGTAGCAGGTATTGCGGATACTCTTGCTAAATGGTACGAATCTGACTTAATTACTTCTCAAGACTTTTTACAGTCAGAAGCTTTCGTATCGCTTGCTAGATATACTGCAAAAATTTCCAAAGACGTATTAATGGAAAAAGGAAACAAAGCTATCGAAGATATGAAAAAACAAGTCCTTAGTGATGAATTTATTCAATGTTCTGAAATAGTGTTTGCGGTAGCAGGTCTTGTAGGTGGTTTAGGTGACAAATATGCAAGAAATGCAGCAGCTCATGCCATTCATGATGGAATTGCGAAATATATTCATGAAAGTCATAAGTTTTTACATGGTGAGAAAGTAGCCTATGGTATTTTCTACCAATTAGCATTAGAAAATAAATGGAATGTGATTGATGAATTGATTCCATATTATGAAGAATTAAATTTACCTCAATCTTTACATCATATGGGGATTTACCCAGAAGATGAAACTGTGATAGATGATGTTGTTAGATTTGTGGATAGCAAAGCTAAAGTTCATTTGTTACCAATTGAAATTAATTTTAATTATTTAAAAGAAAAATTATTAGAGTTAGAAGAATATATTTCTAACAAATAAAGGAGGAAAAAGGTAATGGAAACATTATCAGTAGTACAAAGTTTATTAATTGCTCTATGGGTAGCAGCTGTTATGTCAAGATGGCTTGGTGGTGGTGCGACCTTAACACTTCGCTTCTCGCCATTAATGACTGGTCTAGTCTGCGGAATTATTATGGGAGATGTTAGTAATGCAATGATTGTTACAGCAGCTCTTCAATTAATCTACATGGGAGTGTTCTCTCCTGGTGGATCAATGCCTTCAGAACCTGCAATTGCAGCAGCAATTGCCGTACCGGTTGCTTTATTAGGGAATTTAACACCAGAAGCAGCTATTGGGGTTGCAGTTCCAGTTGGATTATTAGGAAGTTATTTATATCAATTCAGATTCTTCTTAAATACATTTATAGGTAAATATACAGATAAAGCTGTAGAAAAAATGGATGAAGGTGCTATCAAACGTTCAATCATTTGGTATCCAACAATTGCTTCATTCTTACTATTCGTACCATTAGTATTCGCTTCATTGTACTGGGGTGCTCCAGTGATTGCAGATCTTATCGGTCAATTAAAAGAAACAGTAGTTCTTCACGTGTTAGAAGTAGTCGGTGGTGGTTTAGCCGCAATCGGTATCTCTACAACAATCTATGTTATCGGACGTAAAGATTACTTAGTATTCTTCTTATTAGCATACTTCATGAGTGTAATCTTAAAACCTTTAAATGTTACAATGGTAACTTATGCAATTATTGGTGTACTTGTTGCTGCTATTTTCGTAATGGCAACTAAAAACAACAACCAACCAGTAGCTGCTAGCCCGGCTGGATCATCAACTGCTCAATTTGACGATGATGACGACGATGATTTTTAATTGGAGGAATAGATAATGAATACTGAAACAACTCAAAAAAATGTGGCGTTAGCTCCTGAAGAAATTACTCAAAAGGACGTTACAAAAGCATATCTAAGATGGCACTTTGCAAATGAAATTCCACACTCATTTGACCGTTATATTTCAGCATCTTTACTATATGCAATGATGCCAATTTTAAACAAATTATATAAAGATCCTGAAAAAAGAAAAGAAGCTTATAAGAGACAATTACTCTTCTTCAACACTCAATTAACTTGGGGTGGTGGGGTTATCACTGGTTTAATGTCTTCAATGGAAAAAGAAAGAGCTCGTCAAGAGTATGAAAATGAAGAAATTACAATGACAGATGACTTAATGTATAACACTAAAGCTGGTTTAATGGGTGCTCTTGCTGGTATCGGGGATGCAATTGACTCAGGTACAATGCAATATATTTTTATTGCGATTGCTATTCCTTGGGCTCAAGAAGGTAGTGCACTAGGTGCATTATTCCCATTCATCTGTTTTGCACTTTATCAACTTTTTGTTGGATTATTCTTTGCTCGTCAAGGTTTCTCTTTAGGTAGAAATGCAACAAGCTTAGTTCATAGTTCAGGTGTAAAAGATGCGATTAGTTTATTATCAATCTTAGGGTTGTTTATGATGGGGATTTTAGCTGGTAACTACGTTAAAGTGACTTCAAGTCTACAATTCACACTTTCTGGTAAAAACTTCGTTATTCAAGAATTACTGGATAAAATCGTCCCTGGTATTTTACCATTAGCAGTAGTAATGGGTGTGTATTATTACTTCGTTAAGAAGGGACTCAAAGTTACACAAGCTTTATTATGGTTAACATTAATTCTTATTGTGTTAGCATCTGTTGGAATTCTATAATGTGGAGGAGCCTTTAATGGGAAAAGTTAATTTAGCACGTGTGGATGAACGTTTAATCCACGGACAAGTAATGATTACACTATCGCAAAGAAATGGAGTAAACTCAATCTTCGTTGTCGATGATGTAGTTGCAAAAGATCCGTTTATGAAGGATTTATATAAGAGTGCGGGAAACCGTACTGGCCAAAAGACAATTGTGATTTCTGAAGAAAAAGCAAAATTCTATTGGGATGAATACAAATTCAAAGACTATAGCTGTATTTTAATTGCGAAAACAGTAGGAACAATTGCAAACCTTGTAAAACATGGAGTTCCAGTAGAGGAATTAAATATTGGTGGTATTGCTAAGAAAAATGATGAAGATGTGTTAGTAACAAAATCTGTGCATTTAAATAAAGCAGATGCTGAAACTTTAAAAGATCTTCGCGACAATTATGGAGTTAAAGATATTTATTTCCAAGCTACTCCTTCAGCAGGCAAGACATCATTAGATGATGTGCTTAAAAAATTTAGTTTATAAGAGGTAGAATCATGGAAAGTAATCGCCAAATGAACGATTGGATTGTTCGTTATGGATTTCTCTTGAAAAAGAGAAATACTGACAAACAAAAGGATAAATTTATTCAAACGTTTCTCTCAGATGTCTTGAACATCCGAGATGATATCAACGTCATCGAAATTGAGGAGAAGAAAAGAAAATATCACAATATTTATATTGGGGATGTTTCTAAGGCGGATAAAATTATCACTACGTATTTCGATACGCCAATTGTTTCATTTGGCGATTATTCTTTCACGGATACTGAAAAGAATAAACGAAATACGTTGACTCGAATTGCTTTTGAAAGTGTTGCTAGTTTATGTATTGGCTTAGGAATTTTCTTTTTCCTAATGCGAGTGTTCGAAGGAACATTACTCACAACAGTTCTGACTGTTTTTGCGCTAGCTTTCTTCTATGTGTTTAATGGAATTGTCAAAGGTAGACCTAGCAGCAAGACGCAAGTGAGAAACACTTCATCAATTATTGAAGTGTTGAGTTTACTTGAAAAATACAAAAAGAATAAACGAGTAGCTTTTGCCGTTGTTGATGGTGGTTGCACGAATGGAATCGGTTTTGTTGCATTAAGAAATAGTGTCAAGGCTCAATCAAAAATTTATGAATTAGATAGCGTTGGAGCAAACACTACCTTAACAGTGACGGAAGATTCTAACCAAAAGAGTTTCAAAATCCATCCGGATCTAGATTCTTTAGGTAATGTTATTCTTTCAGAGAAGATAGATGACGAACTTTTAATTCGTCAACGTCAAAAAATCGAAACCATATTGGAGGAACGATAATGCAAATTTTAATTGTAACGCATGGTGAATTAGCTGCTGGATTTAAAGATGCAGCAGAAGTGATTTTTGGTGAAGTCAAAGGAATCACAACAATCGGATTGCACTCAGGTGAATCTGTAGAAGCATTTGGAGAAAAAATCTATGCTACATTAGCAGGTTTTGACGAAAATGAATCAGTACTAATTATTGCGGATTTATTAAGTGCTTCTCCATACAACCAATCAGTGCTTTCTGTAAATAAATTAGATGAAAAACGTGCTGAAAATGTACGCTTAATTGCTGGAGCAAGCTTACCAATGGTTCTTGAAGGGATTAACCAACAACTCCTTGGTAGCGACTTAGAAGCTGCAGTGAATGAATTGAAAAACTATACAATCTCTGATGATTATGTATGGAAAAAATCTGTCGTTGAAGAAGCAGACGAAGACGACTTTTAGGGGGTATTTTTATGCCTAAGCAAGTCGCAATTTTTGATATGGATGGTCTATTTGTGGATTCTGAGCGTATTTATGCTGAAGGATGGAAACAAGGCTTTAAAGAATACGGAGTTATAGTCCCAGAAGGATTTGTTGAGTCTTTAACGGGACAAAGTTCAGCGGCTAATGATGCAAAAATTATTAGTTTGTTAAATGATTCAGAGTTAGCAAAAAAAATTCGTGTTGTTCGTGAACAATATTATCAGGAAAAATTAAATAATAGTGAAATTAAGTTAGGAAAGTTTGCTAAAGAGCTTGCTGAAATTTTAAAAGATAAAGGTTTTAAAGTGATTTTAGCTTCTTCATCAACTAAAAAGAGAATAAATGAGTTACTTTCTAAAAATGATGCTTGTGACGTTTTTGATGCAATCGTATGTGCAGATCAAGTACAAAAACTCAAACCAGCACCTGATATCTATTTAGCGGCACTAAACTGTTTTGACACTAATTCAAAAGATGCGATTGCTTTTGAAGATACAATAGTTGGTGCAACTGCTGCAGTGACAGCAGGTATAGATGTTTGTCTAGTTAGTGAACTCTTATATCGGCAACAATTAAAACTCGAGCATAATCAATGTTTAGGTTTATTCAGAGATTTAGAAGAAACATACACATTTTTGGAGGCGAATCAAGTATGTTAGTTGAACAATTAAAGGAAAACTACTTCTTTGCGGTTATTCGCGGGAAGGATAAAGAAGATGCCAAAAATATTGCACGTTACGCGATTAAAGGTGGCATTTATAACATTGAAATTACATTTTCAACACCAAAAGCAGATGAAGTGATCAAGGAATTGATTGAAGAATTCAAAGATGACAACAAAGTTATCGTTGGCGCTGGAACGGTAATGAATTTAGATCATGCTGCTTTAGCAAAAGCTGCTGGTGCAAAATTCTTAGTGAGTCCACATTTTTCACCAGAGATTGCAAAATACGCAGTGGAAAATGACATTGAATATTCTCCAGGATGCGGAACAGTGACAGAAGTGGTCAACGCGACTGCTGCTGGTGCTAAAATCGTAAAACTATTCCCTGGTGGAACGATTGGTAAAGGATTCATCCAAGCCATCCACGGACCAATTCCGGAAGTGAATTTAATGCCTTCTGGTGGTGTTTCAGCTTCAAACGTAAAAGAGTGGAAAGAAGCTGGAGCCTGCGCGGTAGGTATCGGTAGTGCGCTTTCAGCTAAAGTTGCAACTGAAGGATACGAAAGTGTAACGCGCGTAGCACAAGAGTTTATCAAAGCTTTAGATTAAAACGACGCTTTGTTAGAAGGGGTTAAGTGACTGATGTTGCTTAATTCCTTTTTTGTATGAATACGACTCAAGAAAAAATTTTGATTTTTGTACGGTGGACATACTATATATGGGGGAATACAGATTAGTAGGTACAAAATAGCTTCAAAAAATTAAAAATAATTTTTCTATAGAAAATAAGAATAATTCCTTCAATTGTACAATTAGTATATAGAAAACACCGGTATTCATATAAATTATAAGATGACAAATAATCAGAGCTAGTTTGGATAAGTAGAAGAAAAGTGTTAAAACTGAGAAATTAAAGTTTAGTTTTTAACAGTGGTACATTATCAGCTCCTTTTTAAAACTAATATTATATAATTTTAAAAGACGTTATTCATTATTTGAATAGCGTTTTTTTAGTGCAAAAATCTTAAGTA
>CAUVGI010000063.1:0-8030 GCA_963551375.1 uncultured Streptococcus sp. | reverse complement strand
CTATTTATTTCGAAGAAAAATTCAGATAAATTAGTGATGATCCTATTCTTCGGAATGTTGTTAGGGCAATTGTTCGAAAGCCAAATTATGTATTCAACAAACTTCATTAACATTATGTTTTGGTTTGTTGCAGGATACGGATTGATGATTTGTAACCGAGATGAGAAAATCCGCTATCAAGAAGTGACAGATGTTCGTGAGATTCAACAAATGGAACTAGGCATTATGGAATACATCCATGAAGTTTGCGATAAAATCGGAGTGAAGTACTTCTTAGCGTATGGAAGTTTGATTGGTGCAGTTCGCCATCAAGGATTTATTCCATGGGATGATGATATGGATATTTGTATGTTAAGAGATGACTATGAAAAACTCCAAGATTATTTAATTGCAAATCCTTCTGAACGTTATCAAGTGATGTCATATAAGAACAATCGTAATTATGTTTATCCATTTATGAAAGTGATGGATAATCAAACTTATTTAATTGAAGAAGATGTTCGTATCGATTCAAATATGGGGATTTACGTTGATATTTTCCCAGTGGATGGATATGAAGACGATCAAGCGTTCAAAGATAAAATGACAACGATTATTAAAAAACGTCAATTAAGTTGTTATACATTCAAAGGAATTACGAATAAGAAAAGCTTTATCAATTCCCTTATTCGATACGCTTCTGTTATCGCATTTTATTTCACAGATACAAATAAATATGTGAAGCAAATTGACGAATTGGCTAAATCAAGAAAAGTTGAAGATTATGAGCTAGTTGATTATCTGATTTACAAAGATATGAATAAGCCAGTTTGGAAACGCGAATGGTTGAAAGATGTGACAGTTGGTAATTTTGAAGGAAGGGATTTTCTAATTCCTGTAAACTTCCATGAACTTCTAACTTCAGACTACGGTAATTATATGCAATTACCTCCAGTTGAACAGCAAGTTTCTCATCATGATTTTAGATTGTGGAAAATAGTGGAAGAAAAATAAAAAAAGAGGTTTATATGAAAAATATTAAGCTGAACGCATTAACGAATATGCTTGTGCGAATACTGAATATTGTCTTTCCTCTAATCACGGGACCGTATATTTCGCGTGTGCTGAGTAAGGAGGATTTTGGTAATTTTAACGTTGCCAATACAATATTAAATTTATTTATTCCGTTCGCTACGCTTGGAATTTACAATTACGGGATGCGTGAGATTAGTAAAGTAAAGAATGATCGAGACAAGATTAATAAGGTATTCAGTCAGCTCTTTTATATTTCGCTAATCTGTACGATTGCGACTACAATAATTTATTATATTTATGTTAGTTTCACGATTGACACACCAGATTTAAGATATTTGTACTACATTTTAGGTGTTCAATTATTCTCTCAATTATTTTATATTGAGTGGTTAAATGAAGCTTTTGAAAACTATAAATTTATTTTTTATAAGACTTTAGTGATTCGTATCCTAATGCTAGTGGCGGTCTTCATGTTCGTTAAGAAAGCAGAAGACATCATTCCGTATACGATTGTCATGTCTGTAATTACGTTAATAAATTTCCTTGCAAGTTTTGTATGGATCAAGCGAGAAGTCAAATTTGTTAGGGTTCATGTAAAAGATATGATGAAAATGATGAGTCCATTATTTGCAGTATTATTAATTGCAAATGCGAATATGTTGTATACGTATTTGGACCAAATTTTCTTATCTAAAATCGGTATTGTAGAAAATGTTACTTACTATGTTACGGGATATAATATTGCAACCCTTTTGGCAAGAGTCGTTAGTGGAGCCGTAAGTGTGAGTGTTCCAAGGCTTGGATACTATCTTGGAATTGGGGATAGAAAAGCTTATCAAGATTTGGTAAATAAAGGAAGTCAAGCCTTTTTCTTCTTCCTTGTTCCTATCTGTGTTGGGTTGGCGTCCGTCGGAATACCAGTAACCTTATTATACGGTGGAGAAAAATACTTTTTTGCTGGAATGTGTACAGTGCTCTTTGCCATTCGTACAATCGGTTGGGCATTAGAAATTATTTTCGGAACACAAGTTATTCTTGTAAATGGTTATGAGGAGAGATTAACCATTCTTTACTTCGTCGGTGGTGGAATTAACTTGTTGCTAAATAGTGTCTTATTCTTTACGGGAGTTACGGCTCCAGAGTATTACATTATTACGACAATGGCAGCAGAAATTGTTTTATTACTGCTAGAATATGTGTTTATTCGAAATATGGAATTGGTCCGAGTAAAACCGATTCTACATATGCTTAAGAGATATATTGTTTTATCATTAGGTTTTGTCCCAATTGCATTTGTTGTAAATCATTTTGTTCCTTATGGACAAGTAGTGGATAAACAATTATTACTAAACATTGGTTTGACAGTTATTAGTTCAGTGATTTATTATCTAATTGCTTTAGCGATTGCTAAAGATGATTTATATCAATCAATCTTAAAAGGTGTTTTATCAAAATTAAAAATAGGAGCTAGATCATGACAAAAGAAAGAGTAATGAGTTTAGATGAAATTAAAGAGGTAGAATTGAATATCCTAAAATATTTACATGAACTTTGCGAAAAACATGATATTAAATATTTTATAGATTTTGGTTCACTTTTAGGAGCTGTTCGTCATGGTGGGTTTATTCCATGGGACGATGATACAGATATTTCATTAGCGCGTGATGAATTTGAACGTTTATACGAAGTCCTTGTAAAAGAGCAACATCCATATTATCGTTTGATTTCATTTAGAGAAACACCAGGATATCCATTTAGCTATATGAGAGTTTATGATATTCGTACTCGTCGTGATGCTGAGTTAATTGATAAGAGTGTTGTGTTAGGCACTTGTGTGGATATTTTCCCATATGATGGGGTAGTCACAGAAGAATCTGATCGTAAAAAAATGAAACAGTACAAAAACTTCTTACGACTCTCATCTTTAAATTTCAAGGGAATTGAAATTACGAATGGTGGATTAAAAAATATTCCACGATATATTGCATCGGCTATTTTCAGATTTACTTCTCCTCAAATGTGGAATTTTAAGATTGAGGAATTAGCAAAAAACTATAATGTTGATAATTCTTCTGATCTTGCATGCACAGTATATGATTCTTACTATCCAGAAGGAATTAAAAAAGAATGGTTGTATGATACGATAGACATGGCATATGAAGATACTGTTCTAAAAGTTCCAAGAAAGTATCATGAAGTTCTTGTTTATGAATTTGGAGAAGATTATATGACACCACCTCCAGCAACGCAGCAAGTAGCGGGTGAAGCTAAGAACTATTGGATTGGTGAATAAGATTAAAAATCATCACAAGAAACCATATAATATAAGAAAGACCGACTGGTTTTCCAGTCGGTCTTTCGTTTATTTATAATTCATTGCAGTTAAGGCTACTTGTAAGATGATAGCTCCGAGTGTACCGATTAACATTAGTACGGCTACAACACGTGTAATTTTTTCAACTGTTGAAAGATTACGTTTTTTCTTTGCCAACAAAATCGCTCCTTTTTTCTTTGCTCGGTAATAGTTTACCGTAAATCGATGTGAATTACTAGAGTTAAATGTTAAAAGGTTTTCTAAGAGTGAAAATGAGTGAAATGAAAAAGAGCTTTAGTAAAAGAAAAGCATTCAAATGCCTTTCAAAAAAGCGTGATTTTTGATAACATAGATGTGTTAAATAAAACAAATTGGAGGAAGTTTCATGTCAAAACAACAAATTGGTGTCGTGGGTATGGCTGTTATGGGACGTAACTTGGCTTTAAACATCGAAAGCCGTGGCTATAGCGTTTCAATCTACAACCGTACAACTTCAAAAACAGACGAAGTGATTGCTCTACATCCAGATAAAAAATTAGTTCCAACATATTCTGTTGAAGAATTTGTAGAGTCTCTAGAAAAACCAAGAAGAATTTTATTAATGGTTAAAGCTGGAGAAGCAACAGATAAGACAATTCAAAGTTTACTTCCACACTTAGATAAAGGCGATATTTTAATCGATGGAGGAAATACATTCTTCCGTGATACAATGCGTCGTAACGAAGAACTAGCAAACTCAGGAATCAACTTCATCGGTACTGGTGTATCTGGTGGGGAAGAAGGAGCCCTAAAAGGACCTTCAATCATGCCTGGTGGACAAAAAGATGCATATGACTTAGTAGCACCTATCTTAGAGGAAATCTCTGCAAAAGCAGACGATGGCGCTCCATGTGTGACTTACATTGGACCAAACGGTGCAGGTCACTACGTAAAAATGGTTCATAACGGAATCGAATACGGTGACATGCAATTAATCGCTGAAAGTTACGATATCTTACGTCGTGTAGGTGGATTATCTGTAGAAGAGTGCGCTGAAGTATTCAAAGAATGGAACCAAGGCGAATTAGATAGCTACTTAATCGAAATCACAGCGGATATTTTAACGAAGAAAGATCCTGAAACAGGTCGTCCAATGGTTGACGTAATCATGGATACGGCTGGAAACAAAGGTACTGGTAAATGGGCTTCACAAAGCGCATTAGACTTAGGTGTGCCACTTCCGTTAATTACTGAATCTGTATTTGCACGTTTCGTTTCAACATTGAAAGAAGAACGTGTTGCAGCAAGTAAAGAGTTAGCAGCAACTAAAATTCCTGAATTAACAAATTCAGAACGTCAAGCTTTAATCGAACAAGTTCGTAAAGGATTATACTTCTCTAAAATCATGAGTTACGCGCAAGGATTTGCTCAAATGCGTGTAGCAAGCGAAGAGTTCAATTGGGACTTAAACTACGGCGAAATCGCGAAAATCTTCCGTGCTGGATGTATCATCCGTGCGCAATTCTTACAAAAGATTACAGATGCGTTCGAACGTGATCCTCAATTGAAAAACTTATTATTAGATAAGTACTTCTTATATGTAACGGAATCTTACCAAGATGCAGTTCGTGATGTTGTTGTAACGGCTGTTCGTGCTGGTATCCCAGTACCAACATTCTCAAGTGCATTAGCATATTATGATTCATACCGTTCAGAAACATTACCTGCAAACTTAATTCAAGCTCAACGTGACTACTTCGGTGCACATACTTACAACCGTGTAGACAAACCAGGAACATTCCACTTCGAATGGGCTCAAGAAAAAGAGATTGAACAATAATTACAAATGACGAAGTCCTAGCCAATTTGGCTAGGGCTTTTTTGATGAACTTACAATATTCGATTGAATAGGATAACGGTTTCATTTATAATGAAGTTATCACTTTGAAAAGGAGTTTAGGTATGAAATTAAAAAAAGTAATTATTTGTTTTTTTGCAGTTTTAGTATCTTTTATTTTACCGATAGAAAGTACTGTTCATGCAGATACAGTTCATTTTAGAAATTGTTCAGAAGCATGGGCTGCAGGTTATGGGGATATTTTAGTTGGGGAACCGGGATATGCAGGGCATCTTGATCGTGATAAAGATGGAACAGCCTGTGAGATTTTTAAATCGGGTGGCCAATATCGCTCGCGTAGAGAAGACGGGAAACCATTAAACAAAGTAAAAGCTACTGGTTGGGAACAAGTTGATAGTAAATGGTATTATTACGAAAATTATGTCATGGTGACTGGATGGAAGAAAATCAGTGGTATTTGGTATTATTTTAATAACTCAGGTGTAATGCAAACTGGGTGGCAACAATTAAGTGGTACTTTTTACTATTTCAATTCAGCAGGAGCAATGCAAACAGGCTGGCAACAGATTAGTAACGTCTGGTATTACTTTGATAACAATGGGTATATGCAGACAGGATGGAAATATTTGAGTGGTTCTTGGTACTATTTAAATAGTTCCGGTGGAATGGTTACAGGCTGGCAAACAATTGGAAACAATCGTTACCTCTTTAGTTCATCTGGAACCCTTCAAACAGGCTGGCAACAATCTGGTGGTGTCTGGTATTACTTTGATTCAAATGGGTATTTACAAACAGGATGGAAACAAATTAGTGGTGTTTGGTATTTCTTAAATGGATCAGGAGCAATGGAAACAGGCCTAAAAGAAATTGGTGGAACTAAGTATTACTTTACGGATAGTGGTGCAATGCAAACAGGCTGGAAATGGATAGCTGATAGTTATTACTATTTCAAGAGCAGTGGTGCAATGCAGACTGGATGGTATCAAGAAAATAATAAGTGGTACTATTTAGCTGAAAATGGAAAAATGGAAACAGGTTTGTACCAAGTTTCTCACTCAACGTATTATTTTGACGGCAGCGGTGTAATGAAGACAGGTTGGATCAAATTAGGTAATGGCTGGCATTACTTTGACAAGTCAGGTGCGATGCTAAGAAATACAGTAACTCCAGACGGTTACTATGTTGATCAAGAGGGGATTTGGAAAGAGTTACCGAAAGTGTCTACTACAACAGAACTAATTCCTATTGAAAAAGCTGAAGCAGTACCTGAAACAACAGTACAAACGACTACTGAAGAACAAGTTCAATAGATGGAACAAATTTTATAGAAATAAAAGAACTAATCTACTTTGTAGATTAGTTCTTTTTATTATCCAAAATTAACATATATGTTAATTTTGATTCTCTATTTGCATGAAATTGACAGAAAATTTCATTAAATTCTGTTAAGAATCTTATGAATATGATATGATAAACGTGTTAGGGAAGAATAGAGAAGGGAGTCTTATAATGCCAGCGAATCAACGTATTTTAATTATTGAAGATGAACGAAATTTAAGTCGCTTTGTTGAATTAGAATTAAAGCATGAAGGCTATGAAACAAAAGTATGCTCAGATGGCCGTAGCGGTTTACAAGCTGCAATCGATGAGCAGTGGGATGCTATTTTATTAGATTTAATGTTACCAGAAATGAATGGGTTAGAAGTCGTTCGTCGTCTTCGCCAGGTGAAACAAACGCCAGTCATCATTATGACAGCGCGCGATTCAGTGATGGACCGTGTTGCAGGGCTTGATCAAGGGGCAGATGACTATGTCGTGAAACCATTCGAAATCGAAGAAATTCTTGCAAGGTTACGTGCACTCTTTAGACGCTTGCAAATGGAAGAACAATCTCGCGTTGTGAAACAAACAAGAGTGGAATATCGCGACCTTGTGGTGGAAGTGGAAAACCGCGTCGTTCGTCGTGCGGGAGAAGTGATTGATTTAACGAAGAAAGAATATGAATTACTCTTATTACTGATGGAAAACATTGATATTGTGCTTTCACGTGAAGTGTTATTAAAAGAAGTATGGGGCTATAAGAACGAAGTCGAGACAAATGTGATTGACGTGTATGTTCGTTATATCCGTAATAAAATTGATGTACCAGGACGAGAAAGTTATATTCAAACCGTTCGTGGAACTGGATATGTAATGAGAAGCTGAGGAGCTACATATGAAGGACCAAAACCAACATAAATCGGTAGCAAAAAAATGGTGGTGGGTGATATCTGCCACCATTTTTGCGTTATTAGCTGTATTAACTGCGATTTTGATTGAGGGGCAACTTATCGGCCTGCGTGACAATGAGAAAAATCAGACAGTGGTTTACGCACAAGTTATCGCGGATTTGTTATCGGAAAAAACGGAGAAATTAACAAGTGAAGACATTCTTGCTGTTCTAAACAAAGCGGAACAATATGAATTAGACAAGAACCAGGTTTATAAAAAGAATAGTAGTTTTTATCCGATGAATGAAGAGGTGAATATTCGCGTCTTTGATACGAGTAAAGAGTTATTATTCCAAACGCAACAATGGCAAGACCGCCCGCAAGTATCGAGTAAGCTCGAGGTTCAATATGTGACGCTATCGACCGGAGAAGAAAGTGTGCAAGTGATGATGCCGATTCTTTCCAGAAATTCTCGAGTCTTAATTGGACATTTGCAAGTAACCAATCGAATGATGAAGCTGGCTGAATTGAAGAAGCAATTGCGCTTTTTATTCCTTCAGCTCATTGTGATGGAAGGAATTGTCTCAATAGGGCTTGCGTATTTCATTTCGCGACTCATTTCAAAACCGATTGAAGAAATTCATGATATTATCGC
>CAUVGI010000062.1:0-8193 GCA_963551375.1 uncultured Streptococcus sp. | reverse complement strand
GAAGAACTATTTGTTTTTGCAAAGTACGCATCATAAACTTGTTTAGCTACTTTAGCCGCATAGTCTGATGGTGAACCATCTTTGAAGTATGGTGCAACAACTGCCACTACGATTTCTGGATTATCGTATGGTGCATACGAGATGAAGGTTGAGTTTTCAACGGCTTCATTAGTATATGCTGGATTTGGGCCAGAATAGAACGCTTCGGCAGTCCCTGTTTTACCAGCGACTTGCGGAGAATACGTTCTGAATGTCGTAGCAGACGTTCCGTTTTCACCATGTGTTACACGGTATAGCCCTTCTTTAATATGATCCAAGATTTCTTTGCTCACTTGAATAGAGTTCATAATCTTCGTTGGAACAACATCCTCAAGATTTCCAATGCCACCACTTGGACTTGTTTCATGAATTTCTTTCACTAAACGTGGGGCAATACGTGTACCACCATTAGCAATTGTAGACATATATTGTGCTAATTGCAGCGGTGTATATAAGTCAAACTGCCCGAACGCAAAGTCAAGTGCTGAGAAGGCATCGGCTGTTCCACCATTATACCCTTTTCCTTCATTCGGAAGGTCAATACCAGTACGAACACCAAGTCCAAACTGTGCATAATACTCACGGAGTTTGTCAAATAGGCTTAGATTAATATTTAAACGTCCGCCTTTTTCGTACGTTGTTTGTCCACCCATCTTCATCGCCAGTTTAATCATATAAACGTTTGATGAACGTTCTAAGGCATCTAAGTCTGTTAACTCCATTTTACCGTTACGGTTAAACCATGAACTCTTCGGTTTAGACGCTTCGAATTCAATGGGTTCATCGACAATCGTATTATCCTCAAGAGTGATCGCTCCATCCATATACCCTGATAGGACGGTTGCTGGTTTTACAACAGACCCCATTCCAAATGAGTTATTGATGGCACCAAGAGCATCGTCTTCGACACCCGTTGAATGAAAGTTTTCGTCGAATTTCTTTTTCTTCCCTGTAATCCCAAGAACATCACCATTCTTTGGATTCATCACAACGATATACACACGATCTGCGGCCGGATCTGTCATCTCTTCGACTGACTTCGTTGCAATATCTTCGATTTTCTTTTGGAATTCAGTATCAATCGTTAAGACAAGGTTTGAGCCGCCTTTACCTGGATATGTTTCAGTCGTATTCACCACTTCACCCTTTGTATTGGTTTGTGATTTTACAACTGTCTTCGTTCCGCTAAGTACTGTTTCATATTGTTCTTCTAAATAACTTGTTCCCACACGGTCATTGAGTGAGTAGCCTTGTGCTAGAAGAGATTTTACTTTATCCGAAGGAAGCCCCGTCTTTTCAGAAGATACGGTTCCAAGAATGGTCTTCAACATATCGCCCATTGGATATTCACGGTCCCAGTCAGAATCAACATCGACCCCGCGAAGCTCTCCAAGGCGTTCACTAATTTTAGCGACCTCTTGTTCTGTGACCCCTTCATTTTTAAGTGTCACTGTTGATAAGGCATACGCACTATTCATTTTCGTAAAAATAGCAATTACTTGTTTTTCGGCATCGCTATAATTTAGTTCATCGACAGGAATATGTGCCAATTGCATTTCATACGTTTGACTCGTTGAGAGATTTTCTTTCGCGATTCTCTTCTTCTCTTCTGCTGTTAGAAGGCTATCGACTTTATCAGGGTTTGTCGCTACCCAGTAATCTTTCAAGTCACGTTCTTTTAACTCAGAAGCATCCACAGAAATCAATGATGTTAATTTCTTAGCGATTTCTAACATCGTTGACGCTTTAACATCTGCAGGTCTTGTATAGTTAATAGCGAGTTTTGGTTTATTTCCCACTAAAATACGTCCTTGGCTATCGTAAATCGATCCACGCGGAACTGATTTTTTAGCAGTAGTTGTCTCTGTACGTTGTACAAGCGCAACAAACTCGTCCCCTTTTACTAATTGGATATACGCCAAACGGCTAATTAAGGCAATAAATGAAAAGAATACAATTAAAAATAATAAATTCAAGCGAAATGGAATATGTGATTTTTTCTTTTTCTTCTTTAATTTTCTTTTAGTAAGCATAATACACTCCATATAACATCTAGTAACTCATAACAGTATACCATAAATCTTGCCCAAATCTGTATAAAAAAGGGGTTATAAAGTGGTTAAGATTTTTTTGCGTTAAAGACTAATTTTCCGTGCAGGCTCCGCGTTTCCATGCTATGCTAACAGTAATGACTAGAAAGGAGGGCCTCTATGGAAAAGACGATGACGAAGAAGAAATACTATACGCTTAGTATTTTGATTCCAGCAGTGATGATTTTAGCGATTTTTCTACTCTTTACAATTACGCCTTTTGGAAATCGCACGTGGTTAACCATCGATCTTGGGCAACAATATGTCGACTTTTTTAGTTACTACCAAGACACTCTCTTGCATCATCCGGAACAGTTTTTCTATAGTTTCTCGAAATCTATCGGTGGGGAAATGGTAAGTTTATGGGCGTACTATTTATTAAGTCCGTTTAATCTTCTCTTTTTACTCATTCCGCGCTCGGCCATCGCCATGGGTGTCTCTCTTCTTATTTTCTTGAAACTCGTTTCTTGTACAGTGAGCTTTGCAGTATTGCTAGATGTGAAATTCAAACAAAGAAATTGGACGACGCTTCTCTTTGCACTCTCATACGGATTCATGAGTTATCTTTCAGCCAATCAATTTAATGTGATGTGGTTAGATGCCCTTATTGGCCTTCCACTCATCATCCTTGGCGTGGATGCACTCTTACAAAAACGGAATCCGTTATATTATGTATTTCCTTTATCGCTCACCATTTTGAGTAACTACTATACTGGATATATGATTTGCCTCTTTCTAGGCCTCTATTTCCCGTATGCCTATTTAACATCAGTTGAAACTTTCTCTTGGAAGATCTTTGGAAAGCAATTTGGACGATTTATCTTTTATAGTGTTCTTTCCGTTGGACTCATTACAGTCATTCTACTCCCAACATTTTATAGTCTACTTGGAAGTAAAGGGACAGCGACTACCATCGCTTGGAGTCTAAAGTCTGAATATAATCCACTACTGATGGCCTCAAAACTCTTTATCGGTAGTTTCGACTTCCATGAAATGCAAAAAGGATATCCAAATATTTTCGTTGGCAGTCTGGCAATGTTTAGCTTCCTTTGCTACTTCAAAGAGAAAAAGATTGCACGATCCCAACGCCTTTACGCGTTATTCATTGCGATTGTCCTCCTCATCAGTTTCAATATTGAAATGTTTGATAAACTATGGCACGCTGGTCAACTACCAAATTGGTATTCGTACCGCTTCTCATTCCTCTTCAGCTTCTGGATGGTCTTTCTTGGCTACCAATGGACTCTGAAGAAAACAGCGGTTGGCATTCTTGAGACATTTGTGTATTTCTTCCTTGTATTAGCGACAAGCATTGGTTTTATCCTCTTCCCTAAAGACTACCTACAAGGCTGGCAAATTGCGCTGGGGTTTGGATTGTCTATGGGAATCTTGTATGGTCTCATTTTAATCGGACGCGGAAAAAGAGCGCACCAAAAATTCCTAATTTCATTTGTAGTGATTGAACTGCTCTTAAACAGCATCATCACCTTATCTAGACTTGGGTATGTCATGAATTCTGAATTCACGGCTTATCAATCGTCATTACAAAACTGGTCTACCATATTACTCCCTGCAGAAAATGAATTTTATCGCAGCGAGAAAACGATGCTTCGTTCGAAAAATGATAGCCTTCAAGTTCCAACGTATGGCGTATCTCATTTTTCATCAACGTTTGAAAAGGAAACTGAAAAGTTCTTTGACGCGATCGGGGTTCGTCAAGGAACCGCTTATGTCAACTACAGCAATGGCACCCTTCTGACGGATGCCTTACTGGGGATCAAGAATACCTTTATCGAAACCACAGACGCCACTTACAACGAGCGCTGGGAACGAAAAGACTTGGAAGGTTTCTCAACAATCGCGAGCTTTGACGAAGGACACATTGTCACAAATCCAAACGCTCTCTCGATTGCTTATCCAATGAAAGCAATCCTGAAATCGATGAAGGTGCCAACAAACCATCCGATTACGATGCAAAATCAATTGGCAAACGCGCTTAGTGGAACAACGAGCCCGAAAAATATTTTTACAAGAGTTTCTTACGAGACGACTTTCGAAAATATTAGTGACTCACCTGTCGTGTATCAACGAATTCAACTTAAGGACAACACTCAAGTTGGAACAATCACACTGACCTTTACTCCTGAAACCAACGATCCGATTTACTTAGAAATGGCGGGAACGATGGGAGAAGAAGATATGGAAATGACACTCAACGGCGAACCGTATGCCTTTTATCCGGTTCAATCAAAACCCGTGCTTCTCAGCGTCGCTAAGAACCAAAAAGGCCAACCGCAAACACTTCGAATTACCGTTAAAGATGATGGCTTTGAGTTTTCTAAACTAAATCTCTACTCACTAAATACTTCGCTCTTAAACGAACGATTAGAACAAACGAAAGCACAAGAGTTAAAGCTGGAAACTTTCTCTGCTACTCATTTTTCAGGAACAATGGACGTCTTGGAAGATTCGACCGTTCTTACAACAATTCCATATTCAACAGGTTGGAAAGTATGGGTAGACGGCCAAGAAGTAGAAACATACAAGATTTTGGATAGCCTTCTTGGATTTACAATTTCCAAAGGAACTCACCGAATCGAATATCGTTATACGACTCCATTCTTACCGGAAGGAAGTCTTGTGAGTCTTGCTTCTCTTCTACTACTAATCTTTATTCTATATAGACGCAAAAAGACCGATGCCTCTTAGGAGACACCGGTCTTCGTTTTTTTATAGATTATTTAGCAGCTTCAAAGCGACGAGCTACTTCATCCCAGTTTACAACATTCCAGAATGCTGAAATGTAGTCTGGACGACGGTTTTGGTAGTTTAAGTAGTATGCATGTTCCCATACATCTAATCCTAATAATGGAGTTTTGCCTTCTGATAGAGGGCTTTCTTGGTTTGGAGTAGAAACTACTTCTAATTTTCCGTTAGAAAGTACTAACCAAGCCCAACCTGAACCAAAGCGAGTTGCTGCTGCTTGCGCGAATGCTGCTTTGAATTCGTCGAAGCTTCCGAATGCTTCGTTGATTGCTGCTAATAAAGCACCTTCTGGAGCTTTTGCACCATCAAGAGATAATTGAGTCCAGAATAAGCTGTGGTTTGCATGTCCGCCACCATTGTTGCGAACAGCTACACGGATGTCTTCAGGAACAGCGTTTAAATCGCTAATTAATTCTTCAACTGTTTTTTCGAATAATTCAGGGTGTTTTTCTACCGCTGCGTTTAAATTTGTAACATATGCATTGTGATGTTTGTCATGGTGGATTTCCATTGTACGTGCATCAAAATGTGGTTCTAATGCGTCAAACGCGTATTCTAATTTTGGTAATTCATAAGTCATTACTAAATTCCTCCTAAAATTAAATACAGTTATGAAAACTGTTTCTTTCTTCATTCATCATACCACCCACCAAACACGATACGCAAAAATTATGCCCACCATCCCAAATCCCCCAAGCGCGTGAATTTATGGTATAATAATCCCGCTACATAGAGAAAGAAAAGAGATGAAAACATGAAATTTACAGATTACGCATTACAGCCGTACTTGCAAAAAGCCTTGGCTGACTTAAAATTTACACAACCAACCCCTATTCAAGAACGTATCATTCCTCTTTTATTAAAAGGAGAATCTGTGATTGGTCAATCGCAAACTGGGAGCGGAAAGAGCCATAGTTTCCTATTGCCACTCATCAATAAAATCGACCCTAGCCGTCAAGAATTGCAACTAGTGATTACTGTTCCAAGTCGTGAACTCGCAGAACAATTAACCGCTGTTGCAGCTCAACTTATTTCATTTAGTGATACAGAAATCTTATTAGAAAAATGTATTGGTGGTACAGATAAAAAACGCCAAGTGGCAAAACTCACGCAAACACAACCTCATATCGTGATTGGGACTCCTGGTCGTATTTTCGATTTAATGCAAGAGAATGCTCTCTTCGTTCAAACCGTTCAAATGATGGTCGTCGACGAAGCCGATATGACATTTGACTTAGGGTTCTTAGAAACTGTCGATGAAATCGCGTCTCGTATGCCCGAAAACTTACAAATGTCTGTTTTCTCTGCAACGATTCCAGATAAGATCAAACCATTCTTGAAGAAATACTTGGGCAATCCAAAGGTGATTCAAATCGAGAATACACAACTCGTTTCACCAACAATTAAAAACCAATTACTAGTCACAAAGGCTCAAAATCCAATGGACGTTCTTCGTCAACTTTTAGTGATGGGACACCCTTACCTAGTTCTTATTTTCGTAAATACGAAGCAAAAAGCGGATGAAGTGACAAAAGATCTCCGCAATCATAACTTCAAAGTGGCAACGATTCACGGAGATATTCCTTCAAGAGAACGTCGCCGTGTGATGAAACAAATTCAACAAATGGATTATCAATTCGTTGTGGCCACTGACCTTGCTGCACGTGGAATTGATATCGAAGGCGTTTCTCATGTCATCAACTTAGAAATTCCTGGCGAATTAGAATTCTTCATTCACCGTGTTGGTCGTACTGGACGTAATGGTCTTGAAGGAACTGCCATCACTTTCTACACACCAGACCAAGAACAAGCCATTCAAACATTAGAAGGGAAAGGCATTTCTTTTGAAACGGTTGAATTGAAAAATGGCGAGCTTGTGGAAAGTTATGACCGCTCTCGTCGTGAAAAACGTAAAAACACGCAATCGAAAGACTTAGATCCTCGCCTCAAAGGCATGATTAAAAAAGCGAAGAAAAAAGTAAAACCTGGCTACAAGAAAAAACTTGGTCAGGAGATCCGTCAAAAACAACGCAGACAAAATCGTACAAAAAATAAATAGTAGAGACTACCTTACTTACGAGTAGATTACTTCAAATCCTTACGGATTTCTCTATAATCGCAGTAATGGGGTACCGGTGCAAGCCTTAGTCTTGCACCTTTAAAGCCTCAAAAAGGAAGTAAGGAATCAATTCCTAACTCCCTTTAATTCGCATTTAATACGATTCCCCACTACCGCGATTATAGAATCCGTAAAGTTCTTCGTAATCTACTCATAAATATCTACTATTTGTTTTTGTAGATTTTGTCAAAAATAAAACTCTTAGGAACTACTTACTTATAGTTTCTAAGAGTTATTTTTTATTGGTTTTTATTTTGCTGAGCGATGAATTCTCGCATTCCAAGGAGCCAGTTGAAGGTCGATGTCACTAGTAGATACATAAACATCCCCACTCCTCCGCCGATTCCTAACACGCCAATCACCATATAGATTGTTGCTGGTAGGAACATTGCAGCAATCGTTAACTGTTTCGATACGGTTGGATGCATTTGAATGTAGGCTCTCATAAATAACGCCGTTAATAATCGTACGATAAAACTAATTAGAATCATCAATACATACATCATTAAAGTATTATAAATGAAGCCAAATACTAGTACCCCGATAAATACTAGCCACAGTTTCGACTGGAATTCTTTAATAAATTGTTGCACATTTTCTTTACTGAATCCATTTAAGCCCTCATAAGAAAATTTTGAGGTATTAATGATGGTGTCTACAACAATATGGTCTTGTAAAATCCCAATGGATGGAATCCCTTGGCCTGATTCAGAGGTGACATCATTATCTGTGGATTTCCCACTTGGATCAAATACAATATTGAAAACATCAGAACGATAAACAAATCCTGTATTGTCTCCCGCCGATAACTTTCCATCTTGAATCGAGAGGTCTGGGAACTGTTTTGCAACGATGCCTAAGTTCGTATTCATGCTTGCGATATCTTTTCCAGCACGAATAAAGCCAGGAATTGAAACGAGTAATACGAGTAGGAAAAAGATTCCTTTTATTTTCTTCAGTGGATTTTGTAAAATCGTCCAAATTTTATTTGGTTTTAAAATACTTAATTGAATAAAGTCTCTAATCGTCATGTGCGCCTCCTATATAGAGAACAGTTTACAGAAAAAGAGCGGTCTTTTCAAGAAAACGAGGTTGCGCGAAGGAAATGCTGCCAGGACTATTCCTAAAAATCCTTACGGATTTCTTTTTATAGTAGCGGTAACGTTACACCGGTTCGAG
>CAUVGI010000061.1:0-8267 GCA_963551375.1 uncultured Streptococcus sp. | reverse complement strand
ATGATTGTTCTCCTTAACAGTTGTTATAGGTCTATTTTACCATTAATGAGATGGAATTTAAATAATACCAAAAAGAGTATAAAATAAGAGACCAATCATAGTGATTAGTCTCAGTTATTTAACTATTAATTATTTCCCAGGAGTTTTTGAATCTAAGCCCCATGTTTGTTCAATCAAATCAATCATTTTTTGTAGAGTCTCTTTATCTCCTTCAGCACTTACAGTATAAACTTTCTCACCTTTTTGGAAGATCCAAGTAAAGAAATATTTTCCGTCTTTTGTGAGAGTTTGGACGACAAAAGCATCCATTCCAACTACTTTTGATTTCGCCCCTTGGATTTTAGCAATGGCAGAATTATTTTCGAATGTACTATATAAACGGTTTGCTACTAATTCTGCGCCAAAAGTTTCACCATCGCCAAGTTTTACTTGGTCTTTAGCATATCCAGTTAATGTCACAATATTGTATCCATCTAACGCTGAGTATTGGTATTGGTTTGGTTTGCTTCCTTCAATTTCTTTGAACTCTTTCCAGTCTTTAGGGACGTTGACATAACCAGTGTCTTCGCGTCCGATACGTTGAGTATCTGCAAGTGATACTTCTTTTGTTTCAGAAGAAGCACTCGCAGTAGTTGTCGGTGCTGTTGTAGTTGGTGCAGCTGTAGTTACTTCTGTTGTCGGCGCTGCCGTTGTTTCAGTTGCTTTCTTTTCACCGTTTCCGCAAGCCGCTACCATTAAAGCAGACAGGAGCGTCACAGAGCCTAATAAAATTTTGTTTTTCATAATGATTGTTCTCCTTAAAAGTTATTGTAACAAGGTTATTTTAGCATTCTTTAGATTGAATTTAAATAGAGAAGTAATTTTTCTCGAACTGTGAAAAAGTGCGAATCAGTCTCTTTTAGTATTGTCTAGGAAATTTTGGGTCTAAGCTCCAAGATTGTTCAAGAATAGGTTTTAATGTTGCGACTGTATTCTCTGTTCCTTCCAGTAAAACGTCGTATACTTTTTCTCCTCTTTGGAAAACCCATTGGAACAAGTATTTGCCGTCTTTCAATTGAATTTTAATAAGTAAAGCATCCTCGCCAGCAAATTTTGTCTTTTCCTTTTGCGTTTTATCAACTTTAGGATTGTATTGCCAGCCTTCATACAAGCGGTTAGCTAGTAACTCAGCCCCAAAAGTTTCCCCAGCATTGACGGTTAATTGGTCTTTGCCATATCCATTAATCGTAATCATATTATATGGATCTTTTGAAGCGTATTGGAATTGAGGGCCACCGTTTGGGTCTTTGTATGCTACCCAATCTTTAGGGACGTTGAAATAACCAACATCTTCACGCCCGACCCGTTGAGTGTCTGCGAGGGAGACTTCTTTTGTTTCAGCAGTTCCAGCCGTTGTTGTAGGAGCAGTTGTAGTTGTTACAGTTGTAGTTACTTCTGTTGTTGGAGCCGCAGTTGTTTCGGGCGCATTCTTTTTGTCGTTCCCGCAAGCCGCTACTATTAGTGCAGACAGGATAGTAACAGAAGTTAATAAAATTTTGTTTTTCATAAAGCCCTCCTAAATTTAACTTTGTTAATATTTTATCATGTTCCAAATAATATTAAAAGAAGCGGTAGAAAGGGATTCATTGTAAGTTTTTATATTGTCTTTTTGTATTGGAGGAGGGATAATAGTAGTGAATTAAGGCTGAAAGCATGGTAGGTTCAGCAAAATCTGAGGTGAGGAAAATGTTATTATTAAAAATAATCATATTTGCACTAGGAATCACATTTTCAAGTTTTGGATATCTCATCGTATTCAAAAAGAAGTTTGGGCTTATCAATGATTTTGAAGCTCGTAAGAAGGTAGGGAGTCAAACGGATGCAGAAGCGATTCGTGTTGGCAAGATTGCGTTAACCTTAGGTGTTGGATTACTTGTACTATTTGTGTTATTAATGATATTTACGTAGAGAAATACTGTAGAAAGAGAGTTTGGCAGTGAAGGAATTAGTATTAAGATTAGAAGATACGCAGTGGGAGAAGACGGAGATTACGCACGACCGGCATGTTGCTCGTGCAATCGTTGTAGACGAGGAAGGATTTTTCTACTTTGTTCGTGTAGTTAGGGACGATATTTTCGGCAACGGAGCCTTTATAGAAACAGCTGGAGGCGGCGTCGAAGTTGGCGAGAAACCCGAAGAGGCACTTCATCGGGAATTGAAGGAAGAGCTTGGCGCTAGCGTGGAGGTGTTGTGTAAGATTGGCACGGTGAGCGATTACTACAATCAGATTCACCGTCATAATGTGAACCACTATTTCCTCTGCCTCGTGACAAGTTTCGGGAAAACCGAGATGACGTCCAAAGAATTAGAGGAATTCGAGCTGTCGACCTTAAAACTCACTTACGAAGAAGCCGTCGAAGAGTACAAACGATGCGCGGCGAAACCGTGGGGTGTACTTTTAGCAAACCGCGAATTGCCGGTGCTAGATTGGGCAAATCAGTGGTTAAGAGATAGAAAAGAATAGCGTAAATATACGAAATAGTAGCCTAGTAAAAAGATGTTCGCCAGGTTACTTTTTTTATCGATATTTTTCTTAATTTGTTCATAATCTCAACTTGTAACTACCAGTTGGTTTTGCTATATTTAAGGTGCATAAGAAGCGGTAAACAATAAGGTTAGGGATTGTTTTTCGTTTTGTTGCAAACGCTTACTAAAATAAAACGAAAGGAAGTCGAAAATCTTATGGGTAAGAGATTTTTTGATAAAAGATGTAAGTACAGTATTCGCAAGTTTTCGGTAGGAGTCGCTTCGGTTATGATTGGAGCAACTTTTTTTGCATCTCCGATTGCACTCGCAACGGAAGCCGAAACGCCGTCAGAAGGGAACGGGACCATTAGTGAGGCGCCGGCCCTGGATAAATTGCCAGACGATGTGTTAAAAGCCATCTAAAAGGCAGAAAAAGAAGCCGAAGCCAACAAGCCAGCTGAGGATGCAGCTACCTCACATGAGGAAGCAAAGCCAACAGAAGCAGAAACGACGACGGCAGCCACAGAGGTCAAACCGACTGAAGAAACCACTTCAACGGAAGTAACGACAACTGAGGCGAATACAGCAACAGAAACAACGAAACCACGCGAAGTCAATGGGACGGTAGAAAAAGCCGACCAATACAAAGTGGACAAGCCAGCAACGAAAGAAGAAATCGATGCGGCGAAAAAAGAAGTGACGAAGAAGGAATATACCGTATTCCCAACGCCACAAAAGGTAACCTATGGAGATGGCGTAACAGCTCTTGAGGGAACTGTGAACCTTGTCTTCAGTGATAGTCTCGATATTTATACACGGAATCGTGCCAAAGAAGTCCTTCAAGCGAACAATGTATCGTATACAACGAGCACGAAGGAAGCTGAAGGGGCAACGAATATTTTCCTTGGAGTACATGGGGAGTCTCCATTAGCGGAAAAAGAAGTGCAAGATATCTCGCCGGACTTATATAACAAAATCGATGCGTATGTATTGCGCGTGAAAAACAATAAGATTTCAATCGTCGGAAAGGATACTGATGCGGTGTTCTTTGGCCTTACGACATTGAAACATATGCTCAGTGAATCGCCAACTCCAGTTCTACGTGATGTGACAGTGGAAGACTATGCAGAAGTGAAGAACCGCGGCTTTATCGAAGGGTACTATGGCAATCCTTGGACGAAGCAAAACCGTGAAGATTTGATGCGTTATGGTGGCGAATTGAAATTAACACAATACTACTTTGCACCAAAAGACGATCCGTACCACAATGCGAAATGGCGTGAGCTTTATCCAGATGAAAAACTCGCTGAGATTCGTGACTTGGCACGTGTCGGAAATGAAACGAAGACACACTATGTGTGGACCATCCATCCATTTATGCATAACAAGATGCGCTTTGATACGGATGCCTTATATAAGCAAGATTTAGATGTCATTAAAGCAAAATTCACGCAATTACTCGATGCAGGTGTGCGTGAGTTTGGGGTGCTTGCCGATGATGCGGCATGGCCTGTAGGTGGCTACAACAGCTACAATCGTTTAATGCATGATTTAACAGACTGGTTAACGGAAAAACAAAAGACTTATAGCGGTCTTCGTAAAGATATGATTTTCGTACCAGCATGGTATATGGGACAAGGAACCGAAGACGAACTTCGCACGCTGAACGAACACCTTCCAGAAACGGTTCATTTAACATTAACTGGGGGTAAAGTTTGGGGTGCTGTGGATCAAACCTTCCTTACAAACTTGAAGCGCAATTTAACAGAAGGCGGCAAGAAATACAATCCTATTCAATTCTGGATTAACTGGCCATGTAACGACAATACGAAACAACACTTAATTCTCGGTGGCGGTGAAAAATTCCTTCATCCAAATGTGGATTTATCGCTTGCTCAAGGAATTATGCTCAACCCAATGCAACAATCTGAAGCGTCTAAAGTAGCGCTTTTTGATATGGCGCAATACGGTTGGAAACAATGGCGTAGTGCCGAACAAGCCGAAGAAATTAACGACATGGCGTTTAACTATGTGGTAAACGGTAATTTCAAAGAAAGCGACGTATCAAAAGCATTCCGTGAACTCGGAAAACATATGCGTAACCAAAACCGTCCGCCTCATGTGACAAAACTCGAAGAATCAATTGAACTCGCTCCGAAATTAACAGCCTTCTATAACAAACTAAAAGCAGGTCAAAACTTGGATGCGGAACGTAAAGAGTTGAAAGAAGTCTTCGCACAATTGAAGGCCGACGCGATTCTCTTAAAAGAAAAAGGGGACAAGAAGCTCATTGAGCAAATCCACTATTGGTTAGATAACACCGTGGACCAAATGAATGCATTGGAGGCTTTACTCACAGCGACAGAAGGGCTTGCGGAAAATAATAGTGCCAAAGTCTGGGATAACTATTATGCTGGCTTGAAGCATTATGACCAATCCATCAGCTATGCCTTCTTCTATGTGGACCACTATGAACGTGCAGAATTTGGTGTACAACATATTCGTCCATTTATTAATAACTTGAAAGAATACTTGGCAACCCATATTCAAACGATGCTTCATCCTGATAAACTCGTGACAACCTTTATTACAAACCGTGCAGGGGCAGAAGGTGGACTCGAAGAAGTAACAGACGGTGATTTCGATACACATGTAATCGTGAAGACAACGACTGTTATCGAACGAGGCGACTATGTGGGCTTACGTTTCAACAAACCGCTCAAGATTCATACGCTCGGATTTGCGACAGGAACGAAGACGGCTGATAACTACACATTCGGTAATGCCGTTGTGGAATATCAAAATGAGCAAGGTGATTGGGTTGCTATCACGACGCCAACTTACACTGGTCGCGAACGCACGCTTGAATTTAAAGACCTCGATATTACGGCCCAAGCAGTGCGCATGCGTGCGACAGCCAAAAAAGATAATGCATGGCTTGCGATGCGTGAAATCGCGGTAAATAGACCGCTTGAAATCGGTAGTAAGAAGGTTACAGGGAATATTACCTTAAGCTCCAATATCGTGTACAAATATGGAACAAGTGTCCTTCAAATGCAAGACGGCAAGGATGCCACAGAATCCATGATGGCACATGTGAACCAAACGAATGTCACTCCTGAAAATGCATGGGTTCAAATGGATCTTGGTGGGGCTAAGAAAGTGAAACATGTCCGCCTTGTTCAAGGAGAGCGCGATAAATTAGCAGCCGGGGTCATCGAATACTCAACAGACGGTAAACAATGGACGACGCTTCAAACATTAGCTGGCGAACGTACGGCAGATATTCTTCAAGAATTTATGGCGCAATTCGTTCGTGTTCGTAACACACAACTCCTCAGCAAATGGTGGAGAATCGGGGATTTCACGGTCGATGTGGATACTCCAAATACCGATTTAACGGTAACGAATGTCGACAGTTTGAAGGAAACACCAGTCGTAGACAGTCGAGGTAGCTATGAAATGACCTTGCCACAAGGAACGACTCTCCCAGCAAATGGATATCTTGGATTGAAACTAGACCGACTCCATGAAGCCAACTCTATTGCGCTTAAAGATGCAGGAGAAACAGGATTAACGCTTGAATATTCTGCAAACGAAGTGGAATGGATGAGTGCCGACCAACTTCCTGAACATGCGTTGGTACGTTACGTTCGTATCGTGAATAAGACAGATATAGATCAAACGCTTCCTGCAGGAAAATTAGTCGTGAAGACGCAAGAAGTGGATCCAACCGAACTTCAATCAACAACAATGGACATTCACCAATACTATGGTGCGAATGACGTTCGTCGCACTCACAATTTAGGCCAATTATTCGATGGAGATTTCAATAACTTTGTCGAATTCTCTGATTACCAACATAAAGACGGAGAAATCGTGATGAAACTTGGCACAACTCGCCAAGTGAAGAAGATTCGCGCGTATATCCAAGATGCAGAACGCAACTATCTACGTGACGGTAAGATTCAAGTGAGTGAAGACGGAAAGAATTGGACGGATGTTGTGACAGTCGGGGACGGCGTGGAAAATGAAATTCACGATGACTCATTAACAGACGGCTGGACTCATGATGCGTCAAACCCAGGCAACCGTTATATTGAAGGAACTCTTGAAACTCCAGTAACGGCGAAATTCATGCGCGTGCTCTTTACAGCAGAATACAATGCACGCTTTGTTGGATTTAGCGAAATCGTCATTAACGATGGAGAGTTTATCAACCCTGAAAATAATCCAACGGTGACAGGAACGGGCGCTGAAGATCATGATAACTTGAAGAAGAGTATGGCAGACGGTAATGTCTTAACAAGCTATGCGACGACGGAAAATAAAGGCGAGCTCGTATACCACTTGTCAGAAGACACTACGGCTAACCATGTTCGATTGATTGCAGATGTTCCAACGGGTACCACCGTGAAAGTCAGTGTACGTACGCTAAACGAAGCCGGCGAATCAGTATGGAAGAACCTTGGTAAAGTGAAATCAAGCTTCCAAACATTCGCACTTCCAGGAGAAAATCCTCGTATCCTCGATGTGAAAGTCTCTTGGGACGGTGGGCCTGCAGAGTTCTACGAATTATCAACCTTCACCAAAGAAGTGACAGAAGATGAAATTCAACCAGAAGAACCTGAAAAACCAGCAACTCCATTAACGCCGATTGCGACAGACGTGGCTAAGCGTGTATTAGAAGATGCTACAACAGGTGTGAAAATCGCAGGTAAGGTAGCGGACTTGGAACAAGTGGCGAATGTGGTGGTGCAAAAAGTGCCAGACCAAACGCTACAAGGCAAGAACTATGATGCCTATGATATCCGCTTGTTGGATAAAGACGGCCATTCAGTTCAACCAAAAGCAGCCGTATTAGTGAGCTTGCCAGCAAAAGAAGGTGGAGAAGTCGATAAGGTGTACTACATCACTCCTTCTAAGACACTAGAAAGTCTTCCATTTACACAAGAAGGAGGCAAAGTGGTCTTTGGAACGACTCACTTCAGTATTTACGCGGTCGTGTATAAAGGAGAAGTTGCTACTGCGGAACCAACAACGCCAACGACTCCAGCTGCTACAGTAACGCCAGCAACTCCAAGTGCTCCAGCTAACCCAGCATCCTCAGTAGCTCTAGCCCCTGGAGAACAAGTGGCCGATGCCCAAGCAGGAGAAAAACCAATGGACAAACCAGCTCCAGCAGCTAATGTTGCCTCTAACGAACTTCCAGCAACAGGAACTGCAGATGCGAGTGCAGCTCTCTTTGTAGCAAGCCTCAGCCTCGCACTAGGCGCATTATTCCTCAAAAAAGGAAAAGAAGAAGCGTAATCGAAACTAGACAAAGCTTCAAAGACCTGGCAGAAATGCCAGGTCTTTCTATTTTTGTAAAAAACCTCATTGAGAAAAAGTAGCGTAATTAAATTACGAGAGGAGGATAAGTGAAATTGTGACTAAATTATGTTATAATTAAGTCGCAAAATAAAAGGAGGAATGAATATGAAAATTATTCCGATGAGAGATTTAAAAAACACAGTAGAAGTAGAAAGACAATGCAAAGAAGAACAAGGACCTATTTTTGTAACTAAAAATGGGTATGGGAGATTAGTCGTGATGGATATCGAATATTATGAAAGCACGATTCAAAAAATGGAAGAAGCTCGCTTACTGATTGAAGCACTTGAAGACGTTGAAGAAGGTCGCGTGCTAGATGGGAAAGAGGCTCTTCTAAAATTGAGGGAGAAGTATGGAATATGAGTTTGAACTGACCGAAAAAGCGAATA
>CAUVGI010000060.1:0-8390 GCA_963551375.1 uncultured Streptococcus sp. | reverse complement strand
TAAAAATCCAGAAAGGGAGAAGGAAAGTAAACGAGAGGGGGATGGAATGTGAAGTTAACGATTGAAACGGTATTAAGTCAAGGCGGGGAAACGATGAAGCAGCGTATGCTTGCGGATGCGACGCGTCTTCGCAAGGACTCTGGTTTTGTGCTTAGTTATGTAGAGGATGAAACGAATACGCGTGTGAAAGTCGAAGTCGATACGACAGGCGAAGTGCCGCATGTGACACTTCATCGTCAAGGCGATGCGCGTAGTAAGATGGAGTTTAATAAAACAAAGGCGACGAAAGGGATTTATGAATTAGGTGCTGGTCGTCAAATGCATTTTGATATTCAGACAAAACAACTACACGTGGAAGAAGCCGAAGAGACGGTGCTAGTAGTTTTAGAATATCAGTTATTCCAACAAAGACAGCTGATTACAAGCTCGCTTGTGACGTTCCATTTACAAACAGGGGAAAATGCATAAAAAATCTCTCTAAAGTAGCACAATATGAAGAATCTGTGCTATACTGTTTAAGATGAACCGGAAAGGAAGTGTAACCATTGGAATTAAAGAAACTCGATGGCATTAATAAAAACGAATTATCAATGGTCGAAGTAGCGCATGCTATTTTAGAAGCTAAGAATGAAGTTTTAGATTTCAACCAATTATTAGTAGAAATTCAAGAATACATGGAATTAAGCGACGAAGCGTTAGAATCACGTATGGCTCGCTTCTATACAGACTTAAATATCGACGGAAGCTTTATCTCACTTGGAGATAACCGTTGGGGATTACGCGCTTGGTATCCAATCGATTCTATCGATGAAGAAATTGCAACATCTATGGAAGACGAAGAAGTGAAGAAACCTCGTAAGAAACGTAAGAAAGTTAACGCGTTCGGTAGCGATGATCTTATCGATTACAACGATGATGATCCAGAAGATGAAGAGCTTATCGATGACGAAGACCTTGATAGCGATGACTTAGACGACGATATCGATGTGGATCTTGACGATGATGTGGAAGAGGAAGACGAAATCGATGCTTACCGTTCTGACTTGAACGAACTAGGTGCTGATGAAGACTTAGAAGACGAAGCAAGCGTGGAAGAAGATTTAATTATCATCGACGACGAAGATTTAGACAAAGATTTCGACGAAGAAGACGAAGAAGAGTAATCTTTGGAAATAGTTAGAAAATTAATGGCACAACTTATGAAATTTTTTGTTCGTAAGTTGTGCTTTTTTGTGAAGACAGGTGTATAATGTACCCAATGAGGGTAAATTTGGAGGAAACAATTTGAAAAATAAACTACTCAAAATATTTGATAAGACGTTCTTAAAATTTATCGTCGTTGGAATTATAAATACATTGTTCGGAACGGCTATTATGTTTTTCTGCTTTAATATACTGCAGATGGATTATTGGGTTTCTTCAGCGATGAACTACTTATGTGGAGGAATCCTTAGTTACTTCCTTAACAAAAAGTACACATTCGAAGTGAAGGAAACTAGTTCAAAAGCCATTATCCGATTCGCGATTAACTTGACCGTATGTTATTTATTAGCGTATGGTGTTGCGAAACCTATAGCCTTGTATCTTTTCCAAGGAGCAGGAGAAAAATTACAAGGAAATATCGCACTCGTGATTGGAATGGGCTTGTACGTACTATTAAATTACGTGGGACAACGTTTTTGGGCGTTCAAACAAGATGAGGCAACAGAGCCAAGAAAAGGAATGGAGGGAAAAAATGAAATCTAGTTTTAAGAAGACAGTGGCATTCGTTGCGATGATTGCATGGGCTATTTTAGGACTTACTTTAATGCAACCTGTTAATGCAGCGACAGTAACGCCAACTGTTTCAAACTTAAAAGCAACAGCAGCTGGTCAAAAGGTAACATTTTCTTTCGACTGGGATTTAACAGGTAAATCTGTTAAAGAGGGAGATACTTTCACAATCGATGCTCCAGAAGGTGTCAACATCACTGAAATCGCAACACAATCACTACAAGCAAATGGTGCTGAAGTAGCGACTGTTTCGATGACAGGCAAAAAGATTACTTTTACTTTCAAAAAAGCAATCGAATCAATGAACCAAAACGTAAAAGGTGGATTCTCATACAAAGCGGAATGGGATAACACTCCAGGAAACCCTGGAAACAAAACAGCGACTTCAAAAGTAGGTTCTGAATCAGTAGTAATCACACGTCCTGACGGTCCTGGCGTATTTGAATCTGTAATTAATAAATACAACCTTACAGGGGACTATGTATCTAAACAATTCAAATTAGATGCATCTGAAAACTATGCATGGATGAATGTTGGAGATGACTACTACTTAACTAAATGGTTCATCCGTATTAACGGAGATGGCAAAAAACAAGCTTTAACAAATCCAGTGGTAACAGACCGCATTCAAGCTCCAGCGGTAGATTACTCTAAAATCACTTTTGCTCCAGCTGCGAACCATGCAGCAAGTGAATTCTTTGTGGGAACTTACTTAAAACCATCATTCACATTAAGAAAAGGTGGACAAGTAGTTGCTTCAGGTTGGGATTTCTGGAAGCATGTTAAATTTGATGCAGACGGAAATGGATTCACTGTGAACTTATCAGACGTAAGCGATGTTTTCAAAACAGCTACAGACGAAGAATTAATCATTGAATACCAAACATTAATTCCTAAGACTACAATTCGTGTAGACAACAACGCTACATTGAAATCTGACGAAATCACAACTCCACAAGAAGATCCAGCGTTCTGGAACAACACAGAATTGAAATTCTGGGTGACTGGTGACACAACAGTTACAGTTCAAAAAGAATGGGTTGGCGATAGCGAAGCAGACCGTAAAGACATCACAGTTCAATTAGTAGCTAATGGTCAAAAATTAGACGGTATGACTAAGACTTTAACAAAAGGGTCAGACTGGAAAGCAGAATTCACGAACTTACCTGGTATTAAAGACGGTAAGAAAATTGAGTACTCAGTAGAAGAAGTAAACACTCCTGATGGATATACTTCAAAAGTTGAGAAAATTGATGATTCAAACGTGATCAAAGTTGTGAATACTTCAAACAAACCAACTACAACAACTACTGAAGCGACAACAACAACTGAATCTACTACAGAATCAACAACTGCAGCTACAACAACAACAGAAGCTACGACAGTTTCAACAACTGCAGCTACAACGACAACAGAGTCAACAACAGCTGCAACAACTGCTGCAACAACAACAACTGAATCTACAACAGCTGCAACAACTGCAGCAACTACAACAACAGAATCTTCAACAGTTTCAACAACTGTAGCAACAACTACAACAGAAGCAACAACAGCTTCAACTACTGCTGCTACAACAGAAGGTTCTACAACAGGTAATACAACTACAGTAGTGGCTCCAACTCCTGGAACAACAACTACTACTCCAAGCCCAGAATTACCAAACACTGGTTCAATTCGTGACGCTTACTGGGTATTATCAGCAATCTTCGCTACAATTGGTGCAATCGTATTTGTAACAAATAAAAAAGCTGAAGAAAAATAATTTAAAACGTAAATTTTAGACGAGCAGGTTTTCCTGCTCGTTTTTTTGTGTTCTTATCTCTAAAAATGAACGTTACGATGTAAGTTGTGTATATTGTTCGTAAAATTATACAAAGCAACACGTTAAACAGTTGCTTTTTCAAAATAAAAACAGTAAAATCATAACTATCCTAACAAATGGTTTAAGAATGTACGGTTTTTGAACCGAGTTGGAGTTGCATTTATTTCTGTCGATTATTTTTAAGGAGGACTTATGAAAACATTAGAAGAACGTATTCTAAAAGATGGCTATGTTTTAGGCGAAAACATCCTTAAAGTGGATTCTTTTCTGACTCACCAAGTGGATTTGAACTTGATGAAAGAGATTGGAAAAGTCTTTGCGGATAAGTTTAAGGACGCTGGTATTACAAAGGTTGTAACGATTGAAGCATCTGGAATTGCTCCAGCGCTTTATACAGCAGACGCACTTGGGGTTCCGATGATTTTTGCGAAGAAATCAAAGAACATTACGATGAACGAAGGCATCCTCACTGCTGAAGTTTACTCATTTACAAAACAAGTCTCAAATACTGTCTCTATCGCAAGTAAGTATCTTTCACAACAGGATAAAGTCCTTATCGTCGACGATTTCTTAGCGAATGGACAAGCCGCAAAAGGACTCATCGAGATTGTGGAACAAGCCGGCGCTAAAGTGGAAGCCGTTGGAATCGTTATTGAAAAATCATTCCAAGATGGACGTGGGCTCCTAGAAGAAACAGGCATCCCAGTCTTTTCACTAGCACGATTAGAACGTTTTGAAAATGGACAGGTCGTATTTAAGGAGGCAGAGTTATAATGCAACAACAAGAAAAACACTCAAAAGCGATGGTGCTTGGGCTCCAACATTTATTAGCCATGTACTCTGGTTCAATCCTTGTACCGATGATGATTGGGAAAGCTCTCGGATATAACAGCGAACAATTAACGTACTTAGTTTCAACAGATATTTTCATGTGCGGGATTGCCACTTTTTTACAACTCCAATTGAACAAATATTTTGGAGTAGGGCTTCCGGTCGTGTTAGGGGTTGCCTTTCAATCGGTGGCGCCATTATCGATTATCGGACAAAGTCACGGTAGTGGAGCGATGTTTGGAGCTCTTATCGTATCGGGGATTTTCGTCGTTCTGATTTCTGGTGTTTTCTCCAAACTAGCACGATTCTTCCCAGCCATCGTTACTGGGTCTGTCATTACAACCATTGGATTATCACTCATTCCGGTGGCTATCCTAAATATGGGAGGAAATACTTCTGATCCAACTCCACAAAGTTTAGCCTTATCACTCATTACGGTTCTCATTATTTTACTAGTCAATATCTTTGCAAAAGGCTTCATAAAGTCGATTTCGATTTTAATTGGGTTGATTGTGGGAACTGTACTTGCGACGATGATAGGAGTAGTGAGTTTTGCTCCTGTTGGCGCAGCGCCGCTTTTACATGTTCCAACTGCATTCTATTTTGGAGCTCCAACTTTTGAGGTGACTTCCATCCTCATGATGTGTATCATTGCGATGGTTTCAATGGTAGAGTCTACTGGGGTGTACTTAGCACTTTCTGATATTACAAATGATCCAATTGATGAAACACGTCTTCGTAACGGATACCGTGCGGAAGGGATTGCCGTTTTACTTGGTGGGATTTTTAATACATTCCCATATACAGGCTTCTCTCAAAACGTTGGTTTAGTAAAAATGTCAGGAATTAAGACAAGACTTCCAATTTACTACGCAGCTGGCTTCCTAGTGTTGTTAGGTTTACTTCCAAAATTTGGTGCGTTGGCACAAATTATTCCAGACCCTGTTATCGGGGGAGCGATGATTGTACTGTTTGGTTTCGTAGCGCTTCAAGGAATGCAAATGTTGGCGAAAGTGGATTTTGCTAATAACGAGCATAATTTCCTTATCGCTGCAGTTTCGATTGCGGTCGGCGTGGGCTTTAACAATAGCAATCTCTTTAATAGTTTCCCAACAGAATTGAAAATGTTCTTCTCAAACGGTATCGTCATGGCCAGCCTTCTAGCGGTTATATTAAACGCTATCCTCAATCGTAAGAAGAAATAAACTCCGTTATCTCCATTCAAAGAGAAGGTCTCCCCACCTTCTCTTTTTTCTTATTCTCCCTTAAAGTTTCCTTGTCTCCAGCAGGCCCGCCTCCCGAAATTGTTCAAAGTATCCATGCACACAAAAACTACGAGAAGCAAAACTAACACCCTTGTGGAGCGGTAAAAATAAACTCAATTCAGTTGGGTTTCTACATAGATGATTTCGAAGAAGCTTGCGGATTTTATAATCGCAGTAACGGGGAATCGCATCGAATGTGAACTACGCGGAGTAGGGACAAATCCCGTACTCCGCGTTTGAAGCTTCGAAGGTGCAAGACTACAGGCTTGCACCGGTGCCCCGTAACAGCGATTATAAAAAGAATCCGCAAGGATTCTAAGAAATCATCAGCACAAACCAACCTTCTGAACCACCCAACTGAATCTCAGCACAATTTTCACCCAACTCGCACCCTCCACAATGTTTTCATTTAGTTTTCACTTCTCGTATTTTTTGCGTAGGTATGGTATACTATGCCTATCTTTAAACAATTTCAAGGAGGCTTAGCCCAACATGGCTGAAGACAAGAAAACATTTTACTTAACCACACCGATTTACTATCCAAGTGGCAACTTACACATTGGTCATGCCTATACAACTGTAGCCAGCGATGCTATGATTCGCTATAAAAAACTACAAGGGTTTGACACTTACTTCTTAACAGGAACAGATGAACACGGACAAAAAATCCAAGAAAAAGCCAAAGAAGCAGGCGTTTCTGAAATTGAATTCGTCGATAAAATTATTTTCGGCATTCAAGACCTTTGGAAAAAGCTAGACATCTCTTACGATGACTTCATTCGTACAACACAACCACGCCATACAAAAGCCGTCCAAAAGATTTTCCAAAAATTAGTGGACAATGGCGACATTTATCTTGGTGAATACGAAGGTTGGTATTCAGTATCAGACGAAGAGTACTTCACTGAGTCTCAATTAGTCGAAGTATACCGCGATGCTGAAGGAAATATGATTGGTGGGGTTGCACCAAGTGGACACGAAGTAGAGCTTGTTAAAGAAGAATCTTACTTCTTCAGAATGAGCAAATACGCGGACCGCTTATTGCAATACTATGAAGAACACCCAGATTTCATTCAACCAGAATCACGTAAGAATGAAATGATTAATAACTTCATCAAACCAGGCTTAGAAGACTTAGCCGTATCACGTACATCATTTGACTGGGGAATTCCAGTGCCAAACGATCCAAAACACGTGGTTTACGTTTGGATTGATGCCTTATCAAACTACATTACAGCGCTAGGATATGGTAGCGATGATGAAACATTATTCAACCGCTACTGGCCTGCAGATGTGCATTTCATCGGAAAAGAAATCGTTCGTTTCCACACAATTTACTGGCCAATCATGTTAATGGCATTAGATTTACCATTACCGAAGAAAATCTTCGCACACGGCTGGTTATTGATGAAAGACGGTAAAATGTCTAAATCGAAAGGAAACGTCGTAGATCCAAACACTCTTATCGAACGTTACGGCTTAGATGCACTTCGTTACTACTTATTACGTGAAGTGCCATTTGGTTCTGACGGAATCTTCACTCCAGAATCATTCGTAGAACGTATTAACTATGATTTAGCCAATGACTTAGGAAACTTATTAAACCGTACTGTTGCGATGATTAATAAGTATTTCGATGGAACAATTCCTGCATACACTGCACCTGTTTCAACATTTGACCAAGAATTAGTCGATGCTTCTAAAGCGATGATCGTGGAAGTGGAAGAAGCAATGGAAAACATGCAATTCTCAGTGGCTCTTGCCGCAATCTGGAAATTCGTTTCTCGTACAAATAAATATATCGACGAAACAACTCCATGGGCAGCCGTGAAAGACGAAGCGCGCCAAGAAGAATTAGCACGTACAATGAATTACTTAGCAGAAAGCTTACGTATCATTGCGGTTGCCTTACAACCATTCTTGACAGAAACTCCAAGCCAAATCTTGGCACAATTAGGAATTACAGATAGCGCGTTAATGGATTACCCTTCATTACACACATTCGGCGTGATTCCTGAAGGAACTAAAGTCGTTGAAAAAGGACAACCAATCTTCCCACGTTTAGACGTTGAAGAAGAAGTAGCTTACATCCAAGCAAAAATGGGTGGAGCACCAGCTGAAGAAGAAAACACGGACTGGAACCCAGAAGAAGTGGAACTTTCAAGCGAAAAAGAAAGCATCAAATACGACGACTTCGACAAGATTGAATTGAAAGTCGCAGAAGTCATCGAATGCGGACCAGTGGAAGGGGCAGACAAATTGCTTCAATTCCGCTTAGACGCTGGAGATGCTGGCGGTCACCGTCAAATCCTTTCTGGTATCGCAGAATGGTATCCAGACCCTAGCGTGTTCGTTGGTAAGAAAGTCGTTATCGTAGCGAACTTGAAACCACGTAAAATGCGCGGACAAATCAGCCAAGGAATGATTCTTTCGGCTGAAAAAGATGGCGTCCTACAAGTGGTCTTTGCACCAGAGGGAATGCCAAACGGCTCAACAGTAGCTTAATTAAATAAAAGAGTATAAGTGACCCTTCGAATGCGAAGAACGACATTTGAAGGGCCGCTTTTTTAAAGGAGTTAACTTATGAAAAAAGGATTATTAACAGGGTTACTGCTCTTTGGATTTTTCTTTGGAGCAGGAAACCTCATTTTCCCACCAACATTAGGATATCAATCAGCTGATCAACTTTGGCCAGCAGT
>CAUVGI010000059.1:0-8699 GCA_963551375.1 uncultured Streptococcus sp. | reverse complement strand
GTTACTTTTGTACCGAATTGTGCGTAAGTTGCAGCGAACTCTAATCCGATAAATCCACTACCGATAATGACAAGGCTTTCTGGATATTCTTCTAAGTTCATGATTGTTTCGCTTGTGTGAATTGCTCCACCGATTGTTAAACCTTCTACTGGTGGTACGAACGGAGTTGCTCCTGTATTAATGAAAATACGATCTGCTTTGAAGATTTTTTCTCCTTCTGCAGTATCTACAGCTACTGTATGGTCATCTACAAAGCGTGCAGTTCCATCGATAATTTGTGTTTTTTCAACTGAATCTACTTTGTTGTAGTTTGCAGTGTTTAAAGCTGCAATCAACGCTTTCTTTTCTTGAACGCTCTTTGTATAGTAGCTGCTAGCATCTTCGTTTGAATATTGTTTACGAAGTGCTTTGGTTGCTAATTTTTTAGAAGGAATACAGCCGACATTAATACATGTTCCACCGTACATTTCTTTTGATTTTTCGATTAAAATCGTATCTTCTCCAATACTTCCTAAGTATCCTGCTAATGTTTTTCCGGCTTTACCGAAACCAATAATGATATTTTTTACTGTTGTTGTCATAAAATCACCTTTCTAACTGTAATATTTTTAATTACAGTTAAAGTATATCTCACGAATTCATAATCACAAAATTATCTGCTCACGAAAAAAGACACCTACTTTTGTAGATGTCTTCTTGTCCTATTTATAAATACTCTTTTAAATGATTTACTAATTGAAGCAAATCACTCTCTTTTGGTTGATATTCTTCGGATGACATTTCTTCCCAAGGAACCCACCAGACGGGTCCTCTTCCATTATGGCCATATCCTTTCATATCCCCTGCTTTTCTTGGAAATAGATGCCAATGTACATGTGCATCACCATTTCCTAACAATTCGATATTCATCTTGTCAGCTTGAAACGCTTTTGCCACGGCCTCTTGAACAATACTCATTTCTTCTAGAAATTTTATTTTTGTTTCATACTCCATTTAATGCAATTCCGTTACGTGTTCTTTGGCTAGGAACAATGTGTATCCTTTAAAATACTGTCCGTCTCCTATTACTACATAACCCGTTTCAAGTTCTTTTACAAAATGCGGATTTCTTCCTTGTTTGATCAATTCAATCCGCTCACAAATCAAACACATATACTAACTCCTACTACAATCTATCTGCTTTAATGATGGAATAATATGCCATATCACAGATACCTTGATTATTCTTACCATATTGTCGCAGCGTGCCTTCATAAATCATACCAGCCTTTTGCATCACTTTTCCGCTGGCTGGATTATTCACATCGTGACGTGCAGCCACTCTATTACACCCTGCTTCTTCTAAGAGATAGCGACTCACTGCAAACAATGCTTCTGTCATAATTCCTTTTCCCCAGCATTTGCGACTAAGCGCATATCCAATCTCCACAGCGTCCAGCTTTTCTTCCAAATGCACAACATCGATACTACCAACAACCTCATTGTCAAATACGATTGCCCACTTGAATTGAAGCGGATTTTGGTAGCCATCTACCCAACGTTTAAGGCTTTCCTTCGTTGTCTCGACAGATTCATGCGTAGGCCACGTTAAGTAATGCGTCACCTCTTCGTCGCTCGACCAGTTTTTAAACATCGCTGGTGCGTCTTCTACTTGAAAAGGTCTGAGAATTAATCTTTCCGTTTGAATCGTTTTTGTTCCTATTGGATTCATTGACAGTCCTCCTTGCTTTTAGTGTTTATGGTAGCAAAGGAAGGAACCCACTTCAATACAAAAAAGGAACTAAGCTATAAATTAGCCTAATTCCTCTTAAATCAATCTAACCACTTTCTAATTATGGTGCAGTATTAGCTTTCTCAGCTCTTTTTATACTTTCTGGAGTAAATTCTCGTTTTTCAAAAATAAATGAATTGATTTCGCTAGTTCCCGTCATGTAACCCTCGTTATCCACTTCCTTAATAGTGATAGTGATATGAAGTCCTTTGGGTCTAGTTTCAACCGATACCGTTTTTAGCAAAGTTTTCCTTTTACCTTGATATACATAATCTAAATAGAATGGAGAAACACTTCTTTCTGATTTAGAAATGTCTACTGCTCCTTTTGTTCTAGAATTAGCTGCTAAGTTTTTTAAATACACTCGGTCCTCTGGAGAGTTAATGTCGTTCTGAGAATATTCACCAATAATCAATTCTTCAATATTCTGATTTGATTGATTGATGATTTCATAAGAAAACAAAGCATCATCATTATATTTTGGACGAGTAAAACTAAACACAATCCATAATAGCCCGCATAACACAAGGCCTATCGCAACTTGTAAAATCAATTTTAATAGTTTTTTTGAACCAAATGTTTTCATTTCACACCTCGATTAAATGAATGACGGTTAGAGCATTGCTGGTAATATTGATGGCTTATCAATTTACACATACTATCAAACTTTTATTCTTACTCATGGGATAATGGTTTATAAAACGAACGGTTATCTAAACCAAATACGCGCTCTGAGAATGCGCCTGGTTCTGTCTTGTCGAGTGCATTCGACATCATTGTAATCGTCGCATCTAACAAGTCGATATGGTGTAATACTTCCGCTTCTAATAACTGCGGACGTACTGGTGACCCGTATTCGAGTTTGCCGTGGTGAGCTAAAACGAGATGTTTTAATAAAAGCACATCTTCTTGATTTTCATCGATATCGAGTTCTTCACAGGCTTTTGTAATCTCTTCGTCCATGATCACAATATGGCCTAGTAGGTTCCCTTTAAGTGTGTATTCTGTGCCGATTGCGCCTGTTAATTCCATCGTTTTACCAATATCATGTAAAATCACACCAGAATATAATAATGAACGGTTGATTTGGGTGTATTGTGTTGCGATGGCTTTAGCAAGGCGTAACATCGATACTGTGTGGAAACTTAGCCCACCTACAAACGCATGGTGGTGACGTTTCGCTGCAGGAAATTCGAAGAAGGCTTCTTGGTATTTTTTCAAGATATTATGGACGATTCGACGCAAATATGGATTTGTGATATCGAACATAATTTGGTTCACTTCTTCTTCCATTTCTTCCTTCGTCATTGGAGCGTGTTCAACGAAATGGCTCGCAGATGTTGGCTCTCCTTTTGAAGCGTCAGTAAGTCGAAGGCTGACAATTTTTACTTGTGGCGAATTATTGTACATTTCGCGTTTTCCGTTCACAACTACTACTTTTCCTGGTACGTATTTTGCAATATCATCTGACGTGGCAGACCAATATTTTCCGTCCATTTGACCAGATTGATCTTGGAACGTGAAGGCGATAAACGGATTGCCATTTTTTGCCATACGCACATCTGCAGATTTAATTAATAGGCAGATTTCAAAACTCTCGTCCACATTGTATTCATATAATTTTTTTGTCATGATTTACCTTCTTTCTCTTTCCCCTAACTTCAGTACATTCTCTTTAGGTAACTGAAGCGGAACTTCCGTTGTAAAGTAAAAAACTTGTGTTACGCGTGATAGCTCTTCCATTAATTCTAACATAATCGATAGACGTTCTCTATCAAAATTGACGAATCCATCATCGATTAACACCGGAATTTTCATCTTCTTCGTTAATTGGAAAATAAAGGCAAAACGAATTGCCACATACAGTTGGTCTAACGCTCCTTTTGACAGATAGAAAGCTTCCATCCATTGACCGTTTGTCTGCTGCACCTTCGCCTGCGTATCCGTTAAGAGAATTTTCGTATATTGCCCCATCGTAAGTCGATTAAAAATACGACTCGCCTCATCTAAAATCAATGGCACTCTCGTTGGGACTTTTTCTTCAAGTTGCTTCAAAATCCATTTAGCTGCATACACTTGCGTCGCCCAATCCTTGATAGACTCTTGTACTTCGAATCGTTCAAAGTCTGCTTCCAATTGGAGTGCTTCCGCATTGTCATCTTCTTCCAGCAGTTCTGCCTTCGTTTTTGTACTTGCCAATTGGTCACGAACTTCTTTCCGTTTACTTTCCAATTGCGCCTTCGTGAAGGACTCGTCTTGAATTTCCTCTTCAAGCATTTGTCGTTGCAAGCTTTCTTTTTCTTCATTCGTAAAAAGTGCGACTTGCTTTTCAATATACGCTCTCTTTTGTGCTAAGGCTACACGATTGTCCAGTTTAGGTAACTGCGTTCTAAACTCTTCTACAGAAGTGATTCCAAGGGATGAAATCGCCGATTGTAAGTCTTCACGCACTTCTGTTGTATCTTGTTTCAATTGCGCTAAATGGCGTTCTTTCTTTAAGATACTTTCTTGAAGTTGTTCTAATTTTGCCACTCGTTTTTGTGAAGCCATCCATGTCTCCCGGATAATGCGTAGCTGTTGCTCCACCGTAGCAGGAGGCGTGATTTGTTCTTTAGTCCAGAAGTCTTTACTTTCTTCTTTAAAGGCATCTAGTCTTTGTTCCAATTGGACGAATTGCGCCTTCTTTTGTAAGAAATCATTGACACTTCGTCCTTCATTTCTTCGCACAAAACGTCTTGCTTCGTCTAGAGTTACTTCGATTCCTTTCTCTAAAAGGAGCTGTTGGACTTTTTCATCTACTGCATTCGTTTTTGGAGTAAGGATTTTTCCATTTTTCTGTAAGAAGAAACCTCCGCCAATCGCAAGCGTTGCAGCAATCCCAACACCTAGCACTACTTGGTTCGTTAAAAATCCAACCACGATAATGGCAATGATTCCAACAAGCACAATAAGAAGCCATGATTGGAACTGCCCTGTATGTCCTTGTTCCCCTTGAAGGCCATCTAATTTCGCTAATTCCGCCTCTGTAAATGGTTTGGCATCCTCACTTTGAACTCCAATATTCCCCGGATGCGTCTTCAACTCACGTTCCAATTCAAAGGCACGCCCTTCTACCGCTGCAGCACCTTGAGCCTTCGCGTACAGTGCTTCAAGAGTCGTATCCTCCGTTGCTTGTTCAAGTACTTCTGCTTCCGATTTCGCCTGCTCCAACTCGATTTTTGTTCGTTCGAGTTCTTTTTCAAAGGAACGTAAAGTACTATTGGCTTCCACGGCCTTACTATGGTCGTAGTCTTTTGGAAACTCTTGTAGTCCTTCCATTGCACGGAATTCTTCTAAGGCGTCAAAATGAGTGAGCTTATTCTCTAAGACATCGAGTCTAGATTCTGTGTCTTGTAATTTTCCAGATAATCCCGCTTCTTCTTTTTGAAGCTCTTGGATAGTACTCACATAGCCTTCATAAAGAACGTTCTCGCCTTTCGTTTGTGACAATTGATTTGTTAGGCCTTCGAGTCGGTCCATTCGCTCGTTGAGTTCCAATTTTTTGGCTTGCGGACGAAATAACTTATCCGCCTCTGCAAGTAACTTCTGACTCTCCTCATAGGCACCCTTATGTCCCATAACACTCAAACTATACAAGAAGCGATGGATTTCCTCCTCGCTTCCAAACGCATTATTTTGCAATTCCTCTTCATTGAATCCAAAGAGTGAATGATACTCATTCATCGTCAACTCATGAAGAACACGCTCCAGCATCGTTTCTGGTAACTCTTGTCCAGTTTCTGCACTCCTTAGAACGAGTTTCCTCTGCGACCCCACAGCACTACGCTCAATAATGAGAGCCCCCAGCCCTTCATCTTCAATCCACATCCGTCCGCCACGAGTATTCGTATGGAGCGGTTGATAAGGATACACACCATTCTTCTTCTGTTTAAAATCAAAGAGCATTTGCTCGATAAAGCGTCGAAGGGTCGTCTTTCCAGATTCGTTTAGGCCTTGCACGACTTGCAAGTTCGGATGAAAAGTAAATGTCTCATGTTCCCATTTTCCAAAATGATCGATTTCGATTTTTGAAATGTACATTACCCTTCCTCCCTTCCCGAAAAGCGAGCTTCTAATAAGCGAAGTGCACGTTCATGAATCTCTTCTTGGACATCTTCTTTTTGCAGGAAGTCGCTCATCAGCTGATTCGAAAACCCACTCTTGGCAATCTCCATTTCAGAAAAGAGTGACGCATCCACGTCTCCCACAAGAGAAATTCCAGAAGCTCCTCGAAGCGGTTTTGTAACTTGTTCTCGAATACTCATCACCGTTACAAGGCTACGTTTTTCTTCTAATAACCCATTCACAACTTCTGTCAGTTGTTTTAAATCCTCTCTTGAATAGATTGATTCTTCCGTTCGTAAATGTAGCGTCACAAGACTACGTTTCGATGGATTTGGTAGTGCCTCTACGATGAGATACGGTAAAGTTTCTAAACGATTGGTCTCGCTGATAGCAAGTTCTACCTCCGTCCAATCCATCGTACTCGTTTCAATAAAGCGAACTTCTGGAGCTTTCCCTGGCAAAATCTCTACCAGCAAAGCTCCCTTTGGATCACTCTCTTTACGGTCCGCTCCTTGCGTCGTACCGCTATACCACGCACATGGCTTGCTAGAGACTTCTTGGCACTTATGAATATGTCCGAGCGCCCAATAGTCATAGCCTTTTTCTCTTAGTTCAGGAATCGAAAATGGCGCATAACGACCTTGTGCAGTCGTCAGTTCTCCATGTAAGACCCCAATATGAATGTCACAATTAGCACTCTTTGCAGGGTACTCTTGAACTTTCCTCGTAGCTACAACAGGAACCTCATAACTAAACCCACTAAAGGCCACACGTTCTCCGTTTCTCGTCTCCACTTCAATCGTTTCAACGGCACTCCCCAAAGTATAAATATGCTCTCCAGAAACGTACGCACTCCCCGCATCATGATTTCCAAGCGCTACAATGACAGGAATTCCAAAAGGTGCTAGACGATTCAACTGACTTTGCAAGAACAATTTTTCTTTGACGAAGGTACGAGAACTATCCAATAGGTCCCCCGCCAACACAAGCGCATCGACTTCTTCTTCAATCGCTGTATCGATAACTCTTTCAAAGGCATCAAACGCCGCCTGTTTTAGCATTCTTGCGATATCTTTATGGTTCTTCCCGACACCTGCGTACGTAATTCCTAGATGGACGTCGGCTGCGTGGATGAATTTCACCATACGTTGCTCCTTTCTTTTCTTCAAAAAAAGCATATTTTCCTGAACCGTCTGTTGTGCGTTCAAAGAAAATATGCTTTGGATCGATTCTTAATAAAACCGTTTAAAATTGATTATTTTGCGCTATAAAGCTCTTGTAATGGATTTGTGATGATACGGTTGATATCTTGCATAATTGTATTCAAACGTTGCTCAGCTTCCATTAATGCTTTAATATGCTCATTTTCAGACACTTTTTGTCCTAATTCTTGTGCTTTTTGAATATCTTCTTCAGTGATTTCTTGTCCTGAGAATTGTTTTTGTTGTAACTCGACATTCACTGTACGGAATTCTTCAAATAAAGTTCTTGCTGTTTCGTCAGCATAAATCGCTTCGAAGCTTTCCTTTACTGTTTTGAATTCTTGTAATTCGCGTAAGTCACGCTCTAATTGATTGGCTGTATCATAAATATTACTCATGTTTCTTCCTCCTTAAAATACTCTTTTATTATACCATATTTTGTATAGCTAAACTATTAATACGTACGTACGTTCGCATTATCTATTCTTGAATTTATCCCAGAGGTTTTTACCCCATTCTTGGATTTGATTCCAAACTTGTTCGCCCGCTTTTTGAGCGTCTTTGATAAATTGATCCACACCGTTATTCGTATTGTTGTTTTTGTTATTTTGCTTCGTCTTCACAGCTTCGACATTAAATGGTGTATTCGCGGTGAATTGAAGAAGTCCTTCCATCTCTAGTTTAAAGAGTGGACCTACTCCTTCACGGCTTGAAGCTGATAAAGAGTAGTTTCCTGATTGGTCATATCCCATCCAAGTTGCGACAACAACGTCAGGTGTATATCCAATCATCCATTGGTCACGAGAACCATTGTCATTATTGATGGCTTCGGTTGTCCCTGTCTTACCGGCAATCGTCTTACCAGCTGGTGAAAATGGTGCGCCAAGACCTTCTGAACCGTACACGGTTAACAGCATACTTGTCATCTTCTTAGCGACTTCTTCCGTTGTCACACGGTTTTCCTTCACAGCTGTGTTGTCTACAACGACTTTCCCATTTGCGTCCACAATTTTTGTCACAAAACGCGGTTGCACACGAACGCCTTTATTGGCAAAGGCTGTATAGGCAGAGGCCATTTGCTCTGGAGAAACCCCTTTGGTAAGTCCTCCAAGGGCAATCCCTAAGTACTCGTCTCCTGGGTCTGTTTCGATTCCAAACTGACGAACCTTCTCGATTCCTTTCTTCAATCCGATTTTATCGAGTAACCATACAGCAGGAGCATTCCAACTGTGGTTCAAGGCTTCCGTCATCGTCACAGTTCCTTGATACTGTTTATTCCAGTTCTCAGGCGTATATTTATCTGAACCATACGAACGTTTCTCGTCCACTAGAACAGAATTAGGTTGATATCCTTCTTCAAGAGCCGGAGTATATACGGCTAATGGTTTGAATGTTGACCCTGGTTGCGCCTGAAGCTGTGTTGCACGGTTAAATCCACGGAAAGTGTGTTTCTCGTTAGTACGTCCACCCACTGTCGCAAGGACATCTCCAGTTTCCGGATTCATGGCAATTGAAGCTGCTTGGGCAATCGTGCCGTCACTCGCTTTCGGGAATAACCAACTGTTTGAGAAGGTTTCTTCCATATCCGCTTGCATATTTTGGTCTAGCCCTGTGTAGATTTT
>CAUVGI010000058.1:0-8858 GCA_963551375.1 uncultured Streptococcus sp. | reverse complement strand
GGAACGAGAATTTTTTCATATTCATGAAACATAAAATCACATCCTTATTCTTGATACTCTTATTATACACCTAAATAAAGCGAATGAAAAGGGAACCAAAACTGATGGAAATAGGAATTAAGGAAAAGAAAAACCACTCACGAAGAGTGGCCTAAAGTTAATAACTTTATATAGATTTCCAACGATGCCGTTTGATGTATTTGTTAGTTTGAACCCGCATCTAAAGCAGGTGGGCTTCTATGTATTACTTCCTAACTACCAAGTGAAAGGGCTTGTTATCTGTAATATCAATCTGAATCCCTAAAAAGTCGTAAATTGTTCGGTCAACACTTAGTAAATACCGCGCACATCTTAGATCTCTATGTCATTATAGTAGCACAAGAGTAGGTCGATTGCAATAAAAGTTTGGTACCGATTTCTTAAGAAATCATTAATTAATTTTGACGATATTTTTGGTATTGTTTCATCAAAGCTTCCTCATAAGAAGAGGTTGGTTCCGCCATGAAATACTCCTCATTTTTAAGTGCATCTGGTAAGTATTGTTGCTTCACAAAGTGTCCTGGATAGTCATGTGGATACTTGTATCCAACACCACGTCCAAGCTTTTGTGCACCTGAATAATGAGCATCTTTTAAGTGGTCTGGAATACTAATCGCACGACCTTTTCTAACATCAGACAACGCACTATCGATTGAGCGAATAGCCGTGTTTGATTTAGGTGAAAGGGCGAGTTCGATAATCGCATTCGCAAGTGGAATTCTAGCTTCCGGTAAACCAAGTCTTTCCGCAGCTTGCACAGCGGATACTGCGCGAGCGGCACCTTGTGGATTCCCTAGTCCAATATCTTCGTAGGCAATGACTAAGAGGCGTCTCATTAAACTTGTAAGATCCCCAGCTTCGATTAAACGAGCAGCGTAATGCAAGGCTGCGTTCACGTCTGATCCTCGAATCGATTTTTGAAGAGCAGAGATGACATCGTAATGTTGGTCACCATCTTTATCATAGGAGAGAGCTTTTCTTTGAATACATTCTTCTGCGATTTGAATCGTGATATGGATTTTTCCATCGTCACTAGCTTCAGTTGATTTAGCGGCTAGTTCTAGTGCGTTTAAGGCGCTTCTAACGTCTCCGTTTGTACTACTTGCAAAATGATTCAAAGCTTCTTCTGTGACTTCTAAATCGAGTTTTCCTAGACCACGTTCTTCATCTTCAATAGCCTTTAAGAGTGCTTTTTGAATATCCTGTGAAGAAAGTGGTTTGAGTTCAAAAATTTGAGTTCGACTACGAATCGCTGGGTTGATTGAAATATATGGATTTTCAGTGGTTGCACCAACTAAAATAATTCGACCATTTTCCAGATGAGGTAATAAGAAGTCTTGTTTCGTTTTATCGAGTCGGTGAATTTCATCGAGTAGTAGAATGACGCTACCAGACATCTTGGCTTCTTCAGCGACAATTTGTAAGTCTTTCTTTGTATCAGTCGCCGCATTCAGCTGTCTAAAAGCGACTTTCGTACTTCCGCTAATAGCGCTAGCAATACTTGTTTTTCCAGTTCCTGGAGGCCCATATAAAATCATGGATGATAATTGTTTAGCCACAACCATGCGATTGATGATTTTTCCAGGAGAGACAAGATGCTCTTGACCAATCACTTCGTCAATCGTACGAGGTCGCATACGGTAAGCGAGAGGTTGATGGTTCATGACAGTTCCTCCTTAAATTTCTTTATGTTTAGTGTATCATAAGTTGAAAGAATGATATAATTGGAAAGATTAAAACAACTTATTAGGACAATAAATAGTCATCCCGTATAATAGTATTGTTTGAAAGTGAGGAGAGTGCAAGGTGAATTACTTAGATTATGCAGCAACGACGCCAGTAAATGCGGAAGTATTAGAAGTGATTACAAAGGAAATGGCTTCTTTTGGAAATCCGTCTAGTGTCTATCGAATTGGTCGTGAACAAAAGCAAAAAATCGAATGTGTGAAGAAAGCTATTCTATCAGAACTACAAGCATCTCCACACGATGCCATTATCTTTACAAGTTCAGGTTCTGAAGGGAACAATTTAGTGTTTGAAAGTATTCGTGAGCATTTCGCAAAAGAAAAAGGTCATATCATTGTTTCTGCAGTAGAGCATCCTTCTGTTCGAAAACCTGCTGAATTTTTAGAACATGAAGGCTTTGACGTGACGTATTTAGCTCCAAATAAAGATGGCATTGTGACAGTTTCTGAAATTGAGGAGGCACTAAGAGAGGATACACGTCTAGTTTCGATTATGACGGTTAATAATGAAACAGGCGCAAGATTCCCAATTGAAGAAATTGCTGCTTTATTAAAAGAGTCGCCTGTTTATTTCCATACAGATGCCGTTCAAGCCTTTGCACAAGAAGCATTAACGGTGGATGGAATTGATTATTTAACCGCTTCTGGGCATAAGATATATGCACCAAAAGGGATTGGATTCCTATATAAATTAAAAGATGCGCCAATTCACGCTTTGATTAAAGGTGGAGGACAAGAATTAGGCTTCAGAGCTGGAACGGAAAATGTTCCTTATATTTTAGGGCTTGAAAAAGCAATGGAAATCGTTGTGGCGAAAAGAGATGAGCTTGTTGAAAACTATCAAGAGTTACGAGAGTATCTAATCGCGAAGTTGTCTGAAAGAGGCATTGAATTTGAGTTTAACGGCGTAGCAAATCCAAAGAATCCCCATATTTGTAATATCTGGTTAAAGGGTAGAAAAGCAACACAAACCTTAATCTTTAATGATTTACAAGATGTTTCAGTATCTGCTGGATCCGCATGTTCAGCTGGAAGTGTGCAAATCAGTCCAGTATTATCTGCCATGTATCCTAGTGAAAACAGTAGGCTTGAACAATCAATCAGACTTTCATTTGGAATGGGTTCTACAAAAGAAGATATTGATGCCTTTGTGGACGCTTTACATTAAGAGAGAGCTTTTGTTTACAGGAAAAATATGGTAAACTAACTTTGTAGAAAAAGAAAGAGGAGAAGCGCATATGGCATTTACACCAACTGCATCATTAAAAGGATCAAACCAAGTCTTTTCGGTTAGTCCAACATGTAAAGGATATACATTACGTGATAATGGTTTTACAGAAACAAAATCTGGGAACTTCCAATTAATTCGTAGTTTAGACGAAACAATTGATGATCACCGTGGATTAAAATTAAAAGTCATGGTGGATAAAGATAAGAAACAATTGAAAATTTCGACAGTAACGAAGAATGGCCTACAAACAGTTGACTTATACGGTAAAGCAAATACTGCTATGGCTGTAGAAAAGTTAGAGTTTATTTTAGAAGGGCTTGTTGAAAGAGGAGTTCTCGAAGTAACAACAAAATAGTGTATAAGAAAAGAGAGACAGTTCAAAATTGAACTGTCTCGTTTATCATGCACGGGCGGTGTTCCCTGTAGCTGTATTATTCGACTTCAGGTAGCGGCTTAAATTGTGCTACGAAGCTTTGAGTGTCGCCAAAATAAAGATTCTCGCTAGGAACTTCATATAGTTCCTGCATCCTTTTGCTTAAAGAATATGGAAGATTAGTTGAATCTTTTTCATACTTCGTAAGCGTATCTTTGTTTATTTTAAGATATTTGGCGGCTTCTAACAGTGTTAAATTACGATTAACCCGTGCTGCTCGTAAAGAGATCATCATACACCTTCGCCCCCTTTTTCTCAACTTAATTATAGTGAAAACGCAACCGTTTGTCAAAAACACAATTGGGCAAAAATCCCAGTACTATCGCATTTTCAATGATTTTCAAGCAAAAATTTTGAAAAAAATAAAAATAAATTTAAAATTAGGGTAAATTCTGATAACTCGACCTTCAAATCGACTAGTTCAGGAAATAAATAGAAATGATGGTGAAAGAATGAGTAACGAAAAAACAAGAGTTGTCGTTGGCATGAGTGGAGGAGTTGACTCCTCTGTAACAGCTTTACTATTAAAAGAAGCTGGATATGATGTCATCGGTATTTTTATGAAAAACTGGGATGATACGGACGAAAATGGCGTTTGTACAGCAACGGAAGATTACAAAGATGTCGCAGCAGTTGCAGAACAAATCGGTATTCCGTATTATTCAGTAAACTTTGAAAAAGAATATTGGGATCGTGTGTTTGAATATTTCCTTCGCGAATATCGCCTAGGACGTACACCAAACCCAGATGTGATGTGTAATAAAGAAGTGAAATTCCAAGCTTTCCTCGATTATGCACTGCAACTAGGAGCAGATTATGTGGCAATGGGTCACTATGCACGAGTTGAAAAAGACGAAAATGGAATTGTTCATCTATTAAGAGGAAAAGATAACAATAAGGACCAAACATATTTCTTAAGCCAATTGAATCAAAAACAATTAGAAAAAGCGATGTTCCCAATTGGTCACTTAGAGAAAAAAGAAGTCCGCGAGATTGCTGAGAAGTATAATCTTGCGACTGCGAAGAAAAAGGATTCTACTGGTGTATGTTTTATTGGAGAACGTAACTTCAATGAGTTCTTATCAAACTATTTACCAGCTAAACCAGGAAAAATGGTGACTCTTGATGGAGAAGTAAAGGGTGACCACGCCGGACTCATGTACTATACGATTGGTCAACGCCAAGGGTTAGGAATTGGTGGCGGTGGTAAGACAAATGATCCATGGTTTGTGATTGGAAAAGACTTAACTACGAATACTTTATATGTGGGCCAAGGCTTCCATCATCCAAACCTCTATTCAGATAGCTTAACAGCAACAGATATACAATTTACAAATGATTTACCAAAAGAGAATACGTTCGAATGTACGGCTAAATTTAGATATCGTCAACAAGATACAAAAGTGAAAGTTGTATTAGATGAAACAGATCCAACACGTGCAACGGTAATCTTTGATGAACCCGTTCGTGCGATTACACCGGGCCAAGCTGTTGTGTTCTACGACGGCGAAGAATGCCTTGGTGGAGGTATCATCGATAAAGCGTATATGAACGGAGAAGAACGTCAATACGTTTAATAGAAATAATTAGAAAGGAGATTCCAAATGAGTGATACACCTTATATTGTAGGGGAAGTATTAACGACTTTTTTCGAGAATCAGCAAAACTTCTATAAAGTCATGCTCGTTCGCGTTGTTGAGTCTAATTGCGTGGATGTAGATGACGAAATCGTGGTGACTGGAATTTTCGGGCAAATTCATTCGGATATCTCCTATCGTTTTAATGGGAAGATTGTTTCTCATCCAAAATATGGGGAACAATTCCAAGCAGATAATTATCAACAGACGCAACCAACCGGGAAAAGAGGGCTCATTCAATATTTGTCTAGTTCTCATTTTCCAGGGATTGGGGAAAAAACCGCTGAAAAGATTATCGAGAAGTTAGGCGAAGAAGCCATGGAACGTATCTTAAATGATGAGACTGCGCTTGATGGGATTACAGGGCTAACGAAAAAGAAAAAAGAAATGATCCGTGAAGTCATTCAGCAAAACCAGGGTACTGAGAAGTTGATGTTTGAACTCACGAATCTTGGATTTACTCCTGCGATTGCACAAAAGATTATCGGCATGTATAAAGATAAGGCAAGAATGGTTTTAGACGAAGACCCATATGTTCTTCTTCAAAAAATAGAAGGGCTAGGATTTAGAAGAATGGACAGCATTGCCCAATCGATGGGGATTGATCCAGATGATACTTCTAGATTAAAAGGAGCTCTCTTTGTTGTGACAAGAGATTTCTGTTATCAAACAGGTGATACCTACTTGATGGCTGAAGTGTTAATTACACAAGCGCAACGATTATTGGAGTCATGCCAAAATTACTTAATCGAACCAGATAAACTAGTAGATGCTTTAAACGAATTAATTCGCGAAGGTGTTGTATTTTCTGATGAAAACCGTATTGCAATTGCGTCCTTATATTATGCAGAACTAGGTATTAGTAACGCACTTTCAAAACGGATTACGGCTTCAAAAGTTGAAATTAGTAAAGAAAAAATCGATGAAGCGATTCAACGGACGCAGGAGAAGTTTGAGATTGAATATGATGCTTCTCAAAAAGAGGCTATTTATCGGATTATGACGGAGCCACTATTTGTATTAACGGGTGGACCAGGAACTGGGAAGACAACGATTATTAATGCAGTCATTGACGTCTATGCGCAACTAAACGAGCTTGATAATGATAACGAGATTGAAGAGGCGATTGTTCTTGCAGCGCCAACTGGACGAGCGGCAAAACGGATGAATGAATTGACAGGATATCCTTCTTCAACGATTCATCGCCTGCTCGGGATTGCGATTGATAGTGTTGATGATAGTTTTGAAGATAAGGAAATCACTGGAGAATTCTTAATTATCGATGAGATGTCGATGGTAGATACGTGGTTAATGAACCGCGTGTTTAAGGCTGCTCCAGAAGGATTGAAGATTCTACTTGTCGGAGATAGCAATCAATTGCCTTCGGTGGGTCCAGGGCAAGTTTTAACGGATTTACTGGAAACGAATCAAGTGCCAGCCATTGAACTGAAACGAATCCACCGTCAAACGCAACAATCTTCAATTGTCGAATTAGCGCATAGTATCAAAGATGGTTTCTTGCCACAGAACTTTCTGGAGAAACAAACAGACCGAAGCTTCTTACCATGTTCAACAGAACGGTTGGTAACGATTATTGAACAAGTCGTTGTAGCAGCTCTTAAGAAGGGCTATACGAAGCGAGATATTCAAGTACTGGCTCCGATGTATAAAGGAGATGCTGGGATTAATGCCATCAATCAGATGATGCAAGAAATCTTAAATCCTAAAATCGGAAATTCGGTTCGTGAAGTGGAGTCCTTCGATAAAGTCTTCCGCGTAGGAGATAAAGTCCTTCAACTGGTGAATTTACCTGAAGAGAATGTCTACAATGGTGATATTGGTGAAATCACTGCCATTCAGTTTGCAAAAGAAAATGATGATCAAGTAGATAAGATTTTTGTTTTATTCGATCAAACAGAAGTCGAATACCATCGAGCGGATTGGCAACAATTGACGCTGGCGTATTGTTGCTCAATTCATAAGGCACAAGGGTCTGAATTTAAGATGGTTATCTTGCCAATGGTGAATCAGTACTCACGCATGTTACAAAGAAATCTATTGTATACAGCAGTTACACGTAGTCAGCAGTATCTTATTATGTGTGGGGAAGCTGGAGCATTTCAAAAGAGCGCGACTACCATTCCGCCGAAACGTGCGACTTTCTTACAAGAGTTCTTAACGAATTTTGATCTAGTAAAGACAGAAGACGCTCCGGCAAAACAGGAGAGAGAAATGCAATCGTCACAAGAGGAGTCTAACAACTCATTCGAAGGCAAAGAACTTCAATTAACCATCCAAGCAATCGAAGAGGGTCTTATTTCTCCAATGATTGGAATGGATGACTTAACACCATATGATTTTATGACAAGAAGCTAGGTTTCTAGCTTCTTTTTTCGTGTTCTTTTAGCCGGAAATAATTGCTATCTGTCCATGATGTAAGGTAAAATGGATACAAATGATTATGAAAGAAGGACAAATGATGAATCGACAAAAACATTTTTTAGTTTCTGAAGATGCTGTTCCTCCTGTATTTGCTAAAGTTTTGCAAGCAAAAGAACTACTTGCAACAGGACAAGCAAAAGACGTCACTGAAGTAGTGAAGATGGTTGGCATCTCACGTAGTGTTTATTATAAGTATTATCGTAAAGTTCAAGGGTTTTCTTCTGTGAATGCAGGAAGAAAAGCATCAATCAATATCCATATGAAAAATATCAAAGGAACACTGACGAAAACGCTGGAAGTATTTGCGAATCGTGATATGAACATCCTAACGATTTTCCAAGGATTAGCGATTCATAGTGTTGCTGTTGTGCAAATTATGATTGATATTTCAGAGGCGACGGTAAGTGTTGAAGATGTTATCAAAGAAATTAACGCACTAGATAACATTATTTCTGTGGAGTTACAAAGTATCGAATAATGAAACAAAAATTTTTAAATTATTTAACAGAAAATGATATTAAAGTGTTGATTTTTGATAAAGATGGCACATTGACGGATACATCCACATTATGGTTTGAACCAACGATTTTAGTTCTTGATGAATTAATTAAGCGTAATGGGATGAAGTTATCTAACATTGAGCATGACGAGTTATTTGACCGTCTTGGAATTACCGAAACTGACATCATTGAAAATAGTGTGATTGCCGCTGGTTCAGTTCGCGATATGTTAGAGGTTTTAAATGAATTTAGAACGATCGATATCGAAGAAAATTATGACTTCGTGGTGCAATACTTTGCTGAGTATATTTTGTCTCATCCAGAGAAAATCCAAACTCTTGGACAGGTAAAGAACACACTCAGTGAATTGAAAGCAGAAGGATACACGATTGCCTTAGTGACAAATGATTCTCGCTTACCGGCAGAGGCAGTATTACAAGTTGCTGGAATTGGCGAGGTGTTTGACTTTGTTGGTACAACTGATGAATTTCCTTCAAAGCCAGCAACGGATTCACTACATGCGATTCAAAATCGTTTTGGTGTTCCTTTTAACGAAATGATCTATATCGGTGACTCAACTGTAGATGAAGAGTTTGCCAAAAATACTGCAGGATTTATCGCTGTGACAAGTGAACCTAGTAATCCAAAAGTTCTTCCTAGTGCTATTTTTAAAGTGAAATCGATTGAAGAATTGTGTTAGGGGGATATGATGAAAAGTACGATACAAGAAAATCATAAATTTAAAGCTCTGCTAACCATTTTAATTCCAGTTTTAATTTATCAAATTGCCAATTATTCGGCTCAATTTATTGATACAGTAATGACAGGACG
>CAUVGI010000057.1:0-8904 GCA_963551375.1 uncultured Streptococcus sp. | reverse complement strand
AAATTCCAACGCCAACTAATTCGCATGTAATGCTAAACACGTTACGGTTTGTATAACATCCGCAGGGTTCTTCGTCATCTTTTCTTGTGCCTCTAAATAAGCGAGTATAATGGCAATGAAAACAGGGTTAACTGAACAGACGTCTTATTGCATTTGGAATCCCAGTGAAGAGGGATGAGAGGTGCTTGGAGGTGGATAGAATCGCCTAACTTATTTTCGAATCGCCTAAAAATTAGGCAATATTAGGCGAAAAGGAAGTAAGACAGAATCGCCTAACTACTTTTAAATCGCCTAAAAACGATGTATAATTAGGAGAAAAAGAAGGAGGTAGGCGAATGAGAGTTTTTGATTATGAAAAATTATCGAGAAGTCAATGGGATGTTGAAGTAGTGAATCTTCTAACCAAAATACATGAACATAAGGGAAAACAAGAGCTTTTTTTGAAACAAAAACCTACTGTTTTAGATAAATTGGTAGAAATTGCTAAAGTTCAAAGTGTGGAAGATTCGAATAAAATAGAAGGAATTGTTACGACAACAACGAGAATTAAGGAGTTAATGGCTCAGAAAACAACACCGAGAAACAGAGACGAGGAAGAAATTTTAGGATATAGGGACGTCTTAAATACGATACACGAAAGTTATGAGTATATTCCTATCAATAGCAATTATATATTACAACTCCACAGAGAATTGTATAAATATAGTGAAAAAGGAATTGGAGGAAGATATAAAAATACTCAAAATTCTATCGTTGAACAGGATCAAAATGGTAATGTTATAGAAATATTTAAGCCATTACCTCCATATGAGACACCGAAAGCAATTGAAGATATTTGTAGAGAACTTAATAGAGCTTTGGATAAAAATGAAGTAGATTCGTTGTTGTTAATCCCGATATTTATCCATGATTTTCAGTGTATTCATCCATTTAATGATGGAAATGGTAGAATGAGTCGATTGTTAACGACACTTCTTTTATATAGACAAGGGTATGTGATTGGGAAGTACATTAGTTTAGAGAGTAAAATTGAGCAAAATAAAGAGGGTTATTACTCATCTTTAAGAAAAAGTGGTTTGAATTGGCATGAAGGTCAAGAAGATATGACTCCTTTTATAAAATATATTCTTAGAACAATATTGGCAGCTTATATTGATTTGGAAGAGAGAGTTGACTATGTAGATGAAAAGCTCCCTTCTATTGAGTTGGTTAGAAAAGCAGTCAATAAAAAATTGGGTAAGTTTACTAAATCAGATATCATGGAATTAATTCCAAGTATAGGTAAAGCAACCGTTGAAAATATGCTGAAAAAACTCGTCGAAGAGGGCTATATTAATCGATATGGAAAAGGAAGATCAACCTATTACGTAAAAAATAACTAAATTTAACATCTCGTTTGATATGTACTTTCTATACTAGGAAGCGCAAAAAAAGCTAGCAGAAATTCTGCTAGCTTTTTAAATAGATTTGTTTAGATTAGTTTTGTTCTGCTTTTTTAGAAACGAGAACGAACATCGCAGAGATTGTTACGATGATTCCTGCTAGAATTACGGCTGTGTTACTTGATGTACCAGTGTTTGGTAGGTCTGGTGTAACAGTCGTTGTTGTTGTTTCTGGTGCAGGAGTTACTGTTGTAGCGTCTGTTGTTTCGCCCGTCGTTACGCCTGTTGTTGAGCCTTCTGTAGTAGAAGAGCCTTCAGAAGTTGTTGTAGCGGCAGTTGTTGAAACAGTAGTCGCCTCAGTAGTCGTAGTTGCTGCTGCCGTTGAAACAGTTGTTGCTTCAGTAGTTGTTGTTGCAGCTGTTGTAGAAAGAGTAGTTGCTTCAGTAGTTGTTGTCGCTGCAGTTGTAGAAACAGTTGTTGCTTCAGTAGTTGTTGTTGCTGCTGTCGTAGAAACAGTTGTTGCTTCAGTAGTTGTTGTTGCAGCAGTTGTAGACTCTGTCGTTGTAGTTGCTGTTGTTGTCGTAGCTTCTGTCGTCGTAGTCGTAGGAGCTTCCGTCGTCGTTGCTGAAGTCGTTGTAGACTCAGTTGTCGTTGTTGTTGTCGTAGGAGCTTCCGTCGTCGTTGCTGAAGTCGTTGTAGACTCTGTCGTTGTTGTCGTAGTCGTTGGCGCTTCAGTTGTTGTCGTTGAAGTCGTTGTAGACTCTGTTGTAGTTGTCGTAGTCGTTGGCGCTTCTGTTGTTGTTGTAGTCGTCGTAGGAGCTTCTGTTGTTGTTATCTTTGGAAGTGATTGGTCTCCGTCAACACCACCGTTTGCATTGATGTTTGCCACAGATGCGTTGACTTCTTTGGCCACAACCGCAGTTTCACCTTTGACTTGGTACCAAACTTTCGTGTTGTTCTTGAAGTCTTTTTGGTTTTCGTTTTCTACTTTTGTACGATAGAAAATAAGAACGCCAGTCTTGTTGATCAAGTCTTTAGGAATCGTCACTACAAATTTTCCTGAAGCATCCACTGTAAATGTTGATCCAGGGAAAGCAGTTTTGAAATCTTCAATCGCTGTATCGCCGGCAAAGTAGCCAGGTTTCATTCCAGTCGTTGTAATACTGAAGCTGTCTGTCACAAGTTTGTGTCCGCCTTGCACTTCGTCTTCGACACGAACGTCGCCGTCCACTTCTAAGTTCATCGCATTAATCGTTAATGTCCAAAGAATGTGTTCAGGGTCGTCAGCGTGCATGTCCCCAGCTTTTAAGTAGAATGGAGCGTTGTTTACGCCAGTCGCCAATTTCTTCACGTTCAAGTCGACAGATTTGTCTCCACTCACGATGGTGAATTTACCAACGTGTTCTTTGTCTGTTGCTGTGTCGTTGTGACCTTCGATTTCGAATTCACCCCAACCGCGAACGTTCTCAAGGCCAGTGATGCCGTCGTTGAATGTTACTTTTGCAGAACCGTCTTTGATGACCATGTCCCCAACGTATTTGCCGTCGATGGTCAATTGGATGGTTTTCTTAAATCCAGTCCCGTGAAGAGTGCCTGAACTTGGCCAAGTCACTTCAAGAGTGTCTCCAGCTTTGATTTTTTGGGCGTGTTCGTCAAACGTAAATTTAACGGTCGTTTGTCCACCGTCTGTAATTTCGCTTGAAGAGACCGTCAATGAACTGATGTTATTACTAACGTCTGCTGCGTTCACCACTGATTGAGGGGCCAGCATGAATAATAACATCGGGATGAACAATACGAAGAGTAACTTCGAGAGTCTTCCTTTGATGAAATCTTTCATTATTTTTCCTCCTAAAGGTATTAATTTGTGAGAACTTTAACTAAAATCTCCAAAAAAATAGAGCAACCCTTGGAAAAAGCCGTCTAGTTACTGTTCTCGGTGAAGTTTATATGTATTATTATATCACAACTGTAAATTTTTACTACTAATTTTTATATATTTCTCAATAGTTTCTTCATATTTTCTTCGATTTCCAAAATCGCGTTGGAAAAGTCGGGAGTAAACGGTAACAGAGGTCGTTTTTCCGGAATTTGTTTCCAAAAAATTCTAGCGTTTTAGGCGCACTCAATGCGTTGCGACTGCATGAGCCTTTACCGACTTTCCGTTTCACTGTACAATAAGGAAGACATGAAGGGACGTGAAACTATGTGGAAAGACGCCATCGAGATGAGAGAGGCCGTTGCAAGTGGTGCGGTATCTCCAAAGGAATTAGTCCAAGAGACATTAGAGAAAATTGAACAACGAAATCCAAGTCTAAATGCGGTCGTGCACTTGCAGGCTGAACGTGCGCTAGAAGAAGCAGAGGCGCGTTCGTTTGAAGGCTTACCGTTTGGCGGGGTGCCACTTCTCTTGAAGGACCTCGGGCAAAATCAAGCGGGGGAACCGTCGAGTGCGGGAAGTAAGCTCTTGAAGGGAATTCCTGTAAACCGTACCGATAATTTCGTGAAGCGTCTAGAAGCAGCGGGTTTTATCATTGTTGGACGTACGAATACGCCAGAGTTTGGCTTTAAGAATATGACGGAGCCGCAACTCTGGGGTTCTGCGAATAATCCATATGACCTGAATCGCAATGCCGGTGGGTCCAGCGGTGGTGCGGCGGCTGCTGTAGCTGGTGGCATCGTTCCGATTGCGGGGGCGAGTGACGGCGGTGGTTCGATTCGAATTCCAGCGAGCTTTACGGGCTTAATCGGGTTGAAGCCGAGTCGTGGACGCATTCCTGTTGGCCCTGGTAGCTATCGTGGCTGGCAAGGCGCTGCGGTGAATTTTGCGATGACGAAGACGGTCCGTGATACCCGCGAGTTGTTGAAATGGATGCAAGTCGAGCAAAAGGATAGTCCGTTTTTAACACCGCTTATTAAGGACTGGGACGCTCTTACAAACCGTCCACTTCGAGTGGGCGTGATTGAGAAGTCTCCTATTGAAAGTGTGGTCGCTCCGGAAGCTAAGGAGGCGCTTCGTAAGGCCGTGAATTTCCTAGAGGGACTTGGCTGTGTGATCGAACCGATTGGCTGGCCCGTTGACGGCGTCGAAGTGATGAAGAATTACTATGTGATGAATAGTGTGGAGACGGCGGCGATGTTCCAAGGCATGGAGGCAAGTTTTGGCCGCAAGTTCACGAAAGACGATATGGAACTGATGACCTGGGGGATTTACCAGTCAGGGGAACGTATTTTAGCAAAAGATTATAGTGCGGCTCTGTCGAAATGGGACACGTATGCGCATGCGATGGAAAAGGTGCATGAGCAGTACGATTTGATTGTAACGCCGAGTGTGAGCGATGTGGCTCCGCTTCATAAGCAATTCCCGATGGAAGAATCGGTGCGACAAGCGTTGGAGCATATGGATGAACTAAGTGTACCTGAACAACAAAGCGTGATTTGGCGCATGTTTGACCGAACATTGGCGCTCACACCGTTTACGCAATTATCCAATATTACAGGCGCACCAGCGATTAGTTTACCGGTGCATTTAACCGAAAAAGGACTTCCAATCGGGGTACAGTTGATGGCGGCGCGTGGACAAGAGGCGTTGCTGTTAACGGTGGCGGAATGGTTTGAACGCGAAGGGCAATTTGAAACAAGAGACTTCAGCTAGGAGTGAAGAAGATGACGAAGAAAGTAGCAATCGTAGGGGCTGGCATCGTTGGAGCGACTGCGGCGTATCAGCTTAGCAAAAAAGGAATCGATGTAACGGTATTTGACGCGGGCGTGGGTCAAGCAACAAAGGCGGCTGCCGGGATTATTTGCCCATGGTTGTCGCAACGTCGCAATAAAGACTGGTACCAACTCGTGTCACACGGGGCGGCGTACTATCCGCAGTTGATGGATCAGTTGAGCGCAGATGGTGTCAGTGAGTTGCCGTATGAGCAAGTCGGGGCGTATATTTTCAAGCATACTGAGAAGCAATTGGCGAAGGTCGAACAGATGGCCGTGGAGCGACGCGTGGATGCGCCGATGATTGGCGATGTGCATGCCCTCACTCCAGAAGACGTGGCGCAAGTGATTCCGGGCTGGTCGAATCCAGACGGTGCGCTCTATTGTAGCGGCGGCGGTCGTGTGGACGGCGAACTACTCGTTACGCTTCTATTAAAACAGGCAGAGAAAAACGGGGCTCGTGTGATCCGTGAAAAAGTAACGCTAGAAGCTAGGGACGAAGAGGTCCGTGTGCGGCTTGGCGAAGAGGTGCACGCCTTCGATGCGGTGGTCCTTTCTAGTGGTGCGTGGGTGAAAGAACTGCTCGAACCGCTGGGCTACTACGTGGATGTGCGTCCGCAAAAGGGGCAGTTGATTGAACTAACCTTGGAGACGACCGAAGATACGTCGAAATGGCCAGTGTGCATGTTGCACGGTGAGATTGATATTCTTCCATTCCCAGATGGTAAGATTTTAGTCGGAGCGACTCACGAAAATACGCAAGGTTTCGATTTGGTTCCAGATGAAGAGCTGTTAAACGGCATGTACGAAGAAGCGTGCGCAAGTCTTCCAAGTCTAAAAAATGCCAAACGCAGTGGGGTGCGCGTCGGAACGCGTGCGTATACTTCCGATTTTCTACCGTTCTTTGGCGAAGTGCCAAATACGACAAATGCCTTTGTGGCCAGCGGTTTGGGCTCTTCAGGGCTTACGAGCGGTGTCTGGATTGGCGAATGTTTGGCCCGCATGGCAGCAGGGGAAGAAGTCGGATTTTCAGTAGAAAAATACACTCCGCAAAATTATGTACGAAAAGTGTAAATTTCTGAATGTTTTTAGTTGTATTTTAGTTTTAATTTTAGTATTCTATTGAAGGTAATAATTAACCCAAAAACAAAGGAGGAAAACATTTATGTTAAAAGAGTTTAAAGAGTTTTTAATGCGCGGGAATATCGTTGAATTAGCAGTAGCGGTTATCATCGGTGCAGCTTTCAAATCAATCATTGATTCATTAGTAAATGATATTATTTCACCAATCATCGCTATGGTAGCAAACACAGGAGATATCGCAGCAGTTACATTTAAATTAGGTTCTGCTCAAATCGGTATCGGTGCTTTCATCGCTGCTATTATCAACTTTGTAATCGTTGGCGCTGTATTGTTCTTAATCATTAAAGGTATGAACAAAGCTTCTGAATTAGCTAAGGGTAAACAAGCTGAAGAAGCTGCTGCTGCTCCAGCTGCACCAACTGCAGAAGATTACTTAAAAGAAATCCGCGACTTATTAGCAAACAAATAATCGTTGAGAAAAGCCGAGAACCCTCTCGGCTTTTTGTGTGCAAAAAAATAAAAAAGATAACCGAACTTGATAAAAGGATAAAATTCGTTGAATCATTGTGTTATGAGTGTGTGTTTGAAAGGACAGGCGAAGCTTCGCTTCGTTTCTTTGGATTTTAGGGGAATGAGTTCATCGTCGGATAAACGAGTTCAGAATCAGTTTTATTATTGAAAGAGTTATAGTGGGGCACCGGTTCGAGCCTAAGGTCTCTCACCTTTAAAGCCTCAAAGAGGACGTACGGAATAAATTCCTACGTCCTCTTATTCGTTTTAATGCTTAGTCCCACTATTCTTTCAATAAACTGATTCTTTTCGTTTATCCTCCTTAGGCGTTTGGATGGAATCCAAAGAAACTTGCAAGCTTCTATTTTTAAGACACAATGGTTCAACGAATTTTTCTTTATTTTTTGATAAAAAACGAGAGGGTCTGGCTTTTGAACGATTTTAATTTGCTTCGTCTAGACCGGAACATCCGCGACAGGAAGTGCTTTTAACTTTGTAGGGTGCTTCGTCGCTAACAACAGGAGGCGTGATTGAATGCTTATTTTAATGATTCTTGCCTGCGATGGCGAGTTCAACTTCAGGATGTGAGTCTTTGCGGTTAGAAATCGACCACTGGACTAAGCCAGCGCAGAAAGACACAAGCAAAAAACGGATTCACAGTGTGAATCCGTTTTGTTTCGTAATCTATTTCCAGCACAGTCTAATAAACCATTGCGAAGGGTGCTCCTTTTAGTGATTAGTTGTTTCGACAAGATTCTTTAGTTGTTCTAAAAGTTGGTTTAAGGTGTCTAGTGTTTCTTGTTGTTTGTCCCGTTGATAGAGGTTTTGGAAGTAGGCTTGAATGTTTGCTTCAAAATCTTGTGGGAGAAGAGTACAGTTTTTCTTCGCATAGGATAGCATCCGTTTTTCGCCTGGGTGTAATTGCTCGTTCAATGCAAAGAGTAGGTCAAAATAGGAAGCAAAGAACTCGCTACTTCTATGGTTCAAAGCGAGAATATCCTTGCGTTTGAGAGCCTTTTTGATTTGTTTTGAAAAAGCAGGCAAGGATGTCTCGAGTAAAAGGGACTGTCTCTCGATGATATTTCGCTTCAGAGTCGCAGGGTAAGGAATGCGGTATTTGTTCTGTAGAGCGCTGTATCGGTTTTCTTTGTCGTATAGAACTTTGCTATGAAGCAAGTTGTACCACATACAAGTCGTGTAGGCATTATGAGGCTGATGTTCCAGAACGACCTTCTGTAATTCTTGATCAAAATCATCCAAGGAACGATAGATGAATTCGATTTCGATTCCGTTATTTAGAATGCAGTCATCTTCCAATTCCCAAAATTCATTTTGGATTTCCATATACGAGCAGTACTTGCTTAGTAGTTTTTGGCGAATTTCTGGGGTAATCGAATCTTTCAAATAGACATAGACATCATAGTCTGAATCTTGATCATACTGTTCTCCAGCTCTGGAACCGCCTAGGACCACAGCTTCAACTTGCTCTAGTTGTGCTAATTCTTCAAAAAGTTTTTCAGGCATCCTTTTATCCTCCCATTCAGTCAGTAAGTTCATTGTAACAAAAAATCATTCAGATGCAATCTATCTTTTTTAAGAAAAAAATAGGTATAATAATAGAAAGATGTAAATAAAGGGGTCTTTCAGATGTGGATTGTATTTGCGTTGTTGTCAGCAGTGTTTGCGGCGTTGACGTCGATTTTGGCGAAGATTGGGATTGATGGGGTGAACTCGAATTTGGCGACGGCGGTACGCACGGTTGTGGTCGTTATGATGTCGTGGCTGATGGTATTTGTGACGAATAATCAGAATGGGTTGTCTGAGATTAGTCGAAAGAGTTGGATCTTCTTGATTTTATCAGGGATTGCGACGGGTGCTTCGTGGCTTTGTTACTACAAGGCGCTTCAGATGGGGAGTGCAACAGAAGTAGCAGCGGTCGATAAGTTGAGTATCGTCTTCACGTTGATATTAGCCTTTTTCTTCTTACATGATACATTCACGGTGAAGTCCTTGATTGGTTGTGCACTGATTGCGATCGGGACAATCATTATGGTGTGGAAATAGAGAAATAGCGTACGGAATTTTCCGTACGCTATTTTTGATGTTGATTAAACAAACGCCAATCCAAGCGTGAGAAGAACTGCGATGGTGATGCGGATGGCGTGATGTGATTTGTTGATGTTGCCTTTTTCTTTTCCGTTCATGTACGCTCCCA
>CAUVGI010000056.1:0-9024 GCA_963551375.1 uncultured Streptococcus sp. | reverse complement strand
TTTTATTTTTGCTTAGTGAAAATAAAGTAAGAAAAGAGACATATTGTGAATACAGAACCTTAGATTGTGAATTTTTTCATTCTGTTTCAAAAAAATAGTACAGCGAAACGCGCTGTTATAATACATCTTTCACAACTTTTAACACTTTAAAATCGCGATTATAGCAATATTTAACAAAATCTTTGTATTTTTTTACACTTAAGTATTGCAACTAATTTTTATTGTGTTATAATATTCATGTAGATAGCTGTTATAAGTTTCACAACCAATTATCTAAGGAGGAAAAATTTATGGAACAATGGAACGGTTTCAAAGGTAAAGTATGGAAAGAAGAAGTTAACGTCCGTGACTTTATCCAAGAAAACTACACACTTTATGAAGGAGACGACAGTTTCTTAGCTGGACCTACTGAAGCTACTAAAGCTTTATGGGCACAAGTAATGGACTTGAACAAACAAGAACGTGAAGCTGGTGGTGTCTTAGACATGGACACTAAAGTTGTATCAACAATCACTTCACATGGCCCTGGTTACTTAAACAAAGATTTAGAAACAGTTGTTGGTTTCCAAACTGAAAAACCATTCAAACGTAGCTTACAACCATTTGGTGGTATCCGTATGAGTGAACAATCAGCTGAAGCTTACGGATTCAAGATTGACGAAGAAATTTCTCGTATCTTCCGTGACTGGCGTAAAACTCACAACCAAGGTGTATTCGATGCTTACACTCCAGAAATGCGTGCAGCTCGTAAATCAGGTGTTATCACAGGTTTACCAGATGCTTACGGACGTGGACGTATCATCGGTGACTACCGTCGTGTAGCTTTATACGGGGTTGATCGTTTAATCGCTGAAAAACAAAAAGACTTCGCTAACATTGGCGATGGCACTATGTCAGACGATGTAATTCGTTTACGTGAAGAAGTTTCAGAACAATACCGTGCATTATTAGAATTAAAAGAATTAGGTAACATCTACGGATTCGATATTTCTAAACCAGCTTCTAACGCTCGCGAAGCTTTCCAATGGTTATACTTAGGATACTTAGCAGCTATTAAAGAGCAAAATGGTGCGGCTATGTCTCTTGGACGTACTTCAACATTCTTAGATATCTATGTACAACGTGACTTAGAAAACGGAACATTAACTGAAGAACAAGCACAAGAACTTGTTGACCACTTCGTTATGAAATTACGTTTAGTTAAATTCGCTCGTACACCAGAATACAACGCATTATTCTCAGGAGACCCAACTTGGGTAACAGAATCAATCGCCGGTGTTGGTGAAGACGGACGTCCATTAGTAACTAAGAACAGTTTCCGTTTCTTACACACATTAGTAAACTTAGGACCAGCTCCAGAACCAAACTTAACAGTTCTATGGTCAACTCGTTTACCAGAAAACTTCAAATTGTTTGCAGCTAAAACTTCTATTAATACATCTGCAATCCAATATGAAAACGATGATGTAATGCGTCCAGAGTGGGGCGACGACTACGGAATTGCTTGCTGTGTATCTGCTATGCGTATCGGTAAACAAATGCAATTCTTCGGAGCTCGTGCTAACTTAGCGAAAACATTATTATATGCGATCAACGGTGGTATCGATGAAAAATCTAAAGCACAAGTTGGTCCTAAATATCAACCAATCACTTCAGAGTACTTAGACTACAACGAAGTAATGGAAAAATATAACGACATGATGGAATGGATCTGTGGTTTATACTTAAACACATTAAACATCATCCACTACATGCATGATAAATACAGCTACGAAAGAATTGAAATGGCATTACATGACACTGAAATTCTACGTACAATGGCAACTGGTATCGCTGGATTCTCAGTAGCAGTTGACTCATTATCAGCTATTAAATATGCGAAAGTTAAAACTATTCGTGACGAAGATGGCGTTGTTGTTGACTATGAAGTAGAAGGCGACTTCCCTAAATATGGTAACAACGATGATCGTGCTGACGAAATCGCTGTTTGGTTATTGAAAGAATTCATGACTAAAGTTAAAAAACATAAAACTTACCGTAATGCTAAACATACAACTTCTATCCTTACAATTACTTCTAACGTAGTTTATGGTAAGAAGACAGGTAACACTCCTGATGGACGTCGTGCTGGCGAACCATTTGCACCAGGTGCTAACCCAATGCATGGTCGTGACACACACGGAGCATTAGCTTCATTATCATCAGTTGCTAAAGTACCTTACAAATATGCATTAGATGGTATCTCAAATACATTCTCAATCATTCCTAAAGCTTTAGGACGTGAATTAGATGTACAAGAAGAAAACTTAGTTTCTATGTTAGATGGTTACGCTTCTAAAGGTGGTCACCACTTAAACATCAACGTATTCAACCGTGATACATTATTAGATGCTATGGAACACCCAGAAGAATACCCACAATTAACAATTCGTGTATCTGGTTACGCAGTTAACTTCATTAAATTAACTCGTGAACAACAATTAGACGTAATCAACCGTACAATGCACGAAAGCATGTAATCTAAAGGTGTGAGGTCGACTGTTCTGAAATAGACCACTGGAGGAAAATTAATGAGGATGCTAAGCATCCGAAGAAATTTTTCGAAGTGGAGGTATTTCAAGGAGACCGAACCGGATTACACAAAGTGTGAGGTTGACTCGCAAAATTGCTGAAATTAAGAAAACGGATGGGCAAAATCGTCCATCCGTTTTTTAATCGAAATGACCCTAAAGGACACGAATTGTGATATACTAGTAGAGAAAAGATAGGAGGAATAATGATGAGTGAACCAGTAACTGGATATATTCATTCTACAGAGAGTTTTGGTTCTGTAGACGGACCAGGTATCCGCTTTGTAACCTTCATGCAAGGTTGTCGTATGCGTTGTGAGTTTTGTCATAACCCAGATACTTGGAATATTGGGGGCGGTCATCCGATTACTTCTCAAGAATTACTCGATCAAGCGTTGCAATATCGTGCATTCTGGGGACGTAAAGGTGGCGTAACTGTCAGCGGAGGAGAGCCTTTATTGCAAATTGATTTCTTAATCGATTTCTTTAAACGCTGTAAGAAAGCTGGAGTACACACAACATTAGATAGTTGTGGAATGCCATTTACGTATGACGAACCATTCTTCTCAAAATTCGAAGAGCTATTAGAATATACGGATCTTATTTTATTAGATATTAAACATATTGATGATGAACAACATAAGAAATTAACAGGATGGACGAATAAAAATATTCTTCAACTAGCAGAGTATTTATCAGATAAAGGACAACCAGTATGGATTCGCCACGTGTTAGTTCCAGAACGTTCAGATTATGATGAATATCTCATCCGATTAAGTGAGTTTGTAAGTAAATTAAAGAACGTATTGAAGTTTGAAATTTTACCTTATCATAAATTGGGTGTGTATAAATGGAAGAACTTAGGAATTCCATATAAATTAGACCATATTGAACCACCAACACAAGAACGTGTGGACAATGCTCGTCGTATTTTAAGAACTGACGAATATAAAGGTTATTTAAATGCATAATGAAAGAGCTGTTATAGTTTAAAAGCTATAACAGTTCTTTTTTTCTAGAAATCTTAGAAAAAATGCATTATCTATTGGTTTTAAGTGATAATTATGTTAAAATTGTCAATGTAAATTTATATAGAGAGAGGCCAAATTATGAGTAAATTATTAGTTTTCGGACATCAAAATCCAGATACAGACGCAATTACATCAGCAATTTCATATGCTTACTTATTACGTCATTTAGGAGAAGATGCAGAAGCAGTTGCCCTAGGGACTCCAAATGAAGAAACACAATACGCTTTAGAATATTTCAAAAAAGAAGCTCCACGCGTGATTGGAGATGTTTCAGAAGAAACAAACCGTGTAGCATTAGTAGACCACAATGAAGTTCAACAAAGTGCTACAGGAGTTGAAAAAGTGGAAGTAGAATATGTTGTGGATCACCACCGTATCGCAAACTTCCAAACAGCAAACCCATTATTCTACCGTGCAGAACCAGTAGGATGTACAAATACAATTCTATACAAAATGTACAAAGAATATGGAGTAGATATTCCAAAAGATATTGCTGGATTAATGGTCTCAGCTATTGTATCAGACACATTATTATTCAAATCACCAACATGCACACAACAAGATATCGAAGCAGCAACAGACTTAGCAAACATTGCTGAAATCGATGTGAATGTATATGGTTTAGAAATGCTAAAAGCTGGTACAAACTTAGGAAATAAATCAGAAGATGATTTAATCGACTTAGATGCGAAATCATTCCCAATGGGAGGAGCAAACTTACGTATTGCGCAAGTAAACGTAGTGGATCCTGAAGAATTATTAGCACGTCGCGATGCATTAGAAGAAAGCATGCGTGTTGCAAACGATAAAAACGGATATGATACATTTGTATTTGTCATTACAAACATCTTAACAAGCGTCTCAACAGTATTAGTTGTTGGTGACCATTTAGATAAAGTGGCTCAAGCGTTTAACGCAAGCTACACAGACGGTGTACTAACACTACCAGGAGTTGTTTCTCGTAAGAAACAAGTTGTCCCACCTTTAACAGTGGCTTTTGAAGGATAAAAATTAACGGAGTGGGTGAGGAACATCCTTTAAGTCCTCCCCACTTTTTTAGTAAAGGAAAAGGAAAATGCGAAATCTATTACAGTTAGTGAAAGATGCGCTTGTACCACAATCTAAAAAAGAGTGGACGATTTCTCTTGTAACGATAACGGTGCGTAATCTTTCAGTGATGAAGAAATTTTATACGCAAGTTTTAGGTCTTGTTGTACTGCAGGACTTTGATAACGAAATCCTTATTGGTCACAGTAGGGGTAGCGTTCCTTTGCTTCGCTTAGTTCAAGGTAAAGGAAGTAGAGATTCAATTCTAACAACGTACTACATCGGATTTAAGTTAACAAAACCATTCCAAATGGGCGAGTTAATTAATCGATTGATTTTAGAAGAACAAACAATCACTGCGACAGGTTTTGATGGCTATACGGATAACTTTTATATCGTGGATCCTGAAGGGAATCGCTTGAAGTTTATGATTGAAAGCGAGAGTGGTTCTGAACTCCTTGATGAATATCTTGAAGGGACAGAAATGAATCGTTCGCTTCATGAGTTTATCGATGGAGTCGATGCGATGGCAGAAGAATTTCCACCAACCGCTAGCATCGCACAAGTGCACTATAATGTGTCCGATGTTGAAGAAACAGGAGCGTTTTTAACCGAAGCGTTTCTATTCAAGACTACCTATGATTATGTGACTCGTCGTAAGAATTTTAAAGTGAATCGAGATGGATACTCACTAGCGATTAATGCTTGGGAGTTCATTCCTCATTCACATCAAGATTTTTATGGGGTTTCTGAAATCGAATGGCGTGTTCCAAATATGCGAGAATTAGAAAATCTAGTGTTAAATTTGGAATCTAAAAAAGTGCCGTTTCATTATTATGATGCTGTGCTGAAAGTACCAACAGCAAACGGCATCCAATATTGTTTCAAAGTGGGTGATCATGCATGAGTTTTTTAAACCCATCTTCATATCGTAAATACCGTAAAAACAAAATGATTAGGCATGTATTATCACTCTTAGCCGTTGTCATTTCTGGTTTTCTACAGGCGTTTACACTGAAAGTTTTTATTCAACCATCGAATCTATTGTCTAGTGGGTTCCTTGGAGTATCGATTTTAATGAATCAAATCGCAGAACTCTTTGGGGTAGAATTATCAATCTCAATGTTACTGATTATGCTTAATATTCCAGTTGCAATTTTATGTTACCGCGGAATCAGTCCACGATTCACGTTTTATTCGATTCTACAAGTATTCGTGGGAAGTTTCTTTATTCGAGTATTGAATTTTGAGCCGTTATTTGTGGATGATACAATGCTGAACGTGATTTTCGGTGGGGTATTAAATGGTTTATATGTTTCACTGGCCTTGAAGGGAAATGCTTCTACCGGTGGGATGGACTTTGTGGCTTTATACGTTTCGAACCGTAATGGGAAAACGATTTGGCAAGAAGTCTTCTTATTTAATACAGCATTACTATTAATATTCGGTGCGTTATTTGGCTGGAAACATGCGGGATATTCGATTATCTTCCAATATATTTCAACAAAAGTGATTAGTACCTTCCACCAACGTTATCATAAAGTTACGTTGCAAATTACAACGCGTTATGGTGAAGACGTCATGGATGCTTATTTAAAGACAGTCCGTCATGGGATTTCATGTGTGGAAGCCATTGGTGGTTTCAGTCGAGAAAGAATGTATTTATTACATACAGTATTATCTTCGTATGAGGTGATTGATGCAATTGCTGTGATTAAAGAAGCAGACCCGCGTGCGATTATTAATCAAATTAGTACAGAAAACTTCTATGGTCGATTCCATAGGGAGCCAGAATAAGGAGGAATTTAATTGGAGAGATATTTAAACAAAGACACATTAAAATCCTTCATTCTGGTTTCATTAGGCTGTTTTATATTTTCGTATACAATTAATGCACTTGTAATTGCTAACCACTTTGGTGAGGGCGGTATTACAGGGTTAACCTTATTAGGGTTCTATACATTACAAATTGATCCAGCCTTATCAAACTTAATTTTGAATGGATTTTTATTACTTATTGGTTATCGTTATCTTGAAAGAAAAACGATGATTTATACTGTGTTGGCAGTTTTTGAGTTGCCATTTTTCCTAAAGGTAACACAAGACTGGCCGATATTCGTTCCAGAAAACCTAGTTGTTGCTGGTGTAGCAGCTGGAGTTCTGGTAGGGATAGCATTAGGTCTTGTTATCCTTGGGAAAGGAACGACAGCAGGTACGGATATTATTGCGATGATGATGCATAAATATTTAGGGTGGAGCGTTTCTTCTTCATTACTAATGATTGACTTCATTATCGTGACACCACTTGCGTTTGTGATTGGTTTTGAAAAAGCAGTTCTAACGTTAATTATGTTATTTATCGCAAGCAAAGTGATTAACTTTATTTTAGAAGGGTTTAATCCACGAAAAGCGATTATGATTATTTCGGATAAATATGATGAAATTGGACAGCGAATTCAAACGGATTTAGATCGTGGAATTACGGTGTTGGATGGACACGGCTTTTACTCAAAAGAGAAGAGACAAGTGTTATACGTTGTTGTCAGTCGTCAACAATTGATGCCAGTTCAACGAATTATTCACGAGTATGATCCAGAAGCATTTGTAATTATTACAGACGTGAACCAAGTTATCGGAGAAGGATTTACATTCTATCTCGATGATAACGGAAATAAACTACATCATTAAAAAGGAGAGAAAAAATGAAATTTAGAAGTTCTTTGGGATTATTAACAGGGATTTTATTGTTAAATGGGAATGCAGTGTTAGCGCAGGAAGTGGAGCCAACTACTGAAGTAGCTTCGACTACTACGCAAGAGCAGACTGCACAGACTACTGAAAAAGTAGAAAGTACAACGGAAGCATCAACTACACAAACGCAGGAAGTAACAACGGAAACTTCTACAACAGAAGCTCCAAAGTATACTGGTTGGGTAAAGACTTCAGATGGAACATGGTATTTTTATAATGCGGACCACACGATGCTTACTTCAAACTGGAAAGGTGACTATTACTTAGAAGCTGATGGTAAAATGGCTACAAGTAAATGGGTAGACAACTATAAGTATTACGTCGATGGTTCTGGTAAATGGGTCCCAGGAAAGGTTAAGAAATCTGGATGGGTCAAAGAAGGCGGTTATTGGTATTTTTACCTAGAAGGTGAAGAGTTACTTCGTAATAACTGGAAAGGTAATTATTATCTTGGTGCCGATGGTAAAATGGCAACTGAAAACTGGGTAGATAACCATAAGTACTATGTGGATAAAAACGGTGCTTGGGTTCCAAATCGTGTGAAATCTGCTTGGGAAAAGATTGATGGGATTTGGTATTACTACGAAAACGGACAACCCGTTAAAAATGTCTGGAAAGGGAACTATTACCTTCAAGAAGACGGTACGATGGCGACAAATCAATGGGTTGAAGATTACCGTTATTATGTTGGTGCCGATGGTTACTGGGTAAAAGATAAAAAACTCAAGAACGGTTGGGTTAAAGAAAATGGTACTTGGTACTACTATGAAGGTAAAGAAGAGCGTGTGAAAAATGAATGGCGTGGAAACTATTATTTAGGTTCTACTGGTGCCATGGTTACAAATCAATGGGTTGATAACGACAAGCATTATGTAGGTGAAGATGGCGCTATCGTTCCAGCTGCGATTAAAGGGAAAGATGGCTGGATTCAAGAAGCTGATGGTACATGGTATCATTTTAAAAACGGCATTCCAACACGTAATAAATGGGTAGGAGACTACTATTTATTGGCAGATGGTAAAATGGCGACAAATCAATGGGTTGACAACTATCGCTATTACGTAGGGGCTGACGGAGCTTGGCTACCGAACCCATCTTCTAAAGGAAACCAAAAAGAGATTCTTTTAGATTTAGCACGTGGATATATCGGTGTTGAACAATTTGATAGCCGCCACAATACGATGGTAAGTATTTATAATTCTGGAAAGAGTAGTTATAGTGGTTACCGTGTAAGTACCTATGATGACTGGTGCGATATCTTTGTTTCATCAATGTATCAACATAGCGGACTAATTGACTTAATTGATAAAGAAGCATATGTTCCTCAACATATTCTCTTGATGAAGAATAAAGGTATTTGGATTGGAAAATCAACTCCACAACCAGGAGATGTGATTACATTTGACTGGAATATCGACGGTGTAGCCGACCATATTGCCATTGTTGAAAAAGTAGAAGGAGATAGAGTGATTACGATTGAAGGGAACACAAGTGATCGTAATTATGATGAATCAAAAGTCGTTCGTAAATCACATAGATTGAATGCTCGATATATTATCGGGTATAGTCGTCCGCAATATAAATAAATTGTTAAAGAGAGCTAGTCCTCAGGGATTAGCTTTTTT
>CAUVGI010000055.1:0-9125 GCA_963551375.1 uncultured Streptococcus sp. | reverse complement strand
GATGTGTATTTCATCACTGAAAAATTCAAAGACTATGGGGAACTCAGCGATCAACGCATCGAAGACTTACAAATCGGGGCAAGTAATCGTACAGCCTCAGAAGATGATGCGAAGAAACGCAACCCGTTAGACTTTGCATTATGGAAGAGCGCAAAACCAAATGAAATTAGCTGGAACTCTCCATGGGGCAAGGGTCGCCCAGGATGGCATATTGAATGCTCTGTAATGGCGACAAAACACTTAGGCGATACCATCGATATTCACGGTGGTGGACAAGACTTAGCATTCCCTCACCACGAAAACGAAATCGCGCAAAGTGAATCAAAAACTGGTAAGAAATTTGCGAACTACTGGATGCATAATGCGTTTGTAACAATGGGCGAAGAGAAAATGAGTAAATCACTTGGAAACTTCGTGCTCGTTCATGACTTAATCCAACAACTTGACCCACAAGTACTCCGTTTCTTCTTGGCAAGTGCGCATTACCGTCGTCCATTGAAATTTAGCGAAGCAGCTCTTCAAGAAGCGGCTGTGAACCTTGAAAAAATCCAAACGACCTTTAAGAATGCACGCTACCGCTTAGAAACTGCCGTAGACGCATTGCCAGAAGATGCAGAACGCTTAGCGAAATTTGCGGAGATTGAAGCAGAATTCCAAAAAGAAATGGATGATGACTTCAATGCGGCAAACGGGATGACTGTGTTATATCAATGGTTGAAAGAATGGAATGTGTACTTAGAACAAGAAGTCGTTTCAAAAGCAGTACTAGAAGCACTCCTTGAAAAAGCAACGGTCCTATTCGGAATCTTCGGTATCGTTGAAAAACAAGAAGCACTACTCGATGATGATATTCAAGCCTTAATCGATGAACGTCTTGAAGCGCGTAAAGCGAAAAACTTTGCTCGCAGTGACGAGATTCGTGATTTACTAAAAGAACAAGGGATTGTATTAGAAGACACTCCACAAGGAACACGATGGAGAAGAGAAGCATGACAGAAAAAAACTGGAAGCTGCTAAACGGGTTGGCCTTGGCCTACATGGGTGACGGGATTTATGAAGTGTATGTCAGAAATCACGTGATGCAAAAAGGGCTAACAAAGCCAAATCAATTGCACGCGACCGCAACGAAGTTTGTTTCGGCAAAGGCACAAGCACGCTTGATGCAACAAATGCTGGAACAAGAAAACTTCTTAACGGAAGAAGAATTAGAAATTTACAAACGAGGACGCAATAGTAAGAGTCATACGGTTGCCAAAAATGCAGACGTAGGAACGTACCGTATTGCGACTGGCTTTGAAGCATTAATGGGGTACTTATATTTATCAGGCCAACAAGCCCGACTAGAAGAACTCATTAATTGGTGCTTACAACAAGTGGAAGGTGAATAGCAATATGGCACGAAATGAATATGCACCAAAGAAAAAATCAAGAAACGGAAATCGTTCAGACCGTGGGCGTCCTGAGCGCACAGAGAAGAGACAGCGTCCAGCACGTGAACACGTAGAACGTACTGAAACTCAGGAAGTAGTAGACTTCGTGTTTGGTCGTCATGCAGTGGTGGAAGCCTTGCAGACACCAGACCGTGTGAACCGCGTCTTTATTCAAGAAGGAACTTCTGGACGAGATGCCGCAAAAGTCATCGAACTTGCGCGTGAAAAAGGCATTCAAGTTCAAACCGTTCCAAAGACAAAGATTGAAGATCTTGTTGGCAATGCCGTTCATCAAGGACTAGTGGCTTCGATTGCGGCGTATGAATATGCCGACTTAGAAGATGTCTTTAAGAAAGCCGAAGAAAAAGGCGAGGATCCATTTATCGTTATCTTAGATGGAGTGGAAGACCCTCATAACTTAGGAAGTATTTTACGAACAGCTGACGCAACAGGCGTTCACGGAATTATTATTCCAAAACGCCGTTCCGCTTCACTGACAGCGACCGTTGCCAAAGCCTCAACTGGAGCCATCGAGCATGTGCCGGTGGTTCGCGTGACGAATTTGACACAGACAATTGAACAATTGAAGGCTCGAGGCGTGTGGGTATTTGGAACCGACATGAACGGAACTGACTACCGCAAATGGAATACAAGCGGACCTCTTGCAATCGTAATGGGGAACGAAGGAAAAGGCGTGTCTCGTATCGTGAAGGAAAGCGTGGACGAAATGGTGACCATCCCGATGGTGGGACATGTCCAAAGTTTAAACGCGAGCGTGGCGAGTGCCTTAATGATGTACGAAGTCTTCCGTAACCGTTCGTTATAGGAAACGGGGGAAGCAGATTGAAAAAGCAACTGTACATTGTGGATGGTTATAATATGATCGGGGCTTGGCCAGAACTAGTGGCATTGAAGAAGCAAGATGACTTAGAGAGCGCGAGGGATTTACTCATCCAACGCTGCTCGAATTTTCAGAAGTTTGAAAATATCGAAGTCTGGATTGTATTCGACGCACAGTTTGTACCAGGAATTACCCAGTCATTTGACGAGGCCGAAGTCAAGGTGATTTTTACGTCTGAAGGGGAGACGGCGGATAGCTATATTGAACGTACGGTATCAGAAATGAACACGCGACTCATTCAAGTGTCCGTGGCCACCAGTGACTTAGCCGAACAGTGGCTCATTTTCCAGAAAGGAGCCCTGCGTAAATCAGCTAGAGATTTTTATAAGGAATTAGAAAGTAGTAGGGATAAACAAACGGAGATGGCACGAACTTTCTATCATAAAGGAAGTACGCGCCGAAATCCCTGGAGTGACGCACAAATGGCACTATTAAATCATTTGCGCTTTAGCTTAGGAGGCAGTGTAAAAAAGAAAAAATAGTGAATTAGCGCATTTCAAATACGTAACTTCACACTTTCTTCATAAATTGTGGTGTGTGATTTCATATTAATGATGTACAATCTGTGAAGAAAACTTATAATAATTATAATTTAGCTATAAAAAAGGAGTGTATGTCATGCATATCTTAATGATTGAAGATACAGAAGCAGTTTGCGAAATGATGGAGATGTTTTTTGAAAACGAAGGTTGGAAGGCAAGCTTCTACCACGATGGTAAAGAAGGGCTTGATGCGTTCTTAGAAAACCAAAACAAATGGGGCGTTGTCATCTTAGATGTGAACTTACCAAGTATGGACGGAATGCAAATTTGCCGTCAAATCCGCCAAGTGAACCAAAATGTTCCAATCGTAATGCTTACAGCACGCGATTCAGAAAGTGACCAAGTCATCGGTCTTGAAATTGGTGCGGATGACTACGTTGCAAAACCATTCAGTGCCGTAACAATCATGGCTCGTATTAAAGCATTATTACGTCGTACACAACGCGCTACTGTTGCAGACAACACATTTGCTTCAGAATTCGATGTTGAAACAGATCACGTGAAAATCAATACGAAAACACACGAAGCATTTATCGATGGCAAACAAATCGAAAACTTAACACCAAAAGAATTTGACTTATTAATGGTTATGGCGAAACACCAACGCCAAGTATTCACTCGTGAACACTTATTAACGAAGATTTGGGAAGATCCATTCTATGGTGATGAACGTACGGTTGACGCTCACATCAAGAAACTTCGCCAAAAAATCGAGGCTGTTGGTCCTCATGTAATTCATACGGTTTGGGGCGTAGGGTATAAATTTGACGATAGCGAGTTGTAATCCATGAAATACTTTTATCAGCAACTCTTCGGGTTCGTTTCCGTGGTGCTGTTAACGATTGCTGCCTGTGGAATTCTTTTCTACAACGTAATGAGTAATAATGTGTATACACAGCGCTCTCAGCAATTGCAGTCGTATGCTAAAGGATTAATTGCGACTGATATGAGTGATGCGGATATTTATAAGTTGGGTACCATTTTACGCGAGGAAAATGTCAGTATAGCGATGTTTGATGAAAACAACGCGATGACCTATCCGTCTAGTAGTATCGATACAAACTCTGCACTAACGGAGGATGAATTAAATCACTTAAAAAATGGTGCTGCGATTAACTTGAAGGAAGTTCAAATGAACTTTACCGGAGAAGCCGTAGATAACTTAATCACGGTCTACTATCCCATTATTAAAAATGGACAGTATAAAGGATATGTGGCTTTAGCCAGTCCGATGAGTCGTATTCAAACCGAAGTACGCGAACTTCGTAATTCGATGTTTATTGCGTTTGGCGCTGCGATTATCATTGGAATTATGATGAGTTTTGTCTTTGCAAACTATCAAACACGTCGTATCAACAAGTTGCGTAAAGCGACGCATAAAATCTCGGAAGGGGACTTCGATGTTCAGCTTCCAGTTGAGAGTCGTGACGAGTTTGACGACTTAATGAAAGACTTTAACAACATGGCGCATTCACTCCGCGAGTCTGAAAAAGAGGTTGAGCGACAAGAAAATGTCCGCCGCCAATTTATGATGGACGTGGCGCACGAAATGCGTACCCCATTGACAACCATGAATGGATTGCTCGATGGCTTGAAATACAATATGGTGCCAGAGTCTCGTCGTGGCCGTTCGCTGGAACTGATTTCTAGTGAAACACAACGATTGATTCGCCTCGTTAACGAAAACCTCGACTACGAGAAGATTCGTTCGAACCAAATTGTATTAGTGCAACATCGTTTTGCAGGGATTGGAGCCATCCAAACCGTTGTAGAACAAATTCGTGAATTAGCGAAAGTAAAAAACAATACATTGCGCTATGAATGCGATAAAGACTTCAGCGTCTATGCCGACTATGACCGCTTTGTCCAAATTTTGGTGAACATTACAAAGAATGCGAACCAATTTACGGATAATGGGGAAATCCTAGTGAAGGCATGGAATGAAGGTAAAAAAGCGATTGTCGAGATTTCTGATACGGGTATCGGAATCGACGAGAGCGAAATTAAAGAAATCTGGGAACGTTTCTACAAAGCAGACGTTTCAAGAAAGAGCACGAAGTACGGAGAAAGCGGTCTTGGCCTAGCGATTGTGAAGTCGCTTGTGGATAGTCACCGCGGTAAAATCTCTGTGAAGAGTGAAGTCGGCAAGGGTACAACGTTTAGAGTCGTATTCCCTGGCGAAAATGAATTGTAATTTAAGGAGAACGAACAAGGAGGAAGAACATGTATTTACTTGGCCCATTCTATCAATGGCTAGTCCGATTATTTGATGGGCGAGTGAATCACCTTCCACTTGTTCGTTTGTTTATTTTCAGTGTAGACCACGCAATCATCCTGTTTATTGGATGGCTGATCGTTTGGTCTATTTATTTATTCTCACGGAAAAAAGGCGAAATCGTCTGGAAGTGGGAGCTCTACCGAAATTTATTTATCTTCTATATTATATTGCTCGCGCAGCTCACGATTTTCAGAAGCACGAACGAGACGTTTACGCTACAAGTCGTCTCGCATCCGCTCTCGGATATTATGTGGGTGCCGTTTGTCGACAGTATTAAATTATTTGTGCAAGGTTCGGTCTTTGCAGCGTATTATAATGTAGTAGGAAATATCGTGTGGTTTATGCCGCTTGGATTTTTCTGCGGATTGCTCTATGGAAAAGAAAAAGGACACTCTCGTTCGCTCTGGTACGGGTTCTGGACCTCTTTTGCCATCGAGTTCTTTCAATTTATCTTTTACACAGGAGTCAGCCATATCGACGACATTCTTTGTAATGTTCTAGGAAGTTGGCTTGGATTCCTACTGTATCGTGCCATTATGAAATGGAGGGGAAAATAATCTATGGGAACAATCATCGTGAAACAAAAAGCAGCGGGATTGATTAAAAAAGGAAGTCCACTGATTAGTCAGATGGATCTAGCGCAAGAACTTCGCGCAGATGAAGGCGAAGTGGTAAAAGTTTATGACCAACAACGTCATTTCTTAGGAATGGCCTATGTCGGATTCCAAAATAAGGGAGTTGCATGGGTATATAGTCGCGAGGAAGACGAAGCGTTGGATGATGCGTTCTTTAGCGGTATCTTCAAGACGGCATTCGAGAATCGCCGTGCGCTCATTCATTCGGAGGATACGACGACTTTCCGTCTCTTCAATGGGGAAGGCGACGGATTTGGCGGAGTGACGATTGACTGGTACGACGGTTTTATCGTTGTCTCTTGGTATAGCGAGGGCGTTTATCATTACCGTGACCTTATTTTAACGCAGGCCTTAGCAATGTTTGAAGGTGTTAAAGGAGTCTACGAAAAGATACGTTTCAAGAATGAAGCAGACTTGCCAGAAAGTCAGTTTGTCGGCGGAGTAGAAGCGCCAGAACCATTAATCGTATTAGAAAATGGTGTCAAATACGCGACGTATATGAATGAAGGATTGATGACTGGAATCTTCCTAGACCAACGCGAGGTGCGCGAAACGATTCGCCAGCGTTACAGTGCAGGACGTACCGTATTGAACACCTTCAGTTATACAGGTGCCTTTTCGGTTGCTGCAGCGATGGGCGGCGCTAGTAAAACAACAAGCGTGGACGTTGCCAATCGTAGTCTTGAGAAGACAAAAGAGCAGTTTGCAGTCAACGGAATTGACCCAGAAACCCAACAAATCTATGTCATGGACGTGTTCGATTATTTCAAATACGCTGTGAAGAAACAGTTGAAGTTTGATACGGTCGTGGTTGATCCACCAAGTTTTGCCCGTACGAAGAAGAGAACTTTCTCTGTGGCAAAAGACTACGGCAAACTAGTAGCCCAAATCACTCCATTAGTGGCACCAAAAGGAACGCTCGTGTTATCGACGAACGCAGCGAATGTGAGCGAATCTCAATTCCAACAAATGATTGAGAAAGGAATCCGTGAAGCAGAAGGCAATCGCAAGTTCCGCATTGTCTTGAAAAAAGGATTGCCAAGCGATTTTGCAGTCCCAGTAGCCACACCGCTAAGCGATTATCTCAAAGTTTTCTTTATTGAATTTAACAACTAGCACAACTGCCCGAAATTCACTTATAAGTGAATTTCGGGCAGCTTTCGTTCGCATCTCACATTCCATGCATAAACCCCGTCCTTATCGCATTTTCCAGGCACGGGAGGCCGTTAAAGGCACCGAGATGTCATATTCGCACTTTGGCACAAATCCCATTGCAACGCGATTTTTAGCAGTTCACTTTTTTGGAAAAAATCCCATTTTTTACAAACCACTAAAACCTTGCGGATTTTATAACCGCAGCATTGGGGGATAGCAACCAATGTGAATTACTGACTCTAGGGTGAAACCCGTAGAGTCAGTTTGAAGCTTGGTAGGAATTGAGACGAAAGGCTCAATCCGGTGCCCCTATGCAGTGGTTATAAAACAATCCGCAAGGATTGAAAGTGGTTTGTAAGACCAATGTAAGTTTTTTTAACAAAAATAGTAGACTATAAAGATTGCATTGCAAATTAAGTTTTGATATAATACCAAAGTGCATGAAAATGCACATGTCGGAACACCGTGGGAGGAGAAATCTTCATCTCCATTAAACCACGCACGAAACAATCAAGGAGGTAATGTCTCGTGGCTAAAAAAGTTGTAAAACTAGTTAAATTACAAATTCCTGCAGGTAAAGCAACTCCAGCTCCACCAGTAGGTCCAGCTTTAGGTCAAGCACAAGTGAACATCATGGGTTTCTGTAAAGAATTCAATGCTCGTACAGCTGACCAAGCAGGTTTAATCATTCCGGTTGTGATTTCAGTTTATGAAGACCGTTCATTCGACTTCATCTGTAAAACACCACCAGCAGCAGTATTATTAAAGAAAGCTGCTAAAGTAGAAAAAGGTTCAGGCGAACCAAACAAGAAAAAAGTTGCTACTGTAACTCGTGATCAAGTTAGAGAAATTGCTGAATTAAAAGCACCTGACTTAAATGCAGCAGACGTAGAAGCTGCTATGCGCATGGTCGAAGGTACAGCCCGTTCAATGGGATTTGTAGTAGAAGGCTAAAAACAAATGCAGCTTCCAAAAGTCCCTAGCACGAGTGTTTCACTCATGGACTTTGTGGGAGGTAAAACCGTTAAAACCACACAATAGGAGGAAATTATACAATGGCAAAGAAAAGCAAAAAATATTTAGAAGCCGCTAAAAAAATTGATTCTTCTAAAGCTTACTCAGTTGAAGAAGCAATCGCATTAGCAAAAGAAACAGATTTCGCTAAATTTGATGCATCTGTAGAAGTTGCATACCGTTTAGGTTTAGATCCAAAGAAAGCTGACCAACAATTACGTGGAGCAGTTGTGCTTCCACACGGAACTGGTAAAACTCAACGCGTTTTAGTATTCGCAAAAGGTGAAAAAGCTAAAGAAGCTGAAGCAGCTGGTGCAGACTACGTTGGTGACAGCGAATTAGCTCAAAAAATCCAAGGCGGATGGTTTGAGTTCGACGTTATCGTTGCAACACCTGACATGATGGGTGAAGTTGGTCGTTTAGGTCGTGTATTAGGACCTAAAGGCTTAATGCCAAACCCTAAAACAGGTACTGTTACAATGGACGTAACTAAAGCTGTTGAAGAAATCAAAGCTGGTAAAGTTACTTACCGTGTTGACAAAGCTGGTAACATCCACGTTCCAATCGGTAAAGTTTCATTCTCAGATGACAAATTAGTAGAAAACTTCAAAACAATTCACGAAACATTATTACGTATCAAACCTGCTACAGTTAAAGGTCAATACGTACGTAACGTTGCTGTGACAACTACTTTCGGCCCTGGGGTTAAAGTAGACGTAGCTTCTCTATAATTTAAAAATGGATAGAACCAGGCCTTGTGCTTGGTTCTTTTTTATGAATGAAAAACGCATACTGCTCTATGGCAGTATGCGTTTTTGTCTTTTATTGTAGTAAAGAATCAATGTTTCTTCTTCTATATAATAGTCTACGAACTTCCATTGTGTGTCCAATAACCACATAGTAAATAGAGAAGTTCTTAACACGAATTCTGTAGTATGGATGTTTGCGTACACGATTAGAGGGAACGGGTTGAAATGAGAGCGGGTTGAGAAGTCTCTTAAAAATAGCTTTTTCAATATCGTCGACTAATCGATTCGCTGCAGAAGGATTTTTCAATTCATCAGCAATATAGTGCACAACATCCGTTAAATCTTTTTGAAATAAAGGAAGGTAGGATAGTTGATACTCACTATTTTCCATTGATTTTTCCTCTGATTTGATCGAACACTT
>CAUVGI010000054.1:0-9152 GCA_963551375.1 uncultured Streptococcus sp. | reverse complement strand
TAAGCGACAAATTTTTGTCGCTTATTTGTTTTGAAAGAAAAATAGGTGTAGAATAGTAACTACATTTATTGTGAGGGGAATGGTTGCGTGGAAGTAGAGCAACAATTAACGAATAAAGAATTAAGAAGAAATATATTTGTCATTGTTTGGCCAGTGTTTGTGGAAGTGCTTCTTGGCGCACTCTTTGGAATGGTCGATATGATGATGGTCGGGAAAGTTCCAGGAGACACTGCCGCAGCCGTTTCTGCAGTTGGGATGACAAATCAACCAATGTTTTTAGGCTTAAGTTTAATTCAAGCGTTAAACGTCGGTGGTACGGCTATTATTGCTCGGTATTTTGGAGCAAAAAAATACAATCGTATGGGAAGTATCTTGAAGCACGTAATGATCCTTGCGATGGTATTCTGTGTAACGCCTGCCGCAATTTTGATGTTAATCTTTGCTCCAGAAATTTTATCACTGATGGGTGCAGATGAAACGGTTATTAATGTCGGGTTAAACTACTTTAGAATTGTCACAATCGGATTTATCTTCCAATCACTATCGTTTACTGTAACAGCAGCACTTCGTGGGATTGGCGAAACAAAAATTCCAATGAAGAATAACATTATCGCAAATAGTTGTAATGTTTTAGGAAATGCGATTTTAATCTACGGTATGTTTGGCTTCCCAGCGTTAGGCGTTACCGGTGCTGCGATTTCAACCGCATTATCAAATTTAATTGCGATGGGATTAAATATCCGATATATCTTGTCAGGAAAGAGTGTGTTGAAACTCGATTTTAAAGAAAAGTTTGAATTCAATGTTAATGTGATGCGCGATTTAGTACGTATTGGTATTCCAACAGCATTAGAGCAAATGGCACTACGTTTCGGGGTGATTATGTTCTTGAAGATTGTGTCAGGGTTAGGGAATAACGTCTATGCAGCTCACCAAATTGCCCTCAATGTACTTTCGCTCTCATATTCTCCAGCACAAGCATTCGGGATTACAGCTTCCTCGCTGATGGGGCAATCGCTTGGGGCGAAAGACGAGAAATTAGCTGAGCGTTACACTAAAATGTGTCAGAAAATTGGTCTAGCTTTAGCGATTATGATGTCTGTCTCCATTTATTTTGGAGCAACACTACTAGCAGGAATGTATACGGATAATGTAGAAATTATTCAAAATACAGTGATTGCTTTATCAATTGTTGCGTTCGTTCAACCATTCCAAAGCCACCAATTGATTACTTCTGGAGCCTTACGTGGTGCAGGAGATACAGTTTGGCCACTCATTGCTATTTTTATTGGTTCATGTGTGATTCGATTAAGTTTAGGATATGTATTCGTAAACTTCTTCGGATGGGGACTTGCTGGCGCGTGGTATGCGGTCTTTATCGACCAATTTATCAGGGATATGATCATTCTCCTTCGATTTAGAAGCGGCCGATGGAAAAACATCAGAATTGCATAGAATCAGGCTGGAATTATCCAGCCTTTTTGTTTTGAGCTTCAATCGTGCGGATTAGTTTACTGAAATCATAGAAAATCAAAAGAAAACGTATGGAGATTGATTTTTTATTGATTTTCTATTATTTTTGGTTGGTGCAATTATAGTGTTTGTGATACTATAGTAGAAAGATGTAAAGAGATTGGAGTTTTCAAACGATTATGGCAAGAAAAGGTTTATTAATCGTTTTATCTGGGCCTTCAGGTGTCGGAAAAGGAACCGTACGTGCAGCAATTTTTGCAAAAGACAATCAAGAATTTGTGTACTCAGTATCCGCAACGACTCGTAAGCCAAGACCAGGTGAAGTGGATGGAAAAGATTATTTCTTCAAATCAAGAGAAGAATTTGAAGAGATGATTGCGAATAAAAAATTATTAGAATACGCAGAGTACGTAGGGAATTACTATGGAACGCCTTTAGATTATGTGCAAGAAACATTAGACAAAGGGAAAGATGTATTCTTAGAAATTGAAGTTCAAGGGGCGCTTCAGGTACGTGAAGCAATGCCGGATGGGGTGTTTATTTTCTTAACGCCGCCTGATTTGCATGAACTAGAATCTCGCATCGTAAACCGTGGAACAGATTCAGACGAAGTAATTAAAAACCGTATGAAGGTTGCAAGAGAAGAACTTGGTTTGATGAAGTATTATGATTACTCTGTTGTGAATGACAAAGTAGAAAATGCGGTTCGACAAATCGAAGCAATTATTCAAACAGAACATTTACGCATCCAAAGAAACTTGGAAAGCATTGAAGAGTTCGAAGATGAATTAGAAGAAATTTTAGAAGAAGAGTAGAAAGAGGGAATCTGTTATGATGTTATATCCATCAATCGATAAATTATTGAAAAAAATCGATTCAAAATATTCATTAGTTATTTTATCAAGCAAACGTGCGCATGAATTACACCACCATGAACCACCAATGTTAGAACACTACGAATCACATAAAAACGTAGGTCGTGCGTTGGAAGAAGTTGTTGCTGGTGACTTAACAATTCGTGAAGACAGCAAACCTGAACACGTATAATCAAATTTATAGTCAAGGGAAACTCCCTTGGCTTTTTTGTTTTCGTAGTTTTGAAGTGTAGAGCAAGCGACAACAAATTAAAGTGCATTATGGTATAATGAGTAGTAAAACTATTTTGGAGGTGAGAAGATGTATGCAAAAGTAATCGTTGACGTTCCAGTCATTCAAGTGAATCGACCATTTGATTATCATGTCCCAGAAAATTTACAAGAGAGTATTGAAGTGGGGATGCGTGTTGCAGTTCCGTTTGGCGGACGAAGTATTTCTGGATTCGTACTAGCACTTAGTGACGAAGTAGATTTTGACGGAGAAGTAAAAGATATTTTGCATTTAATGGATTTAGATCCCGTCTTATCACCAGAGATGATAGAGCTTGGAGCATATTTATCGAAGAAGGTTCATGCTTTCCTGATTCAATGTTATCAAACAATGCTCCCAGCAATGTTAAAATCCAATTATGAAAAACGTTTTGTGTTAGTGAATCCGAAAGACCATGAAGATGTGTTTCGAGAAATTTTCCATTACGAAAATACATTGCAATACACGGATGACCTGCCGCAAGAACATGTAAAACGACTAATGAAGTTGAAGAAAGAAGGGGCTGTAGTTATCGAGACGGTTGTCAAAGACCGCGCGAAGGTGAAAACAGAAGACTGGATTCGATTGAATTATGTGATGCAAGAGTATGAGGAGTTTATTCCAACAATCTCAGCTCGTGCCAAGAAGAAAGTTGCGCTCTTAAAGACATTAGCTTCAATGGAAGTGATGGAAATCGAAAAGAGACGTTTCTTAGAGGATACGGATTTTACAACAGCTGATTTAAAATTCGCAGTTGAACGTAATTGGATTACGATTGTTCAAAAAGAAGTGAACCGTGATCCTTACAAAGGAAGAGTCTTTAAAAAGAGTGCTCCATTCCAGTTAAATCCTGAACAACAAGTGGCGTTTGACCGAGTGAAAGCAGAATCCATTGATACAGACACGTCAAAAGTGTACTTGCTAGAAGGAGTTACAGGTTCTGGGAAAACAGAAGTGTATTTACAATGGATTGGGGAAGTGATTGAAAAAGGAAAGAGTGCGATGATGCTCGTTCCAGAAATCGCATTGACTCCTCAAATGGTCGACCGATTTAAGTCACGCTTTGGAGACCGAGTGGCGGTGCTTCATAGTGGGCTAAGTGTCGGTGAAAAATACGATGAATGGCGTAAGATTAAGAACAAGGAAGCAGACATTGTGGTCGGTGCTCGTTCTTCAGTCTTTGCACCATTAGAAAACATCGGAATTATTATTTTAGATGAAGAACATGAAGCAACGTATAAACAAGATGAATCTCCAAGATACCATGCTCGCGATGTAGCGATTTGGCGTGGGGAATATCATCACTGCCCAGTGGTGTTGGGAAGTGCGACTCCAAGTCTTGAGTCTCGTGCGCGTGCACAAAAGGGAGTCTATACTCTCTTACGATTAACGAAACGTGCACAGGCGCAACTGTTGCCTGAAGTTCATTTGATTGATATGAGAACGGAATTCGTTCATCAAAAAGGATCATTTTCGAAGACGTTATTAGATGCTGTCGAAAAACGATTAGAACGAGGAGAGCAAAGTGTGTTGCTCTTAAACCGTCGAGGATATTCTTCTTTTGTACTTTGTCGTGATTGTGGAACGGTATTAGAATGTCCGAATTGCGATATTTCATTAACGCTTCATATGGATACAAGAAGTATGAAATGTCACTATTGTGGTCATGAAGAACATATTCCTAATTTCTGTCCGAAATGTCATAGTCGACAAATTCGTTATTTTGGAACAGGAACGCAGAAGGTGCAAGAAGAATTGCAGGAAGTGTTCCCAGACGCTCGCATTGTGCGAATGGATGTGGATACGACAAGACGAAAAGGGCAACATGAAGCTATCTTAAAGCAGTTCGAAAATCAAGAAGCGGATATTTTAATTGGAACGCAGATGATTGCGAAAGGCCTAGATTATCCAAACGTAACACTTGTGGGTGTTATTAATGCGGATACGGCGCTGAACATTCCTGATTTTAGAAGTTCGGAAAAAACATTCCAACTATTGACTCAAGTATCAGGGCGTGCAGGTCGTGGGGATAAGCCAGGGGAAGTATTTATCCAAACTTATAACCCGACTCACTACGCAATTCAACTAGCGCAAGGTCATCAATATGAACGATTCTTTGAAACGGAAATGCGGATGCGTCATATGGCCAACTATCCACCGTACTTCTTTACAACGATGATTACATTCTCGAGTGAAGATGAAGGGGTGGCGTTGAAGAAAGCTATCGAAGTGCATGAGGCGTTGAAGGCGAATGTGTCACCGAATGCAGTGGTGTTAGGACCGACTGCTAAATCGATTGCGCGAATGAATAACCGTTATTATTTCCAAATTATTGTGAAGTACAAAAACGAACCGCAACTGCAAGAGTTCTTAGAACAATTGATGATGGAAACACAAGAAGTTGGTTCGAAGAAATTACTCATGACGATTGATATGGAACCACAACATTTCTTATAGAGGTGAAAAATGAAGAAAGTTATTTTTATGGGAACGCCTGAGTTTTCAACAGGTGTTTTGAAACGATTAATTGAAGATGAAACAGTTGAAGTCATTGCCGTTGTCACACAACCAGACCGTGCAGTTGGACGTAAGAAGGTGATTACACCAACTCCTGTAAAGGTAGTGGCATTGGAACATGATATTCCTGTTTATCAACCAGAAAAATTAAGTGGATCACAGGAATTGGAAGAATTAATGCAACTAGACGCAGATTTAATTGTAACAGCTGCCTATGGTCAATTCTTGCCAACGAAGTTTTTAAACTTCCCTCGTTTTGGTGCGGTGAACGTTCATGCGTCATTACTACCAAAATATCGTGGTGGAGCTCCAATCCATTATGCAATTATGAACGGGGACAAAGAAACTGGCGTAACAATTATGCGAATGGTTGCAAAAATGGATGCGGGTGCGATTATTTCACAACGCGCCATTCCAATTACTGGCGAAGACGATGTGGCTAGTATGTTTGAAAAACTAAGCGTCGTTGGAGCGGATTTATTAATCGAAACATTACCAGCGTTATTTGCTGGAACAATTACTGAAGTTGAACAAGATGAAGCGCTTGTATCGTTCTCTCCAAATATTTCAAGAGAGCAAGAGCAAATTGACTGGAATAAAACAGCGACGGAAGTGGATTGTTTCGTACGTGGCTTACGTCCATGGCCAACTTCATTTACGATTTTAAATGGAAACCGTGTGAAGATGTGGGGAGTAGCTTTAACGGATAAACAAACTACTAAAGCACCAGGTAGCTTATTTGTAGAAGGCGGACGTCTGTATGTTGCTTGCGGTGGAGGAACGGTTCTTGAAATTACACGTCTTCAACCAGCAGGAAAAGCTCAAATGGATGCGAAGGCATTTATGAATGGATTTTCAGAATGGTTGAAGAATGATGCGATTTTTGAGGGGTTAAACCATGAGTAATGTACGTGACATTTGCGTAGAATTATTAACGAATGTAGAAAAGAATCAAGCATACTCGACAGTTGCATTTCAAAACGTGTTACAAAAGCACAAACTGGATGCAAGAGACAGAGGTTTGTTAACGGAATTATTCTATGGAACGATTCAGCGTAAACTGACATTAGACTTCTATTTAAAACCATTTATCGAGAAACAAAAGAAAATGGAATTATGGGTGCTAAGTCTCCTACGAATGACTGTATACCAAATGGTGTATTTAGACCGAGTACCTGATCACGCAGCTATTTTTGAAGCCGTTCAAATTGCGAAGAAACGTGGTCATCAAGGGATTGCGAAATTCGTCAACGGTGTTCTTCGAAATGTTCAACGTGCTGGATTCGATGGAGTTTCTTCTATTAAAGATGAACGTGAACGTTTGAGTGTTGAATATAGTATGCCACGTTGGATTGTGGATTTATTATTTGAACAATATGGGGAAGAGGCTAGAGAAATTTTCCCAAGTTTAAATATTGCGCCCCACCTAAGTGCGCGTATTCAAAATCCGAATATGTCAATTGAAGAAGTACAAACTCTTCTGAAAGAAGAAGGCGTATCAGTTCAGCCAAGTAAGTTGTCTCCTCGTGCAGTGATTGTTGAAGAAGGAGATTTACTAGGGTCGAAAGCCTTCAAAGATGGAATGGTTACCGTTCAAGATGAATCTTCTTCATTAGTGGCCCAAGTAGGAAAACTTCAACATGGAGATAAGGTACTTGATACTTGTGCTGCTCCTGGAGGAAAAACCACTCATTTTGCAAGTTACTTAGTGTCTGAAGTGGGCGGACTTGTAGAAGCGTTGGATTTACATGAGAATAAATTACGTAAAATCCATCAAAATGCTAAACGCCTAGGAGTAGAAGACAGAATTCATACACATGCTCTTGATGCTAGAAAAGCGGGAGAGCTCTTTAAAAATGAAAGTTTTGACGCGGTATTTGTAGATGCACCATGCTCTGGATTGGGCTTGATGCGTCGTAAACCAGATATAAAATACACAAAAAATAGTGAAGATTTAACAAAATTAACAAAAATACAGTTGGAAATTTTGTCTGCAATTGCTACAATGGTAAAGAAAGGTGGAAAACTCATCTATTCAACTTGTACAATTAACAAGGGTGAAAATGAAGAAGTAGTCCATAACTTTTTACGAGAACATCCGGAATTCGAATTACAACCAATCGAAGAGTTTGGTTGTACAAAGGAAAATCCGATGCTTACGATTTTACCGCATGAATATCATACAGATGGATTTTTCATCGCGAGAATGGTAAGGAAATAAATTCGCAACAGGAGGAAAAATATGGAGATAGCCATCAAAAGTGACGTCGGACAAAGACGTACTTTAAATGAAGATGCTGCCGGATATTTTTTGAATACTCAAAACGTGCCGATGATTGTTGTGTGTGACGGAATCGGCGGGCATAATGCTGGGGATGTAGCAAGTGCTATGGCATTATCGCATTTGGGAAAACGTTGGGAAGAAGAAAGTATTACGGATACAGAAGCCGCTTATCAATGGCTCGTTAAAAATATTCAGGCCGAAAATGATCGTATTTTCCAAAAAGCGAATCAATATCGTGAGCTAGATGGAATGGGAACAACAATTGTGCTTGCCGTAGTTATCGGTTCTGAATTATTAATTGCAAACGTTGGTGATAGCCGTGCTTATTTGTATCGCAATTATCAAATTAAACAATTAACAGAAGATCATACACTCGTACATGAACTGTTAAAATCTGGAGAAATCTCGGAAGAGGAAGCAAAAAGCCACCCTCAAAGAAATATTGTAACGCAGTCCTTAGGGATTACGCTTAATGTCCAGATTGATTTTGTAAGAGTGAGCCTTAAAAACGGAGACACGATTTTCCTATGTACCGATGGGTTATCGAATATGGTTGAAGATCAATATATTAAAGAGATTCTAGGGAATTATTCAGATGTAACAACGCAAGCGAATAAAGCGGTTGATGCTGCAAATGAAGCCGGCGGTCGTGACAATATTACCGTTGCGATTGCAAAATATACTGCCAGGGAGGAGGTAGAAGAATGATTGCACCAGGAAAAACAGTTGGTGGTCGCTATAAAATCAAGTCTCATATCGGGACAGGTGGAATGGCCACTGTATATTTAGCACAAGATTTAATTCTAGAAAGACCCGTGGCAGTAAAAGTGTTGCGCTTAGACTTCCATACAAATGAAGCAGCGATGAGACGTTTCCAACGAGAAGCACAATCAGCAACACAATTAGTCCATCCAAATATTGTAAGTGTGTATGATGTTGGAGAAGAAGACGGAACAAATTACATTGTAATGGAATACGTTGAAGGAACGGATTTGAAAGAGTACATTCGCGAAAGAGGACCTCTTCCACCACGCGAAGCTGTTCGTATTATGACACAAATCGTTTCAGCGATTGAACTCGCTCACCAAAATCGAATCATTCACCGCGATATTAAACCGCAAAACATCTTAATTGATAGAGAAGGTAATGTGAAGATTACAGACTTTGGGATTGCGATTGCACTTTCTGAAACGTCATTAACACAAACGAATACTTTGCTTGGTTCTGTTCATTATTTATCACCTGAACAGGCAAGAGGTGGAATGGCAACAATCCGCAGTGATATTTATGCACTCGGTATCGTATTGTATGAGTTATTAGTCGGTGAAGTTCCTTTTGAAGGAGAATCAGCAGTTTCAATCGCGTTGAAACATTTCCAAGAGCCGCTTCCTCGTATTTCACAGATGTTACCAACTGTGCCACAAAGCTTAGAAAATGTGGTGCTAAAGGCGACGGCGAAAGAACCTCTTGATCGTTACAGCAGTTGCTATGAAATGTTGGAAGATTTACAAACGTGCTTAAATCCAGAACGTTTACATGAGCCAATGTTTAAACCGACTGCTTTCAGTCAGGAAACAAAGGTGTTACAACCAATTGCGACGGGGCAAATCCCTCGTAAGATACCAGCAACAAGTAAGGAAGTTCCTGAAATTCAATTTGACGAAGAAAAGAAAGCTGTTCAAGAGGAGCCAAAAAAGAAGAAGAAAAAGAAATGGCCATGGATCTTATTGCTACTATTTATCATCATTAGTGC
>CAUVGI010000053.1:0-9471 GCA_963551375.1 uncultured Streptococcus sp. | reverse complement strand
ATTCCTCCGTTTGATTTAACTCATGAGTCCATTTTTCCCACTGGCTAACAAGCAATTCAATGGCTTTCGCACGGTGGCTAATTTTATTTTTAATATCCATTCCTAGTTGCGCAAATGTCTTACCGTACTCAGGAATAATGAATAATGGATCATATCCAAATCCGCTATCCCCAGCTGGTAGAGTCGCGATTTGACCTGGGCATTCTGCTTGAACCACAAGTGATTCACTATTTGGTGCAGCTAACACTAAGCAGCAAGTGAAATGAGCTGAGCGCTCCTCTCCAACGAGTCCGCCAAGTTCTGATAGAAGCTTCGCGTTATTCGCAGCATCGCTCTTTGGTTCGCCAGCAAAACGTGCTGAATATACACCTGGTTGCCCGTCCAAAGCATCCACACACAAACCAGAGTCATCCGCTAATACGATTGTTTGTAAGGCATTGGCAATCGTCTCAGCCTTCAATCGTGCATTTTCTTCGAAGGTTTTTCCTGTCTCTTCGACTTCTTCTAATTCTTGGAAATCTCGAAGAGTCTTTACAAAATATCCCTTTGGTTCGAAAATCTCCGCAAACTCTTTGGCTTTCCCAACATTATTCGTCGCAATTACGATTTCTTTTTTCAATTCGACGGGTTTTACTTCTTCTTTAAGTGTCACTTTTTTCACCTTCAGACCTGTTCGATTCAACCAGTTTTCAGCAATCTCTTCAAAAAGGCTCGCTTCTCCTGTTGTATAAATTTCAAGAGTTGGTTCAGGATTCGTTTCAGGCGTTTCGCTAAGCTTGCAGTAGTCTAGTAACGCACTCACGCTGGAGACTGTTTCTGCTCCTGAGTCAATCAATGTCACGTTTGCTCCGACCACTTTTTGAATCGTTTGACGAAGTAATGGATAATGCGTACAGCCTAGAATCACTGTATCGACCTCTGTTCCTTCTAATGGACGTAAGGTTTCACGAACGACTTCTTCTGCTTCCTTCGTATTTGATTGATTACTTTCAACAATCGGTACAAATTTCGGACAAGCGATATCGAACACTTCGATTCCTTTATTCTTGTCATGCATGGTCTTTGGATATACTTTACTTGCAATGGTCGCGTTCGTCCCAAGAACACCGATGCGCTCATTCTTCGTTTGCTTGATGGCTGCAAGGCTCCCTGGTTGAATCACTCCAACGACTGGAATGGTTAATGTGTTTTGTAATTCTTCTAGAACTACTGCAGTCGCGGTATTACACGCAATCACAAGCATTTTAATGTTTTTCTCTAGTAAAAATTGCACCATTTCTAATGTGTATTGGCGGATTTCTTCAACGGGTCGTGTGCCGTATGGGCAACGTGCTGAATCGCCAAGGAAGATCATGGATTCGTTTGGTAATTGTTTAAGGGCTTCTTTGAGGACGGTAAGGCCGCCAACGCCCGAATCGATAAACCCGATTGGTCTTTTCATGGTTTCTCAACCTTTCTTTCTTTAGTCTTCTATAGTATACCATAGTTCGAGTGACGCTGATTCAAAAGTGGTTTGGTTTATGAAAAAGTTAACCAACTAAAGGGCACCTTCTAAACACCTTCGGTGTTTGAATGAAAAGGCTTTGGAGGGTCTAAACTGCATGCCTTTATCGGATATCTTCATAGTGTTTGTAATAGCTGTATCGGTTCGAGCCGTGGTCTCTCACCTACTGAGCCTCAAAGCAGTAGTAAGGAATAAATTCCTAACTACTGCTAATTCGCATCAGTTACGATCGCTATTACTCACACTATAGAATCCGATAAGCACTCCGTTTGACTCCTCCAGCCTTTTCATTCAAACACTGGTGCTCATAACTTTTTGAAATACAACTAGGTGACTAAAAAAGAAAGGAGAGAAACCTCCGCCCTAAACAAAAAGAACTCCTGATATACAGGAGTTCTGAGATAGATTTTATTCTGGAGTGATGCTTTGGTGTTTTCTTGTAACGAGGATTTGAAGTGCCACTAGAATCACTAATGCGATAGAAATGGATTCCACTTTATGTGTTGTAATGATATTAAGAAATTCTAGAAAAGCTGTTACAAAACCTGGCATTTGGCCATCACTAATTTGGCGAGTAAAACTTCCTCCAATTAATGCAGTAATCAAGAACACTAGGCCTAGTCCATAGATCCCTGTTTTTTGATTAAATTTATTAAGCACAATTCCAAGAACATTTGCGATTAGGTGAATTAGAACGACTTTTACGAAAAAGACTGCGATGCTGATAACGATATTTTCTGGGTCAAATAGGTCCCCTAAGCGCGATTGAATGGTTACTGAGCCCATTGAAACTCCATTTCTTAATGGAATTAATAAGGCGTAAATCAAAGTGATGATTCCAGAATCGACAAGCGTTTGGATGAATAAGCTTTCGATTTGTTCTTTTCTTGTTAATCCTAATTGACTTTCTAGACGGAATTGTTCAACGATATAGCCAATCCCAATGATTAAGATAATCAATGCAATTTCATTATCGAAGTAAATTGGGAAATAAGTACCGAATGTGCTAAAGTCCCCATTTGCAAAAATCTTCATTAAGAAACTTGTAATAATCCACCAAGCTCCTAAGAACATTAAAATTGTTTTCCATCTTCTTGCTAATCCCATGCTGACAACTGATAATAAACGGTTCATCTTATTCATTCTCCTTTCGAGTGATTGAGATAAAGTAATCTTGTAAGGTTAATGGAGAAAACTCTAATCCAGGTTGTGCTTCTTCCTTAGGCCCAATCACTACGCATCTTGTATGGTTTCCGATTTGATTTGTTTCAAGAACCTTTTTACCGGCCACATATTCTTGTACTAATGGAGATGCTCCACTAACGACGTATCCTTTACGAAGAACATCTTCGACCAGTACTTCTTCTGTCACTACTCCGTCTTTAATCACAATAACTTTTTCTAAAATTGAGGCTACTTCTTCGATTAAATGCGTTGCAATAACAAATGTACGAGGACGGCGCGCATAAGCTTCAAGCAACTTCTTATTGAAGATTTGGCGGTGGTTCGCATCAAGTCCAAGCACTGGTTCATCTAAGAAGATGTATTCGCTAGGGTTCGCAAGCGCCAAGATAATTTTCATAATACTTTTATATCCTGTTGAGGCTTTTGAGTATTTTTGCTTTACGTTCACATCGAACACTTTGATAAGGTCTTGGGCAAATTCCATATCAAATTCTGGGTAAGTCGCTTGATAGATACCAAGGAGATCTTTAAATTTATATTCTTGCGGGAACCAGTTGTCCGAACTGGATAAGTACACTTCATGCATCGCGCTTGCTGTCTTATGAAGGTCCACCCCATCAAGAGTGATGTCACCGCTTGTCTTTTCGATGCGGCGAGCAATCATATTTAGCACTGTACTCTTTCCGGCACCATTTCGTCCGAGCAACCCGATAATACTTTCAGGTTCAATCGTGAATGTTGCTCCTTTTACCGCTTCTTTTTGCAAATACTTCTTCTTTAAATCTTTGACTTCAATACTCATTATTGGAAGCCTCCTTCGATGATTTTTACTAATTCGTCTTTCGTAATACCGAGCGCTTGTGCTTCTTTTAAGAAGTTTGGCACCATTTGATTGGCAAATTCATTTTGTTTCTTGCTTAAGATAATTTTTCTGGCCCCTTCTGCTACAAACGTTCCGAGACCTCTTCGTTTTTCAAGTATTTGTTCGCTCACGAGTAAGTTCATTCCTTTCAATACCGTTGCTGGGTTGATTTGATATCCTGTGGAAATCTCAGTTGTCGACGGTACTTGATCTCCTTCTTTGTAGACTTCATGGAAGATTTCTTCTTCCAATTGATTGGCTACTTGTTGAAATAATGGGATATCACTTTGAAAATCAAATTTCATAACGCACCTCCTTGTTCATGATCACTTTGTGTTAATTGGTTAGTTACTTGTGTAACTAACTATAAGACTAAAGCAAAAATTTGTCAACACCTTTTCGAAAAAAATTTTAACAAAATAAAAAAACGCCTGATACACCAAGGGAAAACCTTGATATATCAAGCGTTTGGAGACTTTAGATTTTATAAATATTTTTCTAAAATTTCTTCTAATTGTTCTTTAGCATGGTAGCCAACCACTTTATCAACAACTTCGCCATCTTTTTTGATGAGTAATGTTGGGATACTCATAATGCCAAATGCACGAGCTGTTTCTGGGTTTTCGTCAACATCTACTTTTGTAAAAGTGACTTTATCTCCCATTTCTTCGTCTAATTGGTCGATTACTGGACCTTGCATACGACATGGACCACACCAAGTTGCCCAGAAGTCTACTAAGACTACTCCATTTTTAGTTTCTTCTACAAAGTTTTTATCTGTTAATGATTTTACCATTCGAATCATCCTTTCCTTTTTCTATAAACCTAGTATAGCAACCCCTCTGAAGGTGACCAACTATTCTGCTCACGGTTTACTTAAAGGTCACAATGGTCGCTCCATTTCCACCCGTATTCATCGGCGCAAATTCAAAACTTGCAACAGAACGGTGGCTACGTAGCACCTTATGAACGCCTTGTTGGATGGCTCCTGTTCCACGTCCATGAATAATGGTTACACGTGGATAGTTCGCAAGAATGGCTGAATCCAGATATAACTCTAGATCCTTCATCGCTTCTTCGTAACGTTTTCCGCGAAGGTCTAGTTCTGAAGAGACGTGACTACTACGTGCACTCTTCACGATGACTTGTTGCTTGGCTTCTTGCGCCTCAGCAATTGGAGAAAGATCCTCAACGGCAATCTTCATCTTGATGATTCCCATTTGAACTACCCATTCCTTGTCATTCACCTTCTCAACAAGCGTACCGCGTTGGCCAAATGAAAGAACCTCGACACTTTGTCCGACTTGCAGCGCCTTCTTCGCTTTTTCCTTGCGAAGTACCTTGTTCTTCTTCAAGGCTTGCTCATGCTTCAAGTCTTTCAGCGCTGTTTTCTTCTCAATCATCTCATGCTCTTTAACAGTACTTTGCTTACTTCTTAATTGAAGTTCACGAATTTCAGATAAAATCTTATCCGCATCATCTTGGCTCTGTTCAATTAAGGTATTTGCACGTTCTTTCGCTTCTTCTAAGAGACGTGCTTTATTCGCTTGGAATTGCTCTGTTTCGCGTTGTAAATCCTCAAGTAACTGCGTACTCAATTCTAACTGATGACGCGTCTTATCGGCATCACGTTGCGCACGGCGACGTTTTTGTTCCAAGTCACTAATCATCGCATTCAAGTCTTGGTCTTCTTCAGATAGAAGTCCGCGCGCTTGGTCGATGATAATCGATGGTAAGCCGAGACGTTTTGAAATATCAAAAGCATTACTACGTCCTGGTACTCCTAGTAAAAGTTGATAGGTTGGTTGAAGGGTATCCCCATCAAATTCCATACTTGCATTAATCGTTTTAGGACGGTCATAGCCGTATGCTTTTAACTCGGGATAGTGTGTTGAGGCAATCACATAACTTTGCTTACTTGCAATATAATCGAGAATCGCAATCGCAAGAGACGAGCCTTCTTGCGGGTCTGTCCCCGAACCAATTTCGTCGATTAAAAGCAAGCTCTTATCGTTAATTTGTTTCAAAATAGACACGATATTCGACATATGAGATGAGAACGTCGATAGATTTTGCTCGATCGATTGTTCATCTCCAATATCTGCAAAAATTTCTGTAAAGATTCCTACACGGCTATTTTCACCCGCAGGAATATATAGCCCCATCTGTGCCATCAACTGGATGACACCGACCGTCTTCAAGAGGATGGTTTTACCACCCGTATTCGGCCCTGTAATGACAATGGCTTGATACTCTTCCCCAAGAATAATATCGTTTGCCACAGCCTTCTCACGCTCTAAAAGTGGGTGCCACGCTTGCCAAAGAGCTACGTAATTATTGGAATCGATAATCGGTTCTGTCGCTCTCAATTCATGAGCGTACAGCGCTTTTGCATTCACTACATCCAGACGTGCCAATACATAATGGTTTTGATGCAACGAATTCGTATATGGCATGAGTTTTTGAGACAATTCCCAAAGAATACGTTCAACTTCACGCTTCTCTTGGATTTGATACTCACGAAGCTTGTTGTTTAAATTCACGACAGCTTGTGGCTCCATAAAGAGCGTTTGCCCTGTCGAACTTTGGTCATGGACCGTTCCGCCAAAGACAGATTTATACTCTGCTTTTACAGGAAGTACATAACGGTCATTACGAATCGTGATAATCGTGTCGCTTAAATATTGCGCATTCTTCCCAGTGAGATATTGATCCATTTGACGTCGGATATCTTGTTCCGTCTTTTGAATGCCTACACGAACCCCGTGTAAAGTTGGAGACGCACTATCTAAAACATATCCATCTTCACGAATAGAGGCTTCTAGTTCGCTTGTTACCTCTGGAATGCTCTCTAGTTTTTCGACAAGACGTGGCACACGTTTTAATGAGATTTCCTCTTCTTCGACTTTTTCAAAGAAACGCTCAACCTCATGTGTTGTCGTTAAGACACGTAAAATATCACTTAACTCGCGCCCATTAAGTCCTGCTTCTAGCTCTAAACGTTTCAGAGCAAAACTAATATCTTTCAACCTTGGGATTGGAATTCCTTGTTTCAACCGTAAGAGCTCCACTCCATCTGTTGTTTCTTCAATTTTATGTTGAATAGCCTTTGCTTCGACTTCAATTGGAAGTTCCTTAATCATTTGCTTCCCTTTTTCGGAAGTCGCATATTCGGCCAGTTGTGTTCTAATTTTTGAAAATTCTAAAACCTTTTCGATTTTCGAATTCATAACAGTCCTTCTTTCTTAAAAAACGTGGAACAAGTCTGTTCCACGCTTCGAGGTTTTATTTAGGTAATAACCAACTTGAAACGATTTGCGTCACAATTGGTGTTTTTGTAATGATGAAGTTTGGCAAGCCGCCTTCAACAATTTTTTGAGCCGGTGCCAGTGGAATCATCGCTACTGCGTATAATACAAAGTAAATGAATAAGTAATTCATAAAGAATCCAAGTGCTGCTCCACCGATTGTATTGAATTGTTTCAATAACGGTAAGAAGGTTAATTCGCTAGCAACATATCCTAAGAAACGAACCACTAACCATCCAAGAATCATAATCACTAGGAATGCAACCAATTTATAAAATGATTGGTCGAGTGACATTGCTTGTGCTTCTGTGAAAATCGCTAAGTGATTTCCAGGAATATAAGATGGATATGGGATGTACACGGATAAGAACTTCGCGAGTCCTTCGTAAGTGAATATCGCAACTAAGAATGTAATGAAGTATCCTGCGATATACACGAGTTCTAAAGTTAAGCCTCGGCGCATTCCGGTATACACACCGACTAATAAATAAAATAAAATAATTAACGTTACCATTGAAACCTACCTTCTCAACAAATCTTGTTGTAATTCAAATTGTTTTTCTAATTGTTGTTTTCTAGTTGCATCAATCGAAGGGCGTTTATGTTGAATGTTGCGCAATTCTTTTTCTAATTGCTCCACTCGTTTCTTTAATGCGACCACTTCTTCTTGCTTTTCAAATTGATTCGAGATGGCATTGATGGCTGCAAGGAGCGCCACTTCTTCCGTCGACAATTTGTCAGATACTCGAGTGATTTGATCTAATTGTTCTTGTAAGACACGCACAATACTTTGCATTTCTTGTTGCGACTTACGACCAATAATCGTATAAGATTTCCCTGAAATCGTTGCTTTTACTCTTGTTTTTGGTTGATTCACAAAAGACCCTCTCACTTTCTCCATAATATCACCTTATTTTACCATTTTTCATTTAAAAAATACACTAATAATCCACTTTTTTAGAGAGTGGACGGATGAATTTTGTCGTGGTATGCTAAAAAGAAAAGGGGGAACGACATGAATTCATTAACTTTAATTTTATCACCTGAGCAAATTGCAACACTTGGAGCGACCTATGCTTCCTACACGCAATCTCCTCCACCACACGCAACATTGCGTCTAAAGGTCGACGGTTTATCGATTACGGCCTATAAATCGGGTAAGGTTCTCTTTCAAGGCAAAGGCATTGAAACCTTTATCCAAAAGAACCACCTCGAACAATCGATGGATGCCACTGCAAAAAAAGCCCCAGGAGACTCCACTCTTCCAGAAGGTTTTGCGACTTGGAGTGTCATCGGAAGCGATGAAGTCGGAAACGGCGCTTACTTTGGTCCACTGACGGTAGCGGCAGCTTATGTTTCAAAAGAAAACATCGCAACGTTAAAAGCGATGGGCGTTCGCGATTCCAAAGATATGACGGACGACCAAATTAAGGCCCTCGTTCCAAAAATCAAAGAAGCTGTGCCTTATAAGTTATTAACGCTTTGGCCAGAGAAATATAACGAAGTCCAACAAGTGAAAAATCTAAACGAGATGAAGGCACTGCTTCATAACCAAGCCCTCCGTCTCTTAACTGAAAAACTCGCTCCTGAGGTTCCAGAAGCGTATTTAATCGACCAATTCTGTAAACCAGACTTGTATTACCGTTATCTCAAAGGCCAAGACCTTGTGGATAAAGACAAAACATACTTTATTACAAAAGGCGAAAGTCACCATATCGCAGTTGCGGCCGCTTCTATGATTGCTAGATGTGCTTTCCTTGATGGCCTCGATTCGCTTAGCGCCGAATATGGTTATGAACTTCCAAGCGGTGCCGGCGCGAACGTCGATAAGACAGCAGCCACTATTTTAAAACACGGCGGTATGGAACTTCTTGGTAAAGTGGCCAAACTCCACTTCGCCAACACCGAAAAAGCTAAGAAACTGATTTAACCTTCCATCACCAAATGAGGTTAGATAGGTCTCCTATTCTCAGATTTCCAAAAACCTTCCTACCCGATAGGAAGTTTTTTTCTTATGTAGCAAGTTTATAAATGATTACGGAGAATCTTGTGGATTTTATTGTAGCAGTAACGTGAATAGCAAAAAATACGAATTAAAGGGAGTTAGGAATTTATTCCTTACTCCCTTTTTGAGTCTTTTTAGGCGCAAGACCAAGGCTTGCGCCGGTGCAACGTTACAGCTACAATAAATAAATCCGCAAGGATTCGAAGTAATCATATATGTGAGCACCAATAAAAAACTAGCACTCAAACAACAAACACCTCCCTATCAAGTAGGAAGGTGTTTTTGGTTAATCTTTCATAATGCGCTTGATAATCTGCGACACGCCTATCCAACCGAATGCGATAATCAAAAGAATAATCGCCCAGCCGTGTCTATACTCCGTAAATGGAATCTGCACATTCATCCCAAAGAATCCCGTCACAATATCCGGAATCGTCATTAAAATCGAGATGCCCGTTAAGAATTTCATCGTGTCGTTCAAGTTATTATTCAATACATTGTTATACGTGTTTGCGATTTGATGCAAGATTTGAAGATGCAAATCCGTCATCTCTACTAATTGATTCGCTTCGATGATGTTATCTTCCAACTGCTCTCTTTCAGAATC
>CAUVGI010000052.1:0-9516 GCA_963551375.1 uncultured Streptococcus sp. | reverse complement strand
ATTATTAACACTCGATGAAATATATGCAGTTTATTCTGTAAAGACTGGAGAACCAGCTTTGTTCATAAGTTCAACAAGAAATAAAGATGGTAGCCTCGAGCCAGCTGAAACAATGGTACGTTTAATTCCTACGGCATATAAAGAGAAAATTACATACCCTGATGAGTTTGAACTACGTTGCATTGAAAACGGGCTTAATAAAGATGGAATCCTGAATTTCTTAAACGAAGTAATTTTCTTAAATGGAGCTGAAGGAATTGAGTTTATTTCAGATAAAACGTCAATTAATGCAAAAGCGCTAATAAAATCCCCAGATTTAGAAGGAATGAGAGAGGTTGATAAACCTATCATGAATCCAGATGTGGTTCGTTGCTTGCTAATGCTAGGCCAAATTGGAGATACTACTACATTAGGAAAGAGAGACCGAGATTTCTTATCCAAATTGTATTTAAACCGTTTGACGGAAGCCTTAAAAACAGCACGTTTTATTGTACCTATCAAAGTAGAAGGAGAATTACCAAAGCCCAACGAAAAAGGGGAGACTTCTTTTGCAGAAGATGTGAAGTATGAGTTAGCAATGAAAGAGCTAAAAGACAATAAGAAGGCTGTTCCAATTTTTACAGATTGGAAGAGATTCAATGAAGAGTACGGGGATGGGTGGAGAGGTCTCCTCCAACCGTTGGGAGGTCCATTAATTCCGCATCCTGTCCTTATTAACGGAACGCTATATTTCGAAACGGGTAACGAAACCAAAGATAGTGAATAACTTGGAGTAGGAGAAACAAAATGGGATTATTTGATTTTTTATTTGGAAAGAAGAAAGAATCAGAATCAGAATCAAGCTGTATTCTTGGAGTAATTAATGTAATTGGTGTTGATGACAACGCTACAGACTTAATTATTGAGGGCTTTGTTCAAGGAACCATCAAAGTAGGTGACGAACTTGTTGTTACAAAGATAAGTTGTTTATCCAAGACGCCTGTAAAAACCGTCATTTCATCCATTTATGTTGATGAAGAGGAGGTTCAAGAAGCCTCAGAAAAGGTGGTGAAGGTAAAAGTCAAAGACGGGAATAAACTTGGGATTTATAAAGGTACCGTGTTGCATTCGGAAAACGTGACAGATACTCAGGTTTATCTTACTTATCGTTTTGCAATGGATATCGCTTTTGTAAGGCAACAAGATGGAATACTCACTGAGGAGGATCGTGAAAAATTAGCCGCTTCAGATATTTCAGAGATTTGGAGTTTATATTGGAAAGCCCATCTTGAAGAGTTTGAAAAGGTAAAAGAAATAAAAATGAAGGTGGATCAGAGAAGACGAGATTTCTTTAATTTGATTCGGAAAAAACTATTTTTATTAGATGACATTTATGTAATATACTCAACAAAAACGAACGAACCTCATTTGTTTGCTACTGCATCATTAGATGGAAATAAGGGGATCACTGTTTCACATTCATGGGTTTATCTGATTCCAAGTTCATACATGCATTACCGTAAAGAGATTTATAAGAAAGATGAGAGAAATGATTTTAAACGAATTGAAAACGGACCTGAAAAAGAGGGAATTCGTAATTTTCTAAGAGATTTATTTATATATGATGGAGTAGAATCGATTCTATATTTCACAGAAGATACGTTGATTTTTGCAAAAGAATTAATGGACCTTCCGAATTATGAAGGGGTAGATGAAGCAGAAATCCCTGTAACGAATCCAGATTTAATGAAGTTTTTGCATCTATCAAGTCAATTGGACGGAATAGAAGATAAAGAAGAAAAGAATATCGGTAAAGCATATTTTTATCTGCTTGCCAGATTTACAAAGACCGCAAAATTTATTGCGCCTATGCAACTTCATGGGTATGACCAACTTCTGGAAGATAATCCACAAACTGCAATCGAACCTAATATTCCTTTTAATTTAGCGATAAAACAAGGGAAAACAAAAGAGAAGGCCGTTCAAGTGTATACAGATTGGAAGAGACTCCGTAAACACTTTGGTGAAGAGTATAAAGGGTTAGTTGTAACGCTTGATGAGTTGGTAAAAGATTATGATGTTGTTATTAATCCTGGAGAATACACGATAGCTGTATTGATGACAGAAGAATTCTTTAATGCAGTAGATTAAATAGTTATAAGAAAAGCAACTCCTTGAGTTGCTTTTCTCTGGTTTAGTGGTTTATATATTCTCGAAATAAGCTATGATATAATTTAAGTATCAAGTATCAGCGATTAGCAAACGGGAGGAATATGAATGGGATTATTCGATTTTTTATTTGGAAAGAAGAAACAGGATCCGAGTTTTACTCTTGGGGTTGTTAATATTTTCAAGGAAGAGGACAATTCTTCAGACATAATGATTATGGGTTTCGTGAAAGGAACCATAAAAGTGGGGGACGAAATTGTTGTAACAAAGATGAGTTGTGTGACGGAAACTCCTGTGAAAACAACCGTTCTATCACTTGAGGTTCCTGAAGGCGAGGTTCAAGAAGCTACAGACACAATGGTGATGGCAAGAGTCCAAGATGGGGATAAACTTGATATTTATAAGGGAACGGTGTTGCATTCGGAAAATGCTCCGGATGAACAACGATATAATGCTTATATTACTGCGCTGGGAATCGCTTTTGTGAATGAGCAAGAGGGCAAACTTACTAAAGAGGATTGTGAAAAATTAGCGGCTTCAGATATTTCGGAGATTTGGCAATTATATTATAGAGTGCATGCTGAAGAGGCTAAACGATTTGAAGCCAAACAGGTACTATTAAATTATAAAAGACGAGAACTCTATAAATTGATTCGAGAAAAACTGTTTTTAGTAGATGATATTTATGTAGTGTATTCAGTAGAAACTGATGAGCCTTATCTATTTTCACATGCATCAGAAGATGAGAAGGGCTCACTCTCTGTTACAATGCCAATGGCTCAATTGATTCCAAGCTCATACATGCATTACCATAAAGAGATTTATAAGAAAGATGAGATATTTGATTTTAAACGAATTGAGAATGGGCCTGATAAAGAAGGGATTCGTAATTTCATAAGAGACTTATTTATCTATGATGGAATACGTGGAATTCAATATTGTGGTGAAAAAACAACGATTCTTGCGGAACAACTAGTAGATCTTCCGCGGTATAAAGGGATTGATGAAAAAGAAATCCCTGTAACGAATCCGAATGTGATCAAGTGGTTATATTTGGCACGTCAATTGGGCAAGCTGAATACTAAAGATAAGAAAACACTCAGCCAGGTCTATTTATATCAGTTTTATGAAGCTCTAAAAACCGCAAAATTCATAGCTCCAATGCGACTTCATGGGTATGACCAACTTTTGGAAGACAACCCGCAAACTGAAATAGAACCTAACATTCCTTTTGATTTAGCGATGCAACCCGGAAAAACGAAAGAGCTGGCACTCCTAGTGTATACGGACTGGAAGAGACTTCGTAAGCACTATGGCGAAGATTGTAAAGGATTAATTGTGACGCTTGATGAACAATTAGAGTATTATGATGTCGTTATTAATCCGAAAGACCATCCGATGGCAGCTGCTACGATTACGGAAGAATTGTATAATGAAGTGAAGAAGAAAACAGTATAAGAAAAGCAACTCGAGGAGTTGCTTTTTCTTTGTTTATAATGTTCTTAAAGTGCATAACAGAAGGTTTTTTTGATGAAAAATCAAGTTAACTTGGGGAACGACAAAAAAATTTTCAAAAACGTTAGAATTTCTTAACTTTTCAGTTGATTTTTTCTGAGAAAAGCGCTATTATACAAATAATCTTTTGCTCTGTAATTGATTTTGCACGGCAATTGATGTTCGACTAACGTTAACTTTCGCAGTGTTTTCACCGAAGGCTAGCGTTCTTTTTTTGCGCAAAATTTAGACACTTTGTGATAAAAGAGAAGTATAGTACAATAGATAGGAAGAAAGAGAGGAGGTTTTTGATGGATACAGCAGTCTTAAAACAGAAAATTATCGCTAAAAGTAAAGAGCTTGGTATCGATAAGATTGGTTTTGCTTCTGCCGAGCCGTTTACGCACTTAGAAGAGAGCATGCGCCGTTCCAAAGAACTCGGCCATACGACAGGATTTGAGCATCCAGTGCTAGAAGAGCGTATTTATCCTGAAAAAATCTTCGATACTCCAAAAACGATTATTTCCATCGCGCTAGCATATCCGACACTTCCGAAGAATAAGCCGAAACGTGTAAAAGGAGAGCGTCGCGGAGCCTTTGCGAGGGCTTCGTGGGGGGAGGATTATCACTTTATTCTCTCAAGACGCATGGAAGCACTGATTCATTACATCAAAGAAGAAGTTCAAGACGAAGATTCCCGCTTTAAGCCAATGGTCGACACCGGTGAATTAATCGATGTCCGCGTGGCTGAGCGTGCGGGGATTGGCTTTGTCGGCAAAAATGGACTTCTCATTACGAAGGAATTTGGCTCGTATGTCTATTTAGGCGAGCTGATTACGAATATAGAGTTCCCAACCGATGAAATGGTGGACTACGGGTGCGGCGATTGTACGCGCTGTGTGGATTTCTGCCCAACCGGTGCGCTTCTGGGCGATGGACGTATGAATGCCATGCGCTGCTTGTCGTACCAGACGCAGACGAAAGGCTTTATGCCGCAAGAGTTTCGTAAAAAAATCGGGCATGTGATTTATGGCTGTGACATTTGCCAGCAAGTGTGTCCGTATAATAAGGGAAAAGATTTTCACTTGCATCCTGAAATGGAGCCATCCGTTGAGGAGACGCATCCGCTATTGAAGCCGCTCGTGACGATTTCGAACAAGGAATTCAAGGAGCGTTTTGGCAAAATGGCCGGATCGTGGCGTGGAAAGAAGCCGTTGCAACGAAATGCGATTATCGCCCTGGCGAACTACCGTGATAAAACGGCGGTGCCACTGCTGCTTCGTGTTATGAAAGAAGATATGCGTCCCGTGATGAAGGGAACTGCTGCATGGGCCGTTGCAGAAATCGTGAATGAATCCAATCAAGAGATGATTGATTATTTTAACGAGCAAAAAACAGCAGCAACCAAGAAACTCGAATCGCTCGAAAATCCATCGAAGGAAGATATCGAGTTAATTGAAGAATTAGACAAAGCAATTGTAGTCTTACAAGAAAAATATAGAGAAGAGGCAACCAAATGACGGTAAATCATATCGTATTATTTGAACCACAAATCCCAGCCAATACTGGAAATATCGCAAGAACATGTGCGGCGACGAATTCGCCACTGCACTTAATTGAACCGCTTGGATTCTCGACAGATGATAAGCACTTAAAACGCGCGGGGCTTGATTATTGGCATGATGTCGATATTACGTATCACAAATCCCTTGAAGCGTTCTTGGAATATTTAGGAGAACGACCATTATATTTAATTACAAAATTCGCCAACCATACGTATGATGAGGTGGATTTAGCCCGCGATGAGGAGCAATTCTTCATGTTCGGAAAAGAAACAACCGGTCTTCCTGAAGAGTTTATGCGCGAAAACGAGGAGAAATGCTTGCGTCTTCCGATGAACGATACGCATGTGCGTTCATTGAATTTATCGAATACGGCAGCGATTGTCGTGTACGAAGCGCTTCGCCAACAACGTTTTGCAGGGCTTGAACTCGTGCATACGTATGACCATGATAAATTGAAGTAGGTGACCGAGATGAATCAAAAATTATATCAATGCATTGTGTACGCCATTTGTGCGATTGCCTTTGTGATTTTAGCGGTCACTTCGAAGCCTCTCTATGGCATCTGCGCGGCATTATTTGCCATTTCATCAGTGGTCAATGGGATTCGTTACTTTAAAGAGAAGTAAAATTGCAAAATCGCGCTAGTTATGATACAGTGGATGACAGTTAAATAGCAAAATTGATGAAAAAGAGAGTAGTTTTTAACCGAATGTATTAGCGAGTTGGAAGGGTGAAAGCCAACCATTCATTAAAAATGAACCGCACTTTTGAAACGATTATTTGAAATGTAGGATAATCCGGATTCGCCGTTACCGAGCAAAGTGGCTCAATTTGAGCAAGCAGAGTGGTACCACGGGAATTCTCGTCTCTATATGACTGTCGTCGTATAGGGATTTTTTTGTGCAAATGGATATCCGAGTAAAAAACAAAGAAAAGGAGAACAAAGATGAATTATAAGAAAATTGTTGCAGAACAAATCGCAAAAACAGTCGGCGAGCATTTAAGCGTTGACGAAATCGTATCAATGATTGAAGTGCCTAAATACGCGAACCAAGGGGACTTAGCTTTCCCTGCATTTACACTTGCAAAAGTATTACGTAAAGCGCCACAAGCTATCGCATCAGAAATCGTGGAAGCCGTTAGCGATAAGCATATCGAACGCGCTGAAGCAATGGGACCATACGCGAACTTCTTCTTAGAACGTAGCGCTTTTGCCGATGAAGTCTTAAAAGAAGTCTTAGAACTTGGCGCGCATTACGGTGACTGGGATTACGGTCAAGGACGTAAAGTCGTGATCGATATGTCTTCACCAAACATCGCAAAACCAATGTCAATGGGACATTTACGTTCAACAGTAATCGGGAACGCGATTGCGAACCTTGAGAAAAAAGTGGGCTATGAGCCAATTCGTATCAACCACTTAGGAGACTGGGGAACACAATTTGGGAAATTAATCGAAGCGTACAAATTATGGGGAAGCGAAGAGCTTGTAAAAGCAGATCCAATCGCAGAACTTATTAAATTATACGTTCGTTTCCACGAAGAAGCAGAACTAGACCCAACATTAGATGACAAAGGTCGTGCATGGTTCAAGAAACTCGAAGATGGAGATGCAGAAGCCGTTCGTCTATGGGAATGGTTCAGAAGCGAATCATTGAAAGAATTCAACCGCGTGTATGACTTACTCGGTGTGACTTTTGATTCTTACAACGGTGAAGCGTTCTATAACGACAAGATGGACGTAGTAGTCGACATGCTTGAAGAAGCGAACTTACTAAAAGTGGATAATGGCGCTACCATCGTAGACCTTGAAAAATATGATTTACCACCAGCATTAATTAAAAAATCAGACGGCGCAACACTATACATGACACGTGACTTAGCAGCCGCAAACTACCGTAAGAATACTTACGACTTCGCGAAATGTATTTACGTGGTAGGGATGGAACAATCAAACCACTTCAAACAATTAAAAGCAGTCTTAAAGGAATTAAACTTACCTTGGTCTGAAGATATCGTGCATATTCCATTCGGACTAATCACATTGAACGGTAAGAAATTATCGACACGTAAAGGAAAAATCATCCTTCTTGAAGGCGTGTTAAAAGAAGCAACAGAACTTGCTTTGAAACAAATCGAAGCGAAAAACCCATCACTTGAAAACAAAGAAGCAGTGGCACACGCTGTTGGGGTAGGTGCGGTTATTTTCCACGACTTGAAGAACGACCGTACAAACAACTTCGACTTCGCGCTTGAAGAAGTCGTGCAATTTGAAGGAGAAACAGGTCCATATGTTCAATATACACATGCTCGTGCGATGAGTATTTTACGTAAAGCCAACCATACCGTTGATACACAGGCTGCCTTCTCATTAACAGACGATGATGCGTGGGAAGTATTGAAACTCATCGAAAACTATCCAAACGTTGTCCGCTTTGCTGAAGAAAAATGCGAACCATCAGCGATTGCGAAATTCGTGATTAACTTAGCACAAGCGTTCAACAAATATTACGCACATACAAAAGTACTCGTTGAAGATGAAGCCTTCAACAGCCGTATCGCTTTAGTACAAACAACAGCAAGCATCCTAAAACAAGGCCTAGCGCTTCTTGGCGTAGCTGCTCCAGATGAAATGTAGTCATTGACATCAAGTAGGATAAGCCGTATACTAAATGCACATATAGAAGCAATGAACAAGCGCAGTAGTGGTTGTCCACGGGAGAAAGAAGAGAATTGTCGGTTGGTGCAAGACAATCCCCCACATCCGCGAAGTACACTTGGGAGCTATCCGTCAGGACGTCTCATCCGCGATAAGGATGCTCGAGTGGATGATGCCTCGCATCGTCAACAAGGGTGGTAACACGGTGAAAATCGTCCCTAATAGTCTTTTTGGCTATTAGGGATTTTTTATTTACAAGAAAGAAGGGAAGAAACAAGATGAACATTATCGATGATTTAGAATGGCGCGGCGCCATCAACCAAATGACAGATGAAGAAGGCTTACGTGCCTTAACAAACGAAAAGGCTGTATCACTCTACTGTGGAGTAGACCCAACTGGAGACAGCATGCACATTGGACACTTAATTCCATTTATGATTCTTCGTCGTTTCCAATTAGCAGGACATAAACCAGTCATCTTGATTGGTGGAGCAACAGGTTCTATCGGGGATCCAAGTGGTCGTACTAGCGAACGTGTGCTTCAATCAATGGAACAAATTCAACACAATGTTGAAAAATTAACAGCGCAAATGAAGAAATTATTCTTCACAACAGATGAAGACCAAGCAACATTACGCCTTGTAAATAACTACGATTGGACAAAAGATTTATCATTATTAGACTTCTTGCGTGACTATGGTAAACACTTCAACTTAAACACAATGCTTGCTAAAGACGTGGTCGCAAGCCGTCTAGAAGTGGGAATTTCATTTACAGAATTCTCATACCAAATCCTACAATCAATGGACTTCTTGCATTTATTCAAGACAGAAGACGTGCAAGTCCAAATCGGTGGTGCGGACCAATGGGGAAACATCACTTCAGGGCTTGAGTTAATCCGTAAAGTAGAAGGCGCAGAGTCTCGTGCGTACGGTTTAACAATTCCATTAATGTTAAAATCAGACGGTACAAAATTCGGAAAATCAGCTGGTGGTGCTGTATGGCTTGACCCTGAAAAGACAACTCCATACGAATTCTACCAATTCTGGTTAAACCAAGATGACCGCGACGTGATTAAATACATCAAGTACTTCACATTCCTAGAACGCGAAGAAATCGAAGCGCTCGAAGAAAAAGTGGCGACAGAACCACATAAACGTGAAGCGCAAATCCGCCTTGCGGAAGAAGTGACTCGCTTCGTTCACGGCGAAAAAGCCTTAGAAGATGCGAAGAAAATTACAAACGCGCTCTTCACAGGGAACGTACAACAATTAACAGCCGACGAAATCGAACAAGGCTTTAAAAACATGCCAACCTTCGAAAGTTCAAAAGAAAGCCAAAACCTAGCAACATGGCTTGTGGATCTTGGCATCGAACCATCAAGAAGACAATCACGCGAAGATATTCAAAACGGCGCGATTTCAATCAACGGTGAAAAAGTAACTGACCTCGAATTCGAATGGACGAAAGAACAATCCTTCGAAGAACGTTTCGTCATCGTCCGCCGCGGCAAGAAAAAATACTTCTTAGTGGTGTTGAAATAAAAGACTTATGGATGATTCTTTTGAATCCTTGCAGATTTAATTATCATCACTGTAACGTTGCACCGGCGCAAGCCTTGGTCTTGCGCCTTAAAAGCCTCAAAGAGGG
>CAUVGI010000051.1:0-10203 GCA_963551375.1 uncultured Streptococcus sp. | reverse complement strand
GGAGAATCTATATGTCACTACAATTAAACAATGTAACTGCAGGATATACAAAAGTTCCTGTCATTACGGACATTACTTTTGATGTAAATCCAGGCGAGATTTGTGGCCTAATCGGGCTTAATGGTGCCGGAAAGAGTACGACAATTAAAACGATTATTGGCCAACTTACCCCTTTTAGCGGAAGAGTGGAAGTAGAGAAGTTAAGTATTCTCGAAAACCAATGTGGTTACCGTCAATCGATTGCGGTCATTCCAGAAAGCCCAGTTCTCTATGAAGAATTGACGTTTAGAGAGCACATTGAATTTGTGGCGCGTTCATATAATCAAATGAACGAAGAGACAATGGCTCATGCAATGGAACTCGTGGAAGCATTCCGCTTAACGAAGCAATTGGATTGGTTCCCAGCGTATTTCTCAAAAGGGATGAAACAAAAAGTGCTCATCGTCTGCGCATTAATGCTAGACGTGCCTGTCTATGTGGTCGATGAACCATTTTTAGGACTCGACCCACTTGGAATTCGTACTTTGCTTCAAGTCTTAAAAGAGAAAAAAGATAAAGGCGCAGCGATTTTAATGTCGACTCACGTATTAGATACGGCTGAGAAGTATTGTGATCGTTTCATCGTATTACACGAAGGAAAAGTAATTGCGCAAGGCGATATCGAAGGCTTACGCGCAACTTCGAATATTGAAGAAACTTCTCTTGAGGAAATTTACTTTGCATTAACGACAGGGGACGAAGCCCATGAATAGTGAAACAATTTTTGAGGCTCGCGTAAGAAAATATCAAAAGAAAAGCATGAAGTATATTCGCTATATGCTGAACGACCATTTCTTGATTGTCTTATTTTTCTTATTTGGCTTTATCATGGTGCAATACTCGAGCTGGATTCAAACGATTCGTGTATTGGAATGGCCTTTACTAGGGTTACTTGCAGTTCTACTAGCGAGTGTTCCATTCTTTGGCGGAGTAGCAACGTTGCTTGAACCAGCCGATGGAATCTTTTTATCCGTAGTGGGTCAAGACTTTAAGGAATATTTACAAAAAGCGATTCGTCGTAGTTGGGCGCTTCCGCTACTTGTGATGCTGGCTTCAACAGGAATTGTCTTTCCAATCGTGGCACAAGCCTTTGGAACGAATATGAGTATGTTCGTAAAGCTATTCCTCTTACAAGTGCTCTATAAAGATTTACTATTCCGTTGTACGAAATACGATTTTCGCGGAGTGCTTCATTTTACATGGATTGAAAAACTCGGTATTTACGTGATTGCAGTAACGAACTTCTTCGGAATGTTTTTATGGATTTCTGAAGCTTGGTCATTTGTTTTATTAGTGATTCCAATTCTTCTGAGTGTTTTTATCGAGTACTATTATGGAAAAGCGGCCTTTGTCTATCGATTCGATTCTATGATTGAGTCGGAATTAGAAAGACAACAACGAATTTATCGCCTATATGCATTGTTTGTGGATGTGCCAATGGTGCATAAACCACAAGCGCATCGCCGTTCATATTTAGATGGAGTATTGAAGGTACTTGTTGGAAAAAATCCAAGTGGTCATCGCTATTTAGTGAGTCGTACGGTCGTTCGTACGAGTCAATATATGAGTTTATTATTACAACTGGCAGTTGTCAGCTTTGTAGTTGCATTATTTTCTCAAGAGTATTATTGGAACTTTATCGTCAATGCGTTACTTGTGATGCTATTAGGATTCCAACTTGTTGGAGTGATTCAAAGCGCGAATACGCAAAATAGTCATTTTGCCTCTTTAGTGGATAGTAACACTCGTCTTAAGGATAATTTATCAGTCCTCATGATGACGATGGTCGCATCCGGTGTTGTACTGGGCATTTCTTCAGTGATAGGTATGCGTGAAATGATTGGATTAGTAGGGATTATTTTCTATCCGATTTTCGGTGTATTCTTTACACAATTTTATTTGCGTTATCGATTCCTTAAGAAGAGAAGAAAAATTTAAGTTTGTAGGCTACTAAGTAGCGCACAAACTTGACTCAAATGGTATAAAACCATAAAATAAAAGAATAGATTTATTAAAGGAAACAGAATTTGTCGTTAGGGATGGAATAGATGGAATATAACATGGACACAGGATGGGATCTCCATCCAATTGGTGGGGACACCGGTCAAGCGTACATGGGTGTAAAAGACCATGAACGTGTATTTCTAAAGAGAAATGCTTCACCGTTTTTAGCGGTGCTATCGGGTGAAGGTATCACTCCTAAGTTAATATGGACCAAACGTGCGGGTAATGGTGATGTCATTACAGCTCAAGAATGGTTGCCTGGAAGATCCCTCACTAAGGAAGAAATGGGGTCCGTCGAAGTCATTGAGCTGTTAAAACAAATTCATCAATCCCCAAATCTTTTACAAATGTTGCAACAAATTCAAGGTGAAGAGTATAGCACACAAAAATTCATCGATGAATATTTAAATAATTTACAGTCAGGATTACAAACCCACCGTTTCTTAAATGAAGTATTAAATTACTTAATTGAAACAATTCCGCTTGTGAGTGAAGTTGGAAAAACAGTTTGTCACGGAGACTTAGACCGTCGTAACTTTATGTTATCTGAAGACGAGAAGCTCTACCTTGTCGACTGGGAAATGGTTCGCCTCGCCGATCCAGTTTCGGATTTGACGATGATTTTGACGCAATACATTCCTGTTCATCAATGGGGTGAATGGCTAGATATGTATGGCTTACAACTGTCTACAAATATTTATCAACGAATTGAATGGTATGCTCTCATGAATTGCTTGAATTATATTAAAAAATCGCACTTCGAGGGACGTTACCTTGAAATGAATGAGAAAATTCTTTTGGTGAAATCGATTTACAATAATCGTATTGGAAAGCCAACAGAAGAATAGACAGGAGTTAGACTTTGAGATTAAGAAAGAAACCTTGGGCAAAAGATGCTTTAGCGGCTCACCCAGAAATGGTCATCCAAGATCCAGCAGAGTGGAAGGGAAGATGGCATGAGCGTTTTGGCAATAACAATCCAATCCATATCGAGATTGGTTCTGGGAAAGGTCAATTCGTGAGCGGCATGGCTCGTCAAAACCCAAATATTAACTATATTGGAATTGAAATTCAAGAAAGCGTCCTTGTAGTCGCACTTGAAAAAGCTCTTGCAGCAGATGTTCCAAACTTACAATTATTACATGTAAATGGTGGACAAGTAACAGACTACTTCGAAGATGGTGAAGTAGACCAAATTTACTTAAACTTCTCAGATCCATGGCCAAAGAAACGTCATGCAAAACGTCGCTTGACTCATGAAAGTTTCTTAGTTGGATACGAAAAAGTATTACCACCATTTGGGGAATTACACTTTAAGACAGATAACCGTGGATTGTTTGAATACAGCCTTGCTTCATTCTCACAATTCGGACTTGTGTTAAAACAAGTTTGGTTAGATTTACATCAAGTGGAATTTCCAGGAAATGTGATGACAGAATATGAAGAGAAATTTTCAGCAAAAGGTCATCCGATTTATCGTGTGGAAGTAATTTTTCCACAAGAGAGAAAAGCTTTTAAACAACCTGAATAACAAATAAAGGAGCCTGATTCATATGGGATCAAAAAATAGTTTCAAAGGTGCAAGTTTTCTTCTAGCAGCAGGTGCTGTTATTGGAGCATGGGTCACTTCAAAATGGTTTGAACGCAGAAATGTCAATGGAGATGTTATTGTTCAAAATGTACGTAAATTATTTCAAGTAGTAGGTACTATCGAAGGCTCTTGGATTGAGATGGAACCTGTATTCGTGGATAGCCCAGAATTTTATGGGGAAGTTTATTATGGTGGGGTTACTCGCAAAGAAGATAATGAACTTGTTCAATACGAATTTTATGCAGATGCAAAAACAGGAGCCGTTATTGATTTATACAAAATTGGATAATCAAAGAAAGCTGGAGGACCTCCAGCTTTTGGCGCGTTTATAAGATGTTTTATAGAAGTAGGAAAGAAGAGGATACAATGGAAGCCAAAACAGAACAATTAATCAAAACGTTAACACAAATGAAAGGAACTAGTGGACACGAAGGTCGTATTCGCGACTTTATGAGAAGTGAATTAACACCTTTAGTAGACCGCATTGAACAAGATGGTCTTGGCGGTATTTTTGGGGTTCGTGAGAGCAAACAAGAAGATGCACCACGCATTATGATTGCGGCACACATGGACGAAGTTGGTTTCATGGTCACAAATATCACTCCAAACGGAATGTTTAAAGTAAGTCCTTTAGGTGGATGGAACCCATATGTAGTTTCAGCGCAACGTTTTACTTTATTAACTCGTAATGGAGACTATCCAATTATTTCTTCTTCAATCCCACCACATCTTCTACGCGCAGCTGGTGGTCAACAATCAGCTGTGAAAGTAACCGATATTTTATTCGATGCTGGATTCACTTCACGTGAAGAGGCGCTTGAATATGGTTGCCGTCCTGGCGATACAATCGTTCCGGATGTAGAAACTATTTGGACTGCCAATAAGAAACGCATGATTTCTAAATCTTGGGATAACCGTTATGGATGTACAGTCGTTCTTGAAGCGTTAAAAGCCGTTAAAGATGAAGAATTACCAAACACATTAATCGCTGGAGCAAACGTCCAAGAAGAAGTCGGATTACGTGGAACGGGTCCAAGTGTAACGAAATTCAATCCAGATTTATTCTTTGCGGTAGACTGCTCAGCAGCAGATGATATTAATGGTTCGAAAGAAACATTTGGACACTTAGACCAAGGATTCTTATTACGTATTTTAGACCCAGGTATGGTGACTCTTCCTCGTATGAAAGAATTCTTAGAAGATACTGCATTAACACATAACATTCCGTTCCAATACTTTGTTTCTCAAGGTGGAACAGATGCTGGTAAAGCACATTTAATGAATCAAGGAGTTCCTAGTGCAGTAATCGGAGTATGTGCTCGTTATATTCATACACACCAAACAATGTTCTCAATTAAAGACTACGAAGCAGCACGAGAAATGGTTATCCAAACAATCCGTGCGTTAGACCGTAGCACAGTGAACACTATTTTAGACGGAAGAACAAATTAAGATTAAAGAGGTACAATATATGTGGTTAAGTTTTTATAACAAAAAGGGAATCGGCGATACGTTATTATTAACAAGTGGAACTGCAAACCGTTACGACGTCGACTATGAGAAAAAAGGGAATGTGACTCAAGTCTTTTTTCGTGAGTCAAAAGAAGTTCTAGGATATAATATTGAAAAGATTTCTGAAGTGATTTCGTTTGAAGAAGATGGACAACAAATCTTAACTCCCAAGCAACAAGAAGTTGTGAAAGGTTTAATTGAAAAAGCTGGATTTGATGTTTCTTCTTTAGATTTAACACCGGAAGATGCACTAGTAGTTGGTTACGTTGAAAGTTGCGTGGATCATGAAGATTCAGACCACTTACACGTAACAATGACACGAGTAAGTGACTCTGAAGTGTTACAAATCGTCTGCGGAGCACCAAATGTAAAAGCAGGACAAAAAGTGGTCGTTGCAAAACCTGGTACCGTAATGCCAAGTGGCGCTATCATTTGGGCTGGAGAATTACGCGGTGTAGCAAGTTATGGAATGCTTTGCTCAGCACGTGAATTAGGTTTAGAAAACGCGCCAGCGAAAAAAGGAATCTTAGTTTTAGATGATGCGACTCCAGTAGGAACGCCATTTAAAACATTAAACTTACAATAAAGGAGGATACGGAGTCATGAATGAACCATTTAACGAGAAAAACGATTCATTCGCATCGCTTCAATCAAGACGTGAAAAGGCTACTTTTCCGAATTACTTGAAGCAAGGTCAAACTTTTGAAGATCAAGTCGTTGAAGAAATGACGCGAGTTGATGCCACAAGAAAAGATGAGACTCCACAAGAATCCTTACCTTTTGATGAGCGACCTGATGCAGCACTCTTACAACCGATTGAAAAAGAGGAGCATCAATTACCCGCGCAATTCCGTTCATTTAAGGAAAAAGCGACGGAAGGTCATCAAAAATATAAACCGCGTGTGGATTGGACTTCTTATTTGAATACGAATCAACGCAAACCTTTTAAACCAAGTACAGTACCTTCAAGTACTAGAGGTTTAGAACAAGAGGAGCCCCCAAAAGTTTCTTATCGCGAATTAGAAAATGAGCTATTGCCAAATAGTACAGACTTGATTTTATTCGAAAAAGAAGAAGCTTTATTGGTATCCGTTGAGGAACAAGAAGATACAATCGAGAAGCGCTTGAAGGAGTACAATGGTACCTCTTATGAGAAACCAGTACAAAGCCAAGTTTTCGCAACAAAGGGCTATGTTCCAGCCTTTAAACGCAAACAAGAATCAGATGTTGAAGTCGTGCAAGAGTCCTTGTTAGAAGGGTTGCCGGAGACAAAAGTTGAAAGACGAAAAGCACCGGAAAAACCACTAACTGGAAAACAAAGACGCGCAATGAAGAAATCGTTATCGATGATTATGGAACAGGAGCAACATGAACGTCAGTTGCCATATATTCATCCAAAAAAACAGTAGTAGAAAAGCGAGGAGAAAAAATGGATAAAAGTAAGATTTATCACTTTACGGGAATAAAAGGATCAGGAATGAGCGCATTAGCCTTAGTATTACATGGGGAAGGCTATAAAGTGCAAGGGTCAGACTTAGAACAATACTTCTTCACTCAAAAAGGATTGGAAGAAGCTGGAATTACATTATTACCATTCAGTGCTGACAATATTAAAGAAGGACAAATTGTTATTGCAGGGAACGCTTTTCCAGATAGCCATGAAGAATTAGTTTCTGCACGTGAAAAAGGTGTAGAAGTGGTTCGTTACCACAAATTCTTAGGTGAATTATTAAAAGGATATAAGAGTGTTGCCATTACTGGTTCACATGGTAAAACAAGTACAACAGGGTTGCTATCTCACGTATTAAGTGGAATGGAACCAACAAGTTATCTTATCGGTGATGGAACTGGTAAAGGGATTGAAAATTCAGAGTACTTCGTTTTAGAAGCTTGTGAATATAAACGTCACTTTATGGCATACCGTCCAGACTATGCAATCATGACAAACATCGACTTTGACCATCCAGACTACTATACAGATATTGAAGATGTACAAAGTGCATTTGAAGCATTCGGGAAACAAGTGAAAAAAGGAATTATCGCTTGTGGAGATGATGAAAGATTACGCACATTAGATGCGATTGTACCTGTCACTTATTACGGTGTTGGCGAAAACAATGATGTCATTGCTAAAAACATCCGTAAAGAAAAAGGCGGAAGCTACTTCGATGCGTACATTAAAGGTGAATTATATGGTCATTTCTATATTCCAACATATGGAGACCACAATATCCTTAATGCATTAGCGATTATCGCATTCTACTACTTAAATGATTTAGATCGTAATGAATTAGCTGAACAATTCAGTACTTTTGGCGGTGTAAAACGTCGATTCTCTGAAAAAGTGATTAACGGCGTTACCATCATTGATGACTACGCTCACCACCCATCTGAAATTCGTGCAACATTAGATGCAGCACGTCAAAAATATCCAGAAAAAGAAGTGGTAGCAGTCTTCCAACCACATACATTTACTCGTACAATCGCGCTTTTAGAAGAGTTTGCCGCAGTGTTATCACTTGCTGACCACGTATACTTATGCGATATCTTTGCATCTGTTCGTGAAGAAGCAGGGGATGTTTCTATTGAAGACTTAGCTAAACTGGTTAAAGGTGGCGCGAAAGTATTACCTCTTGATAATGTATCTCCATTATTAAACTATAAAGACGCAGTAATCGTGTTTATGGGTGCAGGGGACGTTCAAAAATATGAGTTTGCTTATGAAAAACTCTTATCAAATACTTCTCCAACACAAAACTAAAGATTGATTCATTCAGGCCTGGCAGTTGCCAGGCCTTTTTGTATGCATCTTAGTATTGAAGGCGAAGGAATACCGCTCTTTTTAGTGTTCATAGGATTGTTTATTTGTTACACTGGTAATGACAAATTAGGAGGCATATTATGGCGAAACCAAAATTATTATTAGTAGACGGAAGCAGTTTAGCATTCCGCGCATTTTTCTCAATTTTAGATTTAAATCGTTTTAAAAATTCCAATGGCTTACATACGAATGCACTCTATTCATTTCACCGTATGTTTAAGTCAATCTTAGACTCTGAAAAACCGACTCATGTCCTCGTTGCATGGGATGCTGGAAAGACGACTTTCCGTACTGAAATGTATGCAGATTATAAAGGGGGACGTTCGAAAACTCCAGGTGAATTTATCGAACAAATGCCTTATTTTAATGTGCTCTTAGATGCATGGGGAATTCCTCATTACCGTCTGAACCAATACGAAGCTGATGATATTATCGGTACTCTTGCTAAACAAGGGGAAGCTGCAGGCTATGAAGTTGTGGTTCTTTCAGGAGATAAAGACTTGATTCAGCTTGCGGACAATAATATCACAGTCAAAATTACGACTAAAGGAGTAACCGAACTCGTTGAGTACACTCCTGAAGTGATTTTTGAAAAATACGGATTGACGCCTGAACAAATTATCGACATGAAGGGGTTAATGGGAGATTCTTCCGATAACTATCCTGGTGTTACTAAAGTTGGTGAGAAAACAGCCGTGAAACTTCTTCAAGAATTTGGTAGTGTAGAAGGAATCTACGAACATGTCGATGAAATGAAGAAGAGTAAGTTGAAAGAAAACTTGATCAATGACAAAGAGCTAGCTTTCTTAAGTAAGAAACTAGCGCGCATCAATGTGGAGTCACCTCTTGAAATTACGCTAGAGGATACACTTCGCAAACAACAAGATGTCGATGCATTGATGGCATTCTATAAAGAAATGAACTTCAATTCTTTCCAATCAGACCTATTAAATTCAGGTGCGACTACTGTAGAAGAAGCGCCAAAAGCGGAGCGCCCAAACGTAACACGTGTGTTAGAGATTACTGAAGACATGCTTAAAGGCGCAACAAGTGTGCATTTTGAGACGCTTGAAGCGAACTATCATGTTGCAGAGGTGATTGTCGTTGCCTTCGGGAATGAAAAAGAAGTCTTCGTGACCGATTTAGAGACGGCTGTTGCTTCAGAAGCATTCAAGAAATGGTTGGCGGATGCATCAATCGAGAAACATTTATTTGATACAAAAGCAGCTAAAGTAATCGCACATCGTTTTGGTCTGGTGTTAGAAGGTGCTAAATATGATGTGTCACTTCTTGCGTATCTAGTGGACACAAATGATATTGTGAAAGAGATTAGTGATGTGGCGCGTCGTGTCAATGTAACGATTCTTGCTAGTGACGAAGCCGTCTATGGCAAAGGCGTTAAAATCCAAATTCCTGAAGATGAAGAAGTTTGGAATCAGCATTTAGCAGCTAAAGTATATACGATTGCTGTGGCGCCTGAAAAACTATTGAAACGCCTTGAAGAAAATGAACAAACACATCTTTATTGGGAAATGGAATTACCAGTGAGCGATATTTTAGCTCGTATGGAAATTCAAGGAATTCGCGTCGATAAAGAACGTTTAGTTGAGATGGGTGTGGAATTCGAAGCGCGTCTAAAAGAAATCGAACAAGAAATATACGAGCTTGCTGGAGAAGATTTTAATATCAATTCAACCAAACAATTAGGGGTCATCTTATTTGAAAAGATGGGCTTACCAGTTATCAAAAAGACGAAGACTGGCTATTCAACAGCGGTAGATGTTTTGGAAAAATTGGCGCACCAAGCTCCAATCGTAGAGTTGATTTTAGAATATCGTCAATTAGCAAAATTAAATTCAACGTATGTAGAAGGATTGCAAGCGTATATTCAAGAAGACGGCAAGATTCATACGCGTTTTGTCCAAAATTTAACTCAAACAGGTCGTCTAAGCTCGGTGGATCCAAACTTACAAAATATTCCAATTCGTACACAAGAGGGACGTCGTATTCGTTACGCGTTCTTACCAGAGCATGACGATTGGAAGATTCTCTCAAGCGACTATTCGCAAATTGAATTGCGTGTGTTAGCGCATATTGCTGGCGATAAACATATGATTGAAGCGTTCAAAAATAACGTCGACATTCATACCAATACGGCAATGCGTGTCTTTGGAATTACAAACCCAGACGATGTAACGAGTGAAATGCGTCGCCAAGCTAAAGCCGTAAACTTTGG
>CAUVGI010000050.1:0-10228 GCA_963551375.1 uncultured Streptococcus sp. | reverse complement strand
AAAAAGAAACAGCTATTACGATTGGTTTCGTAATAGCTGTTTTGTTTATCTTCTTACTCGTTTTAGTGCTTCTTTGAAGAGTGGGTAAACGATTGGGACTGCAACTACTGTGAAGATAGCTGATCCAAACGTTCCTGTAATTTTATTGATGGCTTGAAAGAATGCTGGTGTTAATGTGAGACCACCGACGATCATTCCTCGTAAGAATGTGTATTTAATGATATTGAGGATAATTTTTACGATAGCAGCAACAACGCCGACTACAATAACGTTTGCGATTTTGTCATCTTTATTCATTGCTTTTTCGTATACAAGATGAATCACATAGCAGACGATTAAGGATTCAAGAACGGTTTGCCAAGCAACATTGGCGTAATTATTGAGGATGTCGAAAAGTCCTAAACCGATTGAAGCGGCTATTGCTCCTTGTTTTGTTCCGAAAAGTAAGCATCCGACTACTACCAGTGCGTTTCCAAAATGAACGAACTGTGTTGTGAATGGCATTGGGATTCTAAAGACGCTAACTCCCAAATAAATTAAAGCTGCGAATAAGCTTGTTTGAACTAAATCTCTTAAATCTGTATTTTTCATAATGACACCTCAGTAGTAAATTTTGTGGTTAGCATTCCAAGTTTTTTCTCGATTGGAAGGCCGAATGGAATTTGTTCAGGTTGTTGGCTACTCAATTGAAGCACTTCGTCGATAAATTTCAACGTGAATGATAATGCGTCTTCTATAGACATCTCTTGTAAGATGCATGCAGTCGCAAGAGCCGCCAGTGTATCGCCTGTTCCGTAAAAATGATGCGGATACTTTGTTTTATAGAAATCAAAAAATGCATCCGTCTCTTTAGTATAAAGTTGAACGCCTGTGAGCTCTTCGCTGTCAGGGCAACCGGTAATAATGATGTACTCGGGCCCGAGTTCGGCTAGTTTCTTAGCGAGCTCTCTTGTAAAGTCCATCGTGATTTTTCCCGTTGGATAGGGCGTATCTGTCAAAAGACAGGCTTCTGTAATATTTGGATAAATCACATCAGCTTGTTGAATGAGTTTTCTCATCGCTTCAACATGTTCTTGTGTAAATCCGCTATACAGTTTTCCGTTGTCTGCCATAATCGGATCGACGAATAGTTTCGTAGACGTTGACAGTTTTTCAATGGTATCTACCATTAATTCAATTTGTTCCGGATTTCGGAAGTATCCTGTCAAAACAGCATCCGGTTTTAATTTCAGATTCTCCCATTGGAAAAGGGACTGCCTCATGAATTCGGTTTGCTCCGCAATCGCGATGTTTTTGAATCCGCCGGTATGAGATGAAAGGAGTACTGTAGGCAGTAGCATCGTTTCAATCTGACAACAAGCGAAAATCGGGATAGCGGGTGCGAGTGCAACTTTGCCAATTCCTGGCAAGTCGTTTCCGATTAATATTTTTTTCATATCTATTCCTCGAGTTTCAATGTATCTGTATTGTAAAACGGGACAGGTGAGGATACAATAGGGATGAAAACAAACTGTACCGGTACAGTGGAGGTGTGTCATGTATCAATACCAGCAATTAGCAAATGCATTAAAAGAGGAAATATTAAGCGGGAATCTACAAAAAGGGGATAAACTTCCTTCAATTCGAGAACTAGTCGCAACCTACGGAGTGAATAAGGATACGGTCCAACGAGCATTGCGTAGTTTAAAAGATGAAAGTTTTATTTATGCGGTCGAAAAAAGTGGATATTATGTATTAAAGAATTCAGAAGCAAAACAATTGGAAGAATCCGAGGAAGACTATTCACAACTTCCGATTGAGGACTTGCGCATCTGCTTTAATCAATCGCTTGCCAGCGCGCATGATTTAAAATTAACCAGAAAAGAACAAGCTTCTGGGATGGATGAATTGATTCAAGCGTTAATGCCTATTTTAGAAGAGTATGGGGTGTATGGTGCAAAGGAACAACTAGTCATAACAACCGGGACGCAACAAGCGCTCTATATTTTATTGCAATTGATTCAAGGGAAAAAAGTATTGCTAGAGCAACCAACTTATGCACGAATGAATGAGTTGGTGAAACACTTGAACATTCCTTACGAAACGATTGAACGTCAGATGGATGGTGAGATTGATTTAAATCGCTTAGAAGAATTGTTTGCGAGTGGAGATTTTTCGCTATTCTATACGATTTCCAGATTTCATAATCCGCTAGGTGGAAGTTATAGTGAGTCTACGAAAAAGAAGATTGTGGAACTAGCGAGTCGTTACTCAGTCTATATTATCGAAGACGACTATATGGCGGATTTTGTCGAAGGAAATGCGACGCCGCTTCATTATTATGATATGGATGGACGCGTTATCTACGTTAAATCTTTCTCTTCAATTTTATTCTCAGCTTTGAAAATTGGGATTGTAGTATTGCCAAAAGAGTTAGTGGAGCCTTTTGCAAAACGGAAGCAATGGATGGACTATGATTCGAATGTGATGATGCAAAAGACTTTTACGCTCTTTATTGAAAATGGAATGTTTGCGAAACATCGTAAAGCGATGGTAGAAGATTATAGTGAAAAAAGTAAGCGTGCTAAGAAGTGGCTTCTGACATCAGGTGTCGGTGAAGGGATCCTTCATGGGACGCAATGGGTGTTTAAGAAAACGCCGATGATTGCTGAAAAACTACAAGCGATGAATCTGAAAGCTAAACTGCTTGATGAGTACTTTATTTCAAAAAATGCGCCGGTATTGGAACGGTTAGATTTAGCTAAAATCCGCGAAATTTAGGTAAAAAGAAAGGTTAACAATTTATCTAAAAAATTTGCAAATCTGATACTTATTTGGTATAGTAACTACAACAATAATCAATCTCTATAAGGGAGTAACTGGCAACCAATCGTTGCGATAATATCAACAGCAAGCGAATTCTCGCTGGTATTATTTTGAACAGTGAGACTTATGTTTATTATCAAAAGGATGATGGGCATAAGTCTCTCTTTTTATAGAAAAAGAAAAGGAGTGTATTTTGTTGGAACAACAAACAAAACCCGTATATTTACAGTCTGTTGAAGATGTGTTTAAAGAAGTGCAATCAAGCCCTTCAGGTTTAAGCTCACAAGAAGCGGCATCAAGACTTGAAAAATACGGTGCAAACACGTTACAAGAAGGAAAGAAAAAATCACTATTAGAGAAATTCGTGGATCAATTTAAAGACTTCATGATTTTAGTACTTTTAGTGGCTGCAGTGGTTTCTATGTTTGCTCACCAAGGTGAACCTGACCCAACGGATGCGATTATCATCTTAGCGGTAGTGTTATTAAACGCTGTGCTAGGTGTATTCCAAGAATCAAAAGCTGAAGAAGCTATCGAAGCGTTGAAGAAAATGGCTTCTCCTGTAGCAAGTGTTTTACGTGATGGACACGTGGAACATATTAAAGGGGAAGATATCGTAGTAGGTGACGTTGTTATCCTTGAAGCTGGGGATGTCGTGCCAGCGGATATGCGTTTATTCGAAGTAAACACAGTGAAAATCGAAGAGTCTGCTTTAACAGGGGAATCTGTTCCAGTTGATAAAGATTTAGTGATTCCTACAGGGGATGAAGTAGGAATTGGAGACCGTACAAATATGGCGTTCTCAAGTACAAACGTAACTTACGGCCGTGCTGTTGGGGTGGTTACAAGTACTGGTATGAATACAGAAGTTGGTAAAATCGCTAATATGTTAGCGAACACTGAAGAAGGTAAAACACCACTTCAAGAAAACCAAGATGCTCTTGGTAAATGGCTAACAATCATGATCTTAGTGATTGCCGTTATTATCTTCGTAGTAGGGATGCTTAGAGGAAATGAATGGACTCATATGTTATTAACAGCGATTGCGATTGCCGTTGCTGCAATTCCAGAAGGGTTACCAGCGATTTCTACAATTATCCTTGCATTAGGAACTCAAAAAATGGCGCAACGTAACGCGCTTGTTCGTAAATTGCCAGCCGTTGAAACATTAGGTGGTGTTGAAATTATCTGTTCAGATAAAACAGGTACATTAACGCTTAACCAAATGACTGTTGAAAAAATGGTATATGACAACGAAATTCATGATGCATCAGAAGAAATTTCTAAAGACAATATCGCGCTTCGTGTAATGAACTTAGCCAACGATACAAAAATTTCTCAAGACAACTCATTATTAGGAGACCCAACTGAAACAGCAATGGTTCAATACGGTCTTGATAAAAACTATGATGTACGTGAAGAGTTAGTAAACATTCCACGTATTGCGGAAGTTCCATTCGACTCAACTCGTAAATTAATGACAACCATTCATCAATTAGAAGACGGTAAATACTTGGTTGCAACAAAAGGTGCTCCAGATATGTTATTAGACCGTGTGACGAAGGTTGAAAAACATGGTGAGGTTTCTGCGTTTACTGAGGATGACCGTACAACATTGATGAAGTTAAATAAAGAGATGGCTACTCAAGCGCTTCGTGTGTTAGCGATGGCGTACAAAGTGATTGATACTCTTCCTGACACAGTGGATACAGATTCAATCGAACATGATTTAATCTTTGCTGGTTTAGTAGGGATGATTGACCCAGAACGTAAGGAAGCAGCAGCTGCGATTAAAGTGGCTCAATCAGCTGGTATCCGTACAATCATGATTACAGGTGACCACCGTGATACAGCCCAAGCGATTGCAAAACGTTTAGGCATCCTTCGCCCAGATCAAGAAGACGGAGTATTAACAGGTGGCGAATTAAACGATATTTCTGATGAAGAATTAGAACGTACAGTCGAAACTTACTCTGTATATGCACGTGTATCTCCAGAACATAAAGTTCGTATCGTAAAAGCTTGGCAAAAGAATGGCAAAGTTGTTTCGATGACAGGGGATGGAGTTAACGATGCTCCTTCGCTTAAACAAGCCGATATTGGTGTTGGTATGGGGATTACAGGTACTGAGGTTTCTAAAGGAGCTTCAGACATGGTACTTGCCGATGACAACTTCGAAACAATTGTCGTAGCAGTTGAAGAAGGACGTAAAGTATTCTCGAATATCCAAAAAGCAGTTCAATACTTACTATCTGCCAACTTTGGTGAAGTAATGACAATGTTCGTTGCAACAATGGCTGGTTGGTCCATTCTAGAACCAATCCATATTTTATGGATTAACTTAGTAACTGACGTATTCCCAGCAATTGCTTTAGGTCTTGAAGAAGCGGAAGCAGATATCATGAACCATCCGCCGCGTGGTAAGAGCTCGAACTTCTTATCAAACGGTGTGTTGCCAAGTATCTTCTACCAAGGTTTCTTCGAAGGTGGAATTACATTATTTGTATTCTGGTATGCAACTCATATTGCTAATTGGGGGAACCCAGTTGGTGAAACAATGGCATTTGCAACATTAGGGTTAATCCAATTGTTCCACGCGTTCAACGTGAAATCAGTGTACAAATCACTTGGTCAAGTGGGTGCGTTCAAGAACAAGATGTTTAACTATGCAATCCTAGTATCAGCTGTAATGCTTCTAAGCGTAATGGTGATTCCTGGATTAACAACTGTATTTGACGTAGCAACTCTTACAGCTGAGCAATGGTTGTTTGTAGTTGGTTCAGCATTCTCAATCGTTCCAATCGTAGAAATTGCAAAAGCGACTATGCGTGCAATGGGAATGGATAAAGACTAATTTAATAAGTTTAAACGAAGAAAGGTTCACCTCGTGTGAGCCTTTTTTTCGTATGTATTAATGAGAAGTAGACAGTCAAGCTTTTATTCATCTGTGTATTTTGCTAAAATATTTTAAGTAGATTGGAGTGTGGGAATATGGTCATTACAAAAATTGAGGCTCAGAAGAAAAAAGGCCGCTACAATATTTATTTGAATGATGCTTTTGCGTTTGGTGTCGACGAGGCAACGGTTGTAAAGTATGCCTTGTTCAAAGGGACAGAACTGACAAAAGAACAAATCGAAGAAATCCAACATGATGATTGTATTCAACAAGCCTATCAAAAGGCACTACACTTTCTGAACTTTAAGCTTCGTTCTACGAAGGAAGTTTATGAGAAATTAGAAAAATTAGAATTTGACGAAGATATTATTAATGAAGTACTTGGAAAATTACATGAACAGAACTTTATTAATGATACTTTTTATGCAGAAAGCTATCTCAATCAGGCAAAGTTTGTGACGTTTAAAGGACCCAAGTCTGTTATCTTTGATTTACAGAAGAAAGGCATTAGCGATAAAGTCATTCAAACAGTACTTGAAGGATATACGTTGAGAGAGCAGCTTGAAAATGCGATTCAAATTGCGCAGTCCTATTTGAAAGGGCAAAAACGCGTCACACCAAAAGTGGCTAAGCAAAAAGTAAAAGTCTTTGTGATGCAAAAAGGGTATTCGAAGGAAATCGCAGAAGAGGTTGTTCCGTTTCTATCGTTTGAAGCGCAAAGCGAGATGGAAGCAGAATTAGCGGTGAAGGAGATTGCAACGATTTATCGACGCATCGCCAAAAAATATGAAGAGAATGAATCGGCGCTCTGGTATCAAATCAAAGGGAAGTTGTATCAAAAAGGATTTACTTCTAGTGTGATTGAACAGGCCATAGCGCAGTTTGAAATGGAGAAAGCAGAATGGATTTAGCCGGTATTGGCGTAAAAATGTGGGACAAGAAGAAAATCGAGCGTTTCAGAAAGACGCTACTCGATTGGTATGACAAAGAAAAACGAGATTTACCTTGGAGAAGAACAACTGACCCTTATGCTATTTGGGTGAGTGAAATTATGCTTCAACAAACGCGAGTGGATACAGTAATTCCGTATTACGAGCGATTCTTAGCGACGTTTCCAACGGTTAAAGACTTAGCAGAGGCTCCCGAAGAGCTGCTGTTAAAATGTTGGGAAGGTCTTGGTTATTATTCGCGCGTACGCAATATGCAAAAAGCAGCGATACAAATAATGGAAGAATTTGGCGGAGTGTTCCCGAATACTTATGAAGGAATTCTCTCATTAAAAGGAATCGGACCTTATACGGCAGGTGCAATCGCCAGTATCGCTTTTGGATTACCTGAACCTGCAGTGGACGGTAATTTGATGCGTGTGATTAGTCGCTTGTTTGAGGTGAATTTAGATATTGGAAACCCAAGCAATCGTTGGGCGTTCCAAGAAATTGCAGAAATTTTAATTGACCCCGACCGGCCAGGGGACTTTAATCAGGCTTTGATGGATTTGGGTTCAGATATCGAATCGCCGGTGAATCCGCGCCCGGAAGAGAGCCCTGTGAAAGAGTTTAGTGCGGCGTATCAAAATGGAACGATGCATATTTATCCAATTAAGAAGCCGAAAAAGAAACCGACACCGATGAAATGGCGAGCGTTTGTTATTCAAGATGAAAAGGGACGTCTTTTAGTAGAGAAGAATACGCAAGCGGACCTGTTGAGTGGTTTTTGGCATTTTCCACTGATTCGTGATTTTAGTACGGTGGGAGAATCGATTGATTTATTCGAAGGAGTAGCCGAAGAAAATTCGACTTACGAAATTAACCAGAACATCCCGTTGGAAGTTCAATTCGAGAGTTTATATAAAATGAAGCTTCAACCAACTCGCATTTTACCGAAAACCGTAAAACATATTTTCAGTCACCAACGTTGGGATATTGAATTGCAATGTGCGACAGCTTCGGGAGCGCTAGAGCAGCATGCAACACGTACGTTGCAATGGGTTACTAAAGAGGAGATGGCGCAACTACCACTCTCAAGAGTGCAAGGGAAGATGTGTGAATTACTCGCTTCTCAAGAACTTTTATAAGGAGAATCACAGCTAATCTGATTTTTGTTCACAGAATGGTAGAAATATGCTATACTACTAATGATTTGAAATAACTAAGAGTTTACTCTTAAATAGATATAGAAAGTTGGATATAGTGGTGCAGAATCCCAGAGAAGGAGAATTCATCACTGTCAAGAGTTATAAACATGATGGTAGTCTTCATCGCACTTGGCGCGACAGCATGATTTTGAAGACAAGCGACCAAGCAATTATCGCTTGTAACGATCATACTCTTGTGACTGAGTCCGACGGTAGAAGATGGTTGACGAGAGAGCCAGCGTTATTGTATTACCATAAACATTATTGGTTCAATGTCGTAACGATGATTCGTCAAAAAGGAATTTCTTACTATTGTAATCTTGCTTCACCTTACGTACTAGATGCAGAAGCGTTGAAATATATTGATTACGATTTAGATATCAAGATTTTCCCAGATGGCGAAAAGAGATTGCTAGATGTCGATGAATATGAATTACATCGCCGTCAAATGCATTATTCAAAAGAGATTGATCAAATCTTAAAGGCAAACGTTGAAATTCTTGTGGATTGGATCAATAACAAAAAAGGGCCGTTCTCGCCTGAATATGTCGATTTATGGTATGAAAGATATATTCAATTAACCTATCGTAAATCATAACTCATGATAGTTGAGTTGAAAGAGCAAGTAGCAAAGGCTGCTTGCTTTTTTGCTTTGCGGAAAAATTAAAAAATCTTCTATGATTGTACAGAAGCTTTTGGTAGAATAGAGCTAGAACTAAGGAGGGATTCCCATGTCAAAAATCAATGAGTTACAATTAAGTTCAGATATTCGAGGCATTGCTATAGCGACAGAAGAATTTGATGCGACGCTAACGGTAGAAGAGAGTCGTTTGATTGCGAGTGCTTTTGTGAAATGGCTACAGAAACGTTACCCATCTAAAACGGTGACGGAATTAGTTGTTGGGATTGGTCGTGATAGCCGCATTAGTGGTCCGGACTTAACAAGAGAATTTATTCAGGTGTTATCTGCTTTTGGTGTTCGCGTAATTGATTTTGAAATGGCAACAACTCCGAGTATGTTTATGGCAACACAGTTTGAAGAGTTTAACTGTGACGCAACCGTGATGTTCACAGCCAGTCATTTACCTTTCTACTATAATGGCTTGAAATTCTTCACGCGTGAAGGCGGATTAGAATCAAGTGATATTCGTGACATCATTGCTTTAGTAGACGAGAAAGAAGAACTCCCACAAGAACCTGTTTCTACTATAGAAGTAAAAAGTATTTTTGAACGATATAGCAATCACTTAGTCGAGTTGATTCGTAAAGGTAGCGGGAGCGAGAAAGAAAAACCGCTCGAAGGTCTTCATATTATTGTAGACGCTGGAAACGGTGCAGGTGGATTCTATGCGGAAAAGGTACTTGAAGTATTAGGAGCTAACACGGAAGGTTCTCAGTTCTTAGAACCAGATGGCACATTCCCAAATCATATTCCGAATCCAGATAATAAAGAAGCGATGGAAAGTATTAAGAATCAGGTGCTTGCGGTCGGTGCGGATTATGGTGTGATTTTTGACACCGATGTGGATAGAGCTGCAGTCGTTACAGGAGATGGAGAGTTGCTTAATAGAAATAATCTGATTGCAGTGCTTAGTGTAATTGCCATTAGTGAACACCCTAGAACTACAATTGTGACGAACTCGCCTACAACTGAACACTTGAAGAGATTTATTACAGAACTAGGCGGCCATCAATATCGTTATATTTCTGGGTACCGTAATGTTATCAATAAAGCTATCGAGTTAAATAAAGCTGGTACGGATTGTCAATTAGCGATTGAGACTAGTGGACATGCAGCCCTTAAGGAAAATTACTTCCTAGATGATGGCGCGTATGTAGTGGCGAAGATTTTAATGCTTCTTCCAAGATTGCTTGAACGCGGAGAAACATTGGATTATTTAATCAAACAATTAGTACAACCAAAAGAAGTTGTTGAAGTTCGCTTTAAGATTGAAACAGAAGATTTCAAAACTTATGGCAATGAAGTTATTAAAGAATTTCCGCAGTGGATTCCACAAGACTGGGTCGTAAATCCAGAAAACGAAGAGGGAGTTCGGATAGATTTCAAAGGTGAGTACGGAGATGGATGGTTATTATTACGCATGAGTTTACATGAACCATTGCTCGTTCTTCAAATTGAAAATGATTTGGTAGGGTATCAAACAAAAATTCTTGAGACAATTCATCAAATCATGAACCGTTATCCAAAAATCAATCAAAATAAGCTCGAAGCTTTACTAAAATAAAAAACTAAAAAAGATACAGTTTGCAGATTCTGTGAACTGTATTATTTTTTTTAGAATTCTACGTCTTTTCAGTTGCAAACCTTCTTTGGTTGTGATAAATTAATATCACTGTTGAGCGAACGTTCGCTTATAAAACAGTTTCAAAAA
>CAUVGI010000049.1:0-10406 GCA_963551375.1 uncultured Streptococcus sp. | reverse complement strand
AAAAGAGTTCAAACGCCAATAGTTCAAATTCCAATAATTCAAACGCGAGTGACTCAAAAGGCTCTGAAAGCAAAGATATCTTTGATCAGATTGATAACTTCTTTGATCAACTAGATACGGACAAAATTGGTGAAGGACTCGGTAAGGGAATATTTTATATCGTCCTTATCATCGCTGTTTTCTTCGGAATTAAAGGAAAACAAAATAAGGCGCGCAAGAATAATCGTAGAGCTCGAACTGGAAATACGCGTTCTGCTCAAAGAAATGGGGCGAATGCTCCTGCAACTAGAGCACAAGGCACAAGCACTCCAGTAGTCGCTACAGAAGCTGTACCGCAGCATGTATATCGTCCGCGAAATAAAGTTTCAGATCCAAAACTTCGCTCACAAGCGAAAAAACAAGCAACAAAACAAGCGCTACAATCGGCTACAAGTCGTTCAAATACTTCAAGAGAAATGTATGTTGATACACGTGCTACAAGACCGGTTTCATACTGTCCAGCATCAAAAGAAAAATCACATACATTACCACGAGTGCTTTCAAGCAAAACACTCCCTCGTACTTTGAAAACACCGCGCTTAAAATAAAATAGTGGAAGCACCTAATCTCACACGTGAGGTTAGGTGTTTTTTTGCATGAAGTCGTGAAGCATTTGCACAAGAAGCACTATCGGAGTATGCTAAGTGAGAAGGGTGGAATGAACATGACGAAATTAGAGGAATTAATCAAAAAAATTGAGGCCGATCCTCAAAATGCAGAGTATACAAAAGAAGGCATAGCACCTTTATTTTCTGCACCACGTAAAGCAAAAATTCTGATTGTAGGGCAAGCGCCTGGTATTAAAGCGCAAGAGAGTCGTCTGTTTTGGAATGACCAAAGTGGCGACAACTTAAGAAGCTGGATGGGCGTAACTCGAGATTTCTTCTATCAATCCGATTTATTTGCAGTGGTTCCGATGGATTATTATTATCCAGGAAAGGGTAAATCTGGAGACCTTCCACCTCGCAAAGGTTTTGCCGAAAAATGGCACGAGGAAACGCTAGCCTTAATGCCGGAAATTAAACTTATTGTTTTAGTTGGAAAATACGCGCAAGATTATTATTTAAAAGACACAAAGAAGAAAAACTTAACGGAAACGGTGAAGGCGTATAAAGAGTACTTACCAAAGATGTTTCCTCTCGTACATCCGTCACCTCTAAACCGTAGATGGATGGCCAAAAATCCATGGTTTGAAAAAGAAGTCTTACCTGAGTTTCAAAAGAGAGTACAAGAAGTGATTAAAGGAGCCAAGAAATGAGAACAGAATTATATCCAGAAATCGAAATCTACAAGGAACACATGATTCCAGTGAGCCCCTTGCATACCGTTTATGTAGAAGAGTCAGGGAATCCCCTAGGTCATCCAGTGGTTGTGTTACATGGGGGACCAGGAGGGGCATCGTCTCCTGTGAATCGTCAGTTTTTTGATCCGGAGTTCTATCGCATCATCCAATTCGACCAACGTGGATGTGGAAAAAGTACGCCGTTTGCGTCACTAGAAGAAAACACGACGCATGATTTAGTGGCCGATATGGAGAAAATCCGTACAGCATTAGGGATTGAAAAATGGCTTGTCTTTGGTGGTAGCTGGGGGACAACACTGGCCTTACATTACACCATTGCACACCGTGAACGTGTCGTAGGATTAATGCTTCGTGGCATCTTCCTAGGTCGTCAAAGCGATGTCGATTGGTTATACCAAGATGGGGCGTCTCATTTTTATCCAGAGAACTTTGAGAAGTTTAAAGCGCCGATTCCAGTGGAAGAACAAGGAGAGTTAGTCAATGCGTACTACAAACGATTAACGTCAGAAGATGAATCGATTTGCTTAGAGGTAGCGCGTGCGTGGGCAGAGTGGGAACATGGGCTCGTGAAGTTGATTCCGTATGATCCGATTGTCTGGGATGAAGCGGGGATTCGCGGAGCGCTAACGATTGCCCGAATGGAATGTCATTTCTTCTACCATCATTGCTTTGTGGAAGACGATAATTACATCTTGAATCGTGCAGATGCGTTCAAGGGGATTCCAATGCATATCGTACATGGCCGTTATGATGTGGATTGTTTACCAAGCGCGGCGTTTGAACTCGCTCAAGCTGTCGATGGCGCAGAACTCATCTTTGCACAGGCTGCAGGACATACCGCGATGGAACCAGCAACCATTGAAGCGTTAGTTGGCTTTAGTGAGAAATGCAAAAACTATTTTAAATAAAAAGAAAGGCTCGCAGAATTTTTCTACGGGCCTATTTATGTGTTTAGATTTTTTCAAGAAGCATTGCGGCAATGCGCTCTACATCGCGATTACTTCCACGTAGCTCAAATTCATCGAGCACTGGGAATCCAAAGCGTTCAGAATATTGACGAGCAGTGAGGCAGAATTGCTTATTAAAGTTACGATTTCCGCTACCAATGACACCAAAACAATGCGCGTAATTATGTTCATAGGCTAAGAAATCACCGAGTGGATTCGTTAAGACTTCGACGTCTCCGTTGTCCACGCCATTTCCACCTTCTAAGTATGTTGGAAGAAAGGCAACGAATGGTTTTCCTACTTTGAAGTAGTCTTCTTGGCCTTTGACAAGGTCTTTCACATTCGTTAGAGTCACGTTTAAAGAGGGTTCCAAAAAGCGTAAATGGTCTTTTAAACGAGTGACAAAGTTATGTGTATTTCCAGTTAAACTAATATAAATAATGGGTAATTCTTTCGACATTGAGCGACCTCCTGAAAGACATTTTACTGTCTATAAGTATACCGCACTTTCTCAAATCCTTCTAGAGGGTGTTTTTAAACTTTTAAAAATCGTAAAAATCGGCTATAATACTTGAGAATAAATACGAAGGAGATACTCATGTCACACTTAAAAGAAGAAGTACAATCTCGCAAGACCTTTGCGATTATTTCCCACCCGGATGCTGGGAAAACAACGATTACAGAACAATTACTCTTATACGGGGGTGCGATTCGTCAGGCCGGTACCGTAAAAGGGAAGAAAACAGGGAAGTTTGCAAAATCTGACTGGATGGAAATCGAAAAACAACGTGGGATTTCTGTTACGAGTTCAGTAATGCAAGTGGAATACGATGGAAACCATATTAATATCGTGGACACACCAGGGCACGAGGACTTCTCAGAAGATACGTACCGTACATTAATGGCCGTGGATAGTGCTGTGATGGTCATCGACAGTGCTAAAGGGATTGAGCCGCAAACGAAGAAATTATTCGAAGTTTGTAGTATGCGTGGAATTCCAATCTTTACATTCATCAATAAATTAGACCGTGATGGACGTGAACCGCTAGAATTAATCGCGGAACTAGAAGAAGTATTAGGCATTGACGCGTATCCAATGAACTGGCCAATGGGGATGGGAAAAACATTCTTAGGGTTATATGACATTTACAACAAACGTGTAGAATTGATGCATCCAGAAGAGAATGATGATAATGACTTCTTACCATTGAATGAAGATGGCGAAGTGGACGGCGATTATGCTTTCAAACAATCTACGCTTTATAGCCAAGCAATCGAAGATGCACAACTCTTATTAGAAGCAGGAAATGCATTCGATGAAGAGAAGATTGCGGCTGGTAAATTAACACCAGTATTCTTCGGGTCGGCGTTAACAGGATTTGGGGTTCAAACATTCTTAGATGCATTCGTTGATTTTGCGCCAAGTCCATCTGCCAAGAAAACTGAATCAGGAGAATTGGTAGACCCACTACAAGAACAATTCACTGGATTCATTTTCAAAATTCAAGCAAACATGAACCCAGCCCACCGCGACCGTATCGCATTTGTACGTATCTGTTCAGGAGAATTTACTCCAGGGATGGATATTACCGTGAACCGTTCGCAAAAGAAAATGAAATTATCACATACAACGCAATTCATGGCCGATAGCCGTGAAACAGTTAAAGCAGCCGTAGCAGGCGATATCATTGGACTCTACGATACAGGGAACTTCCAAATCGGAGATACGATTTACTCAGGGAAGAACGCTGTGCAGTTCGAACCACTACCACAATTTACGCCAGAGCTCTTTAATAAAGTTTCTGCAAAAAACGTGATGAAGCAAAAATCATTCCATAAAGGAATCGAGCAGTTAGTACAAGAAGGAGCTATCCAATTGTACAAGACTTACCATACAGGAGAATATATCCTTGGTGCCGTTGGTCAACTGCAATTCGAAGTGTTCCAATACCGCTTATTAAATGAATACAATGCCGAAGTAATCTTGACTCCAATTGGAAGCAAGATTGCCAGATGGATTGACGAAGAACAACTGGATCCAAATATGTCATCAAGTCGAAACTTATTATGTCGCGACCGTTTTGACCAACCAGTCTTCTTATTCGAAAACCAATTTGCCTTAAACTGGTTCAAAGATAAACATCCAGATGTAGAATTAAAAGCATTGTTTTAATAAAAATAAGAGACTCTCTAATCGAGTGATTAGAGAGTCTTTTCGAATTTATTTAGTTTAAGCCTCGTATCCCATTAGGATTCCGCCTTGTTCTGCATAATAGCTGCAGATACCGCTTGTATGAATGCTTGAAACGTCCGCTTCTGGGAATTCACCATGAATGGCTGATTGAATTAAGCCGCAGATTTCTGGATTACTGCAGTGGCTAATGACCACTCGGCCACCTTTGTAACCATTTTTCTTCATTTCAGCCCAAAGTGCTTGAACAGCTTTCTTTTGACCTTTTGCTTTGTGAAGAAGGTTTAAAGTTCCTTCTGGAGATGCATTTCCGACTAAGTGGATATTGAGCATTCCGATTACGGCGCCGACTAATTTGTTTAAGCGACCATTTTTCACTAAGTTATCGACACGTGCAAGGACAAATAATAGTTTTGTGCTTGCTAAATAATCCTTTAATGCAGCTACGACTTCTTCGTAAGAGAGGCCTTGAGAGATGAGTTCGTTGGCTTTTTGTACGAAAAGAACCATCTCACTACTTGCTGAAAGGCTATCGAATACCTCGATATTTGTTTCAGGAGCTTCCTCTAAAAGCATATTTTTTGCTAATTGAGCACTATTTTGGCTTCCTGATAGACCACCTGTAATCGTAATGGCGATGACATTTTCTGCACCTTTATAAGCTTCAAGGAATGCATCTGGGCTAGGGCAGGCTGAAGCTGTTTGATCTTTCGTTTGATACATTTCAATCATCATAGCATCGATATCTAAAGACGCATCATCTGTATAGTGTTTGTCACCAACTTGAACTGTTAGTGGTACGTTAATGTACTGTGTATCTGGAGCAAGATTCTCGATTTCGCGTAAATCACAACCAGAATCTGCAATAATTTTCCATTTCATCATGGGTTCTCCTTTGAATTATATTTCTATTCTAAATAAATATACTTTGAATATCAAAACAAGTCAAATAATCTAGATTTTTCCTTTCATTTTAGTAGCATTTTAGCGCTTTCTGTAATATTGTAGAAGTGTAAAAATAAAAGGAGGAGTTTTATGACTCAAACTATTTCTTTCGGATATGGTTCAAAACCAGCACAATTTATGGCGAATAAACTAAACCGTCACGGTGTCATTGCAGGGGCTACAGGTACAGGTAAAACTGTAACGTTAAAAGTATTAGCGGAGCAATTAAGTGAAGCAGGAGTTCCTGTATTCTTATCAGATATTAAAGGGGATTTAGCAAGCCTTGCTGAAAAAGGCGAAGTAACTGAGAAGATTGCAGAACGCTTGGCAAAAGTTCATGTAGAAGACTTCGAACCAAGCTCATATCCTGTTGCTTTCTGGGATGTCTTTGGGGAAAACGGAATTAATATCCGTACTACAATCTCAGAAATGGGACCAATTTTATTAGCTCAATTATTAGGTTTAAACGAAACTCAAGAAGGTATTTTAAACATTGCGTTTAAAGTAGCGGACGACCAAGGATTATTATTAATCGACATTAAAGACTTACGTGCAATGTTAAATTACGTTGGCGCACATGCTGGGGAATTACGTAACTTATACGGAAATATCGCACAACAATCAATTGGTTCTATTTTACGTAGCTTACTCGTATTAGAACAACAAGGTGGAGACCAATTCTTCGGTGAACCAGCGTTTGAAATCAATGACTTATTTAAACAAGACCAAAATGGCCGTGGGGTCATCAATATTTTAGCGTCTGAAAAATTATTCCAAACACCAAAATTATACGCAACATTCTTACTATGGTTCTTATCAGAATTATACGAAAACTTACCAGAAGTTGGGGACTTAGATAAACCAAAATTAGTCTTCTTCTTCGATGAAGCTCACGTATTATTCGGCAAAAGCAATGCTGCAGTTCAAGAGAAAATCGAATTAATCGTTCGTTTAATCCGTTCTAAAGGAATTAGTATTTTCTTCGTAACACAAAACCCAACTGATATTCCAAATGCTATCGCGAGCCAATTAGGGAACCGCGTGCAACACGGATTACGTGCGTTCACTCCAGCTGAACAAAAGAACGTAAAAGCTGTAGCAGAAACGTTCCGTCAAGAAGATGGACAAGATTTAGTAACAGTAATTACAAACCTTAAAGTAGGGGATGCAGTTGTTTCAACACTTCAAGAAGATGGTTCTCCAAGCTTTGCAGAAGTAGTATCAATTTACCCTCCTAAGAGTAAATTAGAAGCAGGCGATCCGCTTGTTCGTCAACAACTCATCAATCAATCAGCATTCTACGATAAATATGCAGAAATGTTTGACCGTGAATCTGCTCATGAACAATTAGCAGCGTTAGATGAACAATTCAAACAAGAAAAAGAAGCTGAACTTGCGCAAAAAGAAGCTGAAAAACAAGCTGAATTAGATCGTAAAGAAGCTGAAAAGCAAGAAGCACTTGCACAAAAAGAAGCTGAAAGACAAGCAAAATTAGAAGAAAAAGAACGCGAACGTGAACAAAAAGAATTAGAGCGTCAAGCACGTCAAGCCGCTACAAAACGCGGAGATTCAGCAATGGACCGCTTCACTAAGAACGTTATGTCAAGTGTGGGTCGTGAAGTTGGTCGTGTGATTACACGTGGCGTAATGGGCTTATTCAAAAAATAAGAGGAGGCCAAAATAATGGCAAATGTCGTTGTATTTTTCGCGCAAGGATTTGAAGAAATCGAAGGCCTTGCAACGGTTGATATTTTAAGAAGAGCAGGACACACAGTGCACACAGTAGGACTGGGCAGTGAAGTGATTACTGGAAGTCATCATATTCCTGTAAAAATGGATGATGTACTCGATACATTCTACTGGGCGGATATCGATGCGCTCGTACTACCAGGTGGTCTTCCAGGAGCCACTCATTTACGAGATGATGAATTTCTTATTAAGAAACTAAAAGAGTATTCTAAAAAAGGAAAAATTATCGCAGCGATTTGTGCAGCTCCAATTGCACTGCACCGTGCAGGATTACTCAAGGGCAAGAAATATACTTGCTACCCTGGTGTAGAAAAAGACATCAACCAAGGAACGTATACAGGACAGCTCGTGGAAACAGATGGAAAACTCATTACGGGATGTGGACCAGCTGCAACCTTTGAATTTGCCTATACGATTGCAGAAACGTTGGGTACTGACACTAGTGCTCTTCGTGAAGGAATGCAATATAATAAACTTCTCAAAAAATAAAAATGGCAAGAAGACTCGTCTCGAATAGGAGCGGGTCTTCTTTTGTTACAAAAATGTTACAATGTTACAAAAATATTAACTCAAACACTTGCAATTTAACCGGAAATTTGAGAAAATAATGAATGACAAAATAAAACTTAGTACATAGAAATCAGGTAATAGTATGCATAAAGAAGAATTGAAGGAAGTTGTTGGTCAACTTCGCAAAAAAGGGGTAAGAATTACACCTCAACGTGTTGCGATGCTTGAGTTTTTAGCAAGTGTACACACGCATCCAACGGCCGAAGAAATCTTCAAGGCGTTGACAAAAGAGGATCCACAAGTGAGTGTGGCAACTGTTTACAATAACTTAAATCTATTTATTAAAGAAGGCGTCGTAAAAGAATTGACGTATGGGGATAGCGCGAGTCGTTATGACTTTGATTTAGGACAACATTATCACGCCGTATGCGACGTGTGTGGGAAAGTGGTGGACCTTTATTACCCAGTACTCGAAGACGTTGAAAAAGCTGCAGAACAGCTGACAGGATTTAAAGTAAGAGGACACCGTATGGAAGTGTACGGAGTGTGCCCAGAGTGTCAAAAGAAACAAAAATAGTATTCGATTAAGGGGTATAGGAGTATGGAGAAGGTCATTCAACGAAGAGCCAAAAGTGGCAAAGATGAGCACTCAAAAAAGGAAAATAAATATACGCAAGCTCCAGAAGACTTCGAAGAAACAGAAGTAGTCGAAGAGGAAGCTCTTGAGGAACTGGAAGAAAAAGAACTCTTTGGTGGGAAAAAGCCTAAGAAGAAAAGACCTAAGAAAAAAATGAATAAAACGATTTTCTGGGTCATTGGGATTTTAACGTTTCTTATTTTGATTTTTGAATTATTAACAATTCACCGCATTATGGCAGATCAGTTCAATGAAGAAGAATTCAAACGTATTATTCAAGTCGAACAAGAAGATGCGAAGAAATATAACGAGAATTTAACCGTGAAAGATGAAACAAAAGGCAATATGGAAGTGCAGGAGTTAATCCCAACAGATGCTTCTGGTAATCCGATTGAAGCCATTGCGACTGAAATGGACGCGTTGAAACAAGAAGTTCTTGAAAAGTACGCGGGAGCTACTAAGAAGACACTTATCTTCTTCAAGGCGTACCAAACAAAAATCATCTCAAACGTAAACGATATTCACTACTATGTGTCTGTTTATCAACAAAAAGAGAGTGGTTTTGAACAGTTAGAATTTAAAGAGCTCTCACACCAATTAGTATTTGCGGATACATTACAACCATTCGAGATTGCTAAATTATTTAACAATGAACTCGCAGTGTCTAACTTCTTCGTGAAGAAGGCTTTAGATGAAGCAAAAGCAAATGGTTTATCAGACGAGCAAACTGCTAAAGTGACTGCGCAATTTATGGATGGAAACTGGAAGAAGTTAGATGCTTCGATTATCCAAAATGGAGTTCGTGTGAAATATAAAGATGCAAGTGATCAAGATGCAGAATGGACCATTCCATTTACTGAATTATTTGCATACATGAACGAAAACATGATTCCTGAAACAGAAAAAGACAATTACGAAGCGTACCTAGCGACTGTAAAAGAAAAACTAGGGAAGAAGAGAATTGCATTATCATTTGACGATGGACCTCGTGCAGAGACAACACCTAAAGTGTTAGAAATCTTGAAGAAATATAACGCGCACGCAACGTTCTATATCGTAGGAAGCCACGTAGAAGGCAATGAATCCATCGTTAAACAAATCGTTGCAGAAGGTCATGAATTAGGAGACCACAGCTACAGCCATCCGTTATTGACGAAGAAATCAGCTGATGAAGTGTATCAAGAAGTGCATAAGACTTCTGATTTAATTGCAAAAGCAAGCGGAGGTTTGCGACCAATGAGTTTACGTCCGCCATATGGTGGGTTTAACAAGATGGTATCAGAACAAGCTGGTATCGCGATTGTAAACTGGTCAATTGATTCCCTTGACTGGAAATATAGAGATGCAGCGAAAGCAATCGAGCATATTAAAGAAACAGCTCATAATGGCGGAATCTTATTAATGCACGATATTCATGAAGAATCTGTTGAAGCTCTTCCAGCTGTTATCGAGTATTTACAAGCGGAAGGCTACGAATTAGTAACGGTCACTGAGTTAATGGCGGATCAACCATTAAAATCAAATTACGTTTACTTTGACCGTGTAGAGAATAAACAAGTACAGTAAGAACACTTGCAATTTTACTCAAAATAAGGTACATTAATTAAGTGCTTAAAGCACAGACCTTTTACAGAGTTTTGCGAATCACCAACGCTTTACTCAGTACAAGGCATAAATTAAAAGAAAGAGGTGTTTAGAAATGGCTATTTCTAAAGAAAAGAAAAACGAAATCATCAAAGAGTATGCGTTACACGAAGGAGATACTGGTTCACCAGAAGTACAAATCGCTGTATTAACATACGAAATCAACCACTTAAATGATCACATCCGTGTTCATAAAAAAGACTTCCACTCAAACCGTGGATTAATGAAAAAAGTTGGTCACCGTCGTAACTTGTTAGCATACTTACGTAACAAAGATGTTCAACGTTACCGTGAACTAATCAACCGTTTAGGATTACGTCGTTAATTTTAAGCCAATTGAGAACTCCCAGGCATTCGTGCTTGGGAGTTTTTTGTTGCTGTGAAACTTTAGGCTCTTTGTCAAATAGTGTTGATGAAGAATTTTAGGAAGGGATTAAGCAA
>CAUVGI010000048.1:0-10457 GCA_963551375.1 uncultured Streptococcus sp. | reverse complement strand
GATTCCTTCATGCCAAGACAATGGTCGTCGATGGTGAAATGGCAACCGTTGGGACTTCGAATTTCGATATGAGAAGTTTCCGCTTAAACTTCGAAGTGAACGCCTTTATTTATAACGAACAGTTCGCTAAAAAAGTCGAAGAGGAATTCGTAAATGACCTGAAAAACTGTACCATTGCTAATGAAAAATACTTCGAAAAACAAGACCGCTGGAAGAGATTTAAACAAAAGTTCTCTAGGTTGTTCGCTCCGATATTATAGGATACGAGGGCGAACGATCAGGACTGAATCACTGGACTGATATGACGCAAGGGACTTGGAACAAGTCGTGCGGACATATCAGGAAGTGGACGTCAGTCCTGTGAGCCCGAGTTCAACTGTATAGGATGTGAGAAAAGGCTTGAGCCTATGCCTTTTCGAGCTCAACTAAAATAAAAAAACCACTACAAAAAATGCACTCACAATAGCATTTGTGAGTGCATTTTTTTATTGTCTTAATCGAAAAAGTCCAAATATGGACATGTCCATATTTGGACTTTTTAGCCTTGGCTAGATTCAATTTTAAAAATAAACATTACCATATTTGGTAATTACCAAATATGGTAATGGCGGATTAATCTAACTCCATGCAAGCGACGATTTGTTCCACATTCAAGATGTGAGTGATGTTTGATCCTTGTTCTAGGAACACAAAGTGATTATTCATTTGGATAGGGCTCTTGATTGTACCGCTCTTTGTGAATGTCACTAAATTTCCAGCGTTATCGTATTTCTCGAAGTGGAGTACGATTGGTTTCTTGAAGTAGAAGCTGTGGTGAATTTGTTCAACCACGTCGATAAGTGGCATTACAGTTGGTTTAAAGAACACATCTCTTTCTTCATATTCTTCTTGAGAGACTTGTAGTTTATTAATGAATGGTTTGATAAATGATGTAAATGTTGATTTGCGTTGTTCCATTTTCGATACCTCCGAACGTTTGTTTGCATATTTATTATACGAACAAATGTTCTAAAATGCAATAGAAAAGAAAAAGTTTTTCAAAAAAAGATGTGTTTCTTCCTATTTATAAAGTTTGAGTTTGGCCGATAATATGGGGAATTAACGTTTGAATGAAAGCAAAATAAAGTTTATAATAGTAAAGAAAAGCATTTTACTATTCGTGAAAGCGAATGGATTGGAGGTGTCACATGAGTCAAGAGATTCTAAATTCTGTTTTGGCCATTGAGTCTGAAGCAAAAACGTTGAAGGAAAAGTTCGAGGAACAATTATCCCAAACGAATGCTGCGACAGATCAACGAGTGAACGAAGCTAAATCGAATATGGAACATTCGTTAGAAGTCTACAAAGCTGAGTTGAAAGAAAAAAATCAACAAAAGAAAGCAGAGTTCGAAGCGAAAGTGAAAGAAGACGAATTAGCGGAAATTGCTGCGCTGAAAGAACGTTTCAATCATCTGAAACAGGATTTAGTTCAGGATACTGTGAAGGAGGTGTTGAAGAGATATGGCAATAGCTAAAATGAATAAGGTGATGTTGATTGCCCCAACGGACAAACAAAATGACCTATTGGATGCTATTCAAGAATTACAATCTTTAGAAGTAACCTCGCTAGAACAGGCGAAAGAACTATTTACCGAAAATTCCATCGCTTTAAAAGAAGCTGATGCAGAGGGGATGAACGCTCTTCAACAGAAATTCGAAGGGATTCATGCGGCTATTACTTTTGTCGAAAAAAATCAAAAGCAACCGTCATTAATTCAAAAGTTAAAAACGCCAAAAGAGCAATTTACACTTTCTGAATTACAAAAAGAAGTACAAAACTGGGACACTGATGCATTAGTGGAACATGTTGAAAGTATTCGTAACACGCTTCGTAAAAAGGATGACGAATTAAAAGAACTTCGTGAGAAAGAGGCTTTGCTTCGTAAGTGGAGCGCCCTTGATTTCTATCCGAAAGATATCTTTAAACATCCATATACGAAAACGAAAATGGGGACGATTCCTCAAGCAACGGATAATGCGTACTTGGATGGTTTGAAAGAGAGCGAATTGATTTCTGTTCACGAAGTGTATCACACACGTGAAGAAATCGGGTTATTGGTGACATATCCACGAAAAGCACAACAAGCTGCCAAAGAAGAGTTAGCGAAAGCACACTTCAGTATTGTATGGTATGCGTTTGAAGAAGCTCCTTCTGTTGAGTTGGAGAAAAATCTTAAAGCGCAACAAGCAGTTGTGGATGCTAAGAAGAAAGTGTTAGAGGACTTACAAGAAGAAAAAGACCTTCTTCGCAAGTTACAGCTTTCTGCGGAAGTTACTTATAACGAATTACAAAAAGAACAAGCCAAAAATGGATTGGTGAATGGTCAACATGTATTCGTGCTTCAAGGGTGGTTAACTACAAAAGCAGTCGATGACGTTGAAGTTCAACTCAAAGAAAAGTTAGGAGAAGGCGAATATGTCTTCTTACCACTAGATATTGCTGAAGAAGAATACGAAGAAGTGCCAACGGTTTTAGAAAACAATGCCTTCTTACAACCATTTGAAAATCTAACAGAAATGTATGGATTACCAAAATACGGAGAATTAGACCCAACGCCTTATACAGCACCATTCTATCTCGTCTTCTTCGGGATGATGGCAGCGGACTTAGGCTACGGAGCGCTTCTCTGGTTGGGAACATTCATCATGTTGAAGTTCTTCCATTTTGATAAAGGAATGAACCGCAACTTGAAGTTCTTCCACTTACTAAGCTACCCAGTAATGATCTGGGGGATTATTTTTGGATCAGCATTCGGTGCGGATTTACCATTCCAGCCACTATCACTTTCAAAAGACCTCATTACGATTATGATCTTATCGATTATCTTCGGGGTTATTCAAATTATGGTCGGCTTATCACTTGGGGCTTACTCAAATCTAAAGAAAAAAGCTTATGTTGATGCCTATACGAGTCATCTAGGATGGTTAGCGATTATTACGGGAATCATTCTTTATGTCTTAGGCTCAATGGTACTCAATATTTCTTGGATTGCGACAATCGGTTCATCGATTGCGATTATTGCAGCCGTTGCGATTGTAGTCGTAACTGTCCTATCGAGCGAAAACAAGTGGGGCGGTTTAGCGAGCGGTCTATATAACTTGTACGGAATTAGTGGATACGTAGCAGACGTCGTGAGTTACACACGTTTAATGGCGCTAGCTGTATCAGGAGGAAGTATCGCAAGTGCGTTCAATATGTTGGTAGGATTCCTTCCACCAATTGCACGTTTCACAGCAGGTATCTTCTTAATCGTAGCCTTACAAGGGTTGAATATTTTCCTTTCATTCCTTGGAGCTTACGTTCACGGCTTACGTCTACAGTTCGTTGAATTCTTTGGTAAATTTTACGACGGCGGCGGACGCGCATTAAAACCGTTCAAAACATATGAAAAATACGTTGATATTAAACAACAGAAATCAGAATAAATGGAGGAAATATAATTATGACAAACTGGTTAACATTTTTCGCTGAAAATGGTGGAGGGCAAATCTTTGCTGCTCTAGGGATGGCAATTGCCATTATCTTCTCAGGGATTGGATCATCAAAAGGGGTAGGGATTGCCGGCGAAGCAGCTGCTGCCTTAATTAAAGAACAACCTGAAAAATTCGTTCAAGCATTAATCTTACAACTATTACCTGGTACACAAGGGATCTACGGATTCATCGTTGCCTTCTTCATCATGATTAACATGTCAGCTTCAATGACTTTAGCAGCTGGTTTATACTTATTCATGGCAGCTTTACCAATCGCATTCACTGGTTTATTCTCAGGGATTGCCCAAGGTAAAGTAGCAGCAGCAGGTGTACAAATCTTAGCGAAAAAACCTGAAGAATCTACTAAAGGGATTATCTTTGCCGCAATGGTTGAAACTTACGCAATCTTAGGATTACTTGCTTCTATCTTAATTATCATTAACAAAGGTTAAGAGGAGGGGTATTCTTGAAAGATTTAGAGCAACTAAAACAACTTATTCTAGCGGATTTAGAAAAAGAATCAAAGCAGCGAATTGAGGTTGCTACTAAAGAACAAGAAGAACGCATCAATCAAATGAATGCACAATATTCGCAACAAGAAATGGCGAAGAAAACTGCATTAAAACAAGAAGCAAAATCACAATACGAAAAAGAGCAACAGACTATTTTGAACGCAAGTAAAAAAGAAGTCTTGCGCGTCAAACGTGAACTTCTTGAAAGTGTATTTGAGGACGTTCTACAAGTAATGTCTACCTGGAGCGGGGAAACATTACGTCTCTTTATCGAGTCAGCTATTCGCAAATTACCAAAACAACAACAAACAACACTTACTTTTGGAGAGGAAACTGTTTCTCGTTTGAGCGATGAAGACAAACATGCATTAACTTCGCAATTTGCCTTTGTCCACATCGACGAAGCAACACTTCCAAAGAAAGCAGGATTTGTGTTGAAACAAGAAGGTATCGAATATAACTATTTATTCGAAGCATTAATTGAAGATTTAAAAGAAGAATATTCACCTATCTTAGCTAGAAAAGCATTCATTGGGTAAGGAGGGATGGAATGAATGATTTAGCCTATTCAGGAGTGAATACGACCGTTCGTATTCTTGAACAGCAATTACTGTCCAAGGAACAATTGAATGGGATTCTCGTATCTAAATCCTTACAACAAGCATTAGAAGCCTTGCAAAAGACAAGTTATGAGGTAGATGTACAAGAAGTTCTCGAATCAAGACAGTTCGACCCAGTCCTAGATGCCCATTTGAAGCGCAACTATGATGAGGTATTAGAACTCATTCCGGATGCATCACTCCTTGATGTATTCTCGATTCGTTACACTTACCATAATTTAAAAGTTCTTCTAAAATCGAAGTTCTCTGGAAAAGACTTAAAACATTTATGTATACCGTTAGGACGTTATTCTTTCGATACATTAAATCAATTAGTCGAAACTCAAGATTCACTTGATGTACCAGATATCATGATTGAAGGGGTTCGTGAAGCGTATGCCGATTTTGAAAACTTTGGTCGCCTAGAAGCAGCCGATGTATTTATGGATCGCTACTATTTCAAACATCTTCGACTCATCGACCGTACAATGAATCAAGAGGTCATCCATCAAATCGTGAACATTATGATTGATATGGAAAATATCACGACTTTAATTCGTGCCACTAAGCAAAAACAATCACGCTCATTCTTAATTGGTGTGTTGTCTAGCGAAGGTACTGTAGATAAGACTTTATTAATCGACGAAGTGCTTGAAAAGGGCACAGAGGCTCTTGTTGACCTTTATCGTCATGTTCCATACTATGACAAGTTTGTTGCGATTTTAGAACAGGAAGAACATCCAGTCTTTGCATTGGAATTATTAAAAGAAGAATTGATTCATCAGATTCTAGAAGAAGCGACTTTTGAACCATTTGGACCATTGCCAAGTCTAGCGTATATTCATGCGCTTGAGATGGAAGTTAAAAACCTCCGTCTATTACTGGTCGGTGTGGACAATGAGTTTACAGAAGAACAATTAAGAGAAAGGATGCGACCAGTTTATGTCTCATAAAATTGCCGTAGTTGGCGACAAAGATTCCATCCTTCCTTTTAAAATTTTAGGATTTAACGTGTTCCCTTGCCACGAAGCGCAAACGGCACGCAAGATGATTGATGAACTTGCTGAAGATGAAGTCGGCATCATTTATGTAACGGAAGCTATTGCTAGTCAAATTCCGGAAACGATTCGTCGTTATGATGCGGAAATTTCACCAGCCATCATCCTCATTCCGAACCATAAAGGGTCTTTAGGAATTGGAAAATCAAGAATTCAAGAAAATGTAGAAAAAGCGGTTGGACAAAATATCTTATAACCAACCAGTACACGAAACTAAGGGAGGTACCTCAGTGAAGATCGGAAGAATCGTAAAAGTATCAGGTCCTCTTGTGACTGCTGAAGGAATGGAAGATGCGAATATTCAAGATATTTGTCGTGTAGGTCATCTGGGCCTGATCGGTGAAATCATCGAAATGCGTAAAGATATCGCATCCATTCAAGTATATGAAGAAACTTCAGGAATTGGACCAGGAGAACCCGTCGAAACAACAGGGGAAGCATTATCTGTTGAATTGGCGCCAGGGATTGTATCTCAAATGTTTGATGGGATTCAACGTCCCCTCAATAAATTTAAAGAAGTATCACAAAGTGACTTCTTAGTCCGCGGAACAAACGTGGATCCTCTTGACCGTGAAAAAGAGTGGGAATTCGTTCCTACTGCTACTGTGGGTCAAGAAGTAGAAGCCGGAGACATTATCGGTTATGTACAAGAAACTAAAGTTGTACAACATAAAATCATGGTGCCTTACGGTGTGAAAGGTAAATTAGTAAAAGTGGAAGCTGGAAACTTCAAAATCGAAGATACAGTGTACCAAATTGAAACAGAATCAGGCGTACGTGATTTCAACTTAATCCAACGTTGGCCAGTACGTCGTGGTCGTCCATATAAAGTGAAGAAAAACACTGAAGTTCCAATGTTAACAGGACAACGTGTTATCGATACTTTCTTCCCAGTAACAAAAGGGGGAGCAGCAGCTGTACCAGGACCATTCGGAGCTGGTAAAACAGTGGTGCAACACCAAATTGCAAAATGGGCGGATGTGGACATCGTAGTATACGTAGGTTGTGGGGAACGTGGAAACGAAATGACAGACGTATTGAACGAGTTCCCAGAATTGATTGACCCAACAACAGGTGAATCCATCATGGAACGTACCATCTTAATCGCCAACACTTCTAACATGCCGGTTGCGGCTCGTGAAGCGTCTATTTACACAGGTATCACAATTGCGGAATACTTCCGTGATATGGGATATAACGTAGCCATCATGGCGGACTCAACATCACGTTGGGCAGAAGCGCTTCGTGAAATGTCTGGACGTCTAGAAGAAATGCCAGGGGACGAGGGTTACCCAGCATACTTAGGAAGCCGTATCGCAGAATACTACGAACGTGCAGGACGTGTTGAAACATTAGGTAGCGATGGCCGTGAAGGTACAATTACAGCAATCGGTGCCGTATCACCTCCAGGGGGAGATACATCAGAACCAGTTACACAAAATACATTACGTGTAGCGAAAGTATTCTGGGGATTAGATGCAACATTGGCGCAAAAACGTCACTTCCCATCTATGAACTGGTTAACATCTTACTCATTGTATGATCCAGAAGTTGGTAAATACATGGATGAAAACGTGCATGCAAACTGGTCTGAATTCGTTCAACATGCAATGAATACATTACAAGAAGAAGCAAGCTTAGAAGAAATCGTTCGTTTAGTTGGTCTTGAATCATTATCTGAACGTGACCGCCTAACGATGATGACAGCCAAAATGCTTCGTGAAGACTTCTTACAACAAAATGCGTTTGACGATGTCGATACATTCTCATCTCGTGAGAAACAATATCGCATGTTAGAACTCATCTTGACATTTGAAAAAGAAGCGCGTCGTGCGATGAAACTTGGTTCATACTATGCTGAAATCATCGACGGAACAGAAGATGTGCGTGACCGTATCGCACGTTCAAAATATATTCCAGAATCTGAAATTGCTCGTTTCGATGAAATCAGAGAGCAAATTAAAACAGATATCGAAAAAACAATTCAACATGGAGGGATGACACATGCTTAAAGAGTATCGTACGATTAGTGAAGTTGTTGGCCCTTTAATGATGGTTGAACAAGTCGAAGGCGTTAAATATGATGAGTTGGTTGAAATCCAATTACAAAATGGTGAATTACGTCATGGACAAGTACTTGAAGTTAACGAAGATAAAGCAATGGTTCAGATTTTCGAAGGACCAAGCGGAATCAACATTCGTGATACAAAAGTACGTTTCCGTGGTAAACCATTATCATTAAACGTATCTGAAGACATGATTGGTCGTATTTTCGATGGGATGGGGAACGTCATGGATGATGGCCCAGAAATCCTTCCAGAAGCGACTTTAGACGTAAACGGACAAGCGATTAACCCAGTTTCTCGTGACTATCCGGATGAATTTATCCAAACAGGGATTTCTGCGATTGACCACTTGAACACTCTTGTTCGTGGACAAAAATTACCAGTATTCTCTGGTTCAGGGCTTCCTCACAAAGAGTTAGCGGCCCAAATCGCGCGTCAAGCGACTGTATTAAATAGCGATGAAAAATTCGCGGTAGTATTTGCTGCAATGGGGATTACCTTCGACGAAGCGGAATACTTCATGGAAGACTTCCGTAAGACAGGGGCGATTGACCGTTCAGTGATGTTCCTAAACTTAGCGAGCGACCCAGCGATTGAACGTATTGCGACTCCAAAAATCGCATTGACAACAGCTGAGTATTTAGCATTTGAAAAAGGAATGCACGTACTTGTTATCATGACAGACATGACAAACTACTGTGAAGCGCTTCGTGAAATTTCAGCGGCTCGTCGTGAAGTTCCAGGACGTCGTGGATATCCAGGTTACTTATATACAAACCTTTCAACAATTTACGAACGTGCAGGACGTATCGTAGGCAAACCAGGATCTGTAACTCAAATTCCAATCCTTTCAATGCCTGAAGATGATATTACTCACCCAATCCCTGACTTAACAGGATATATTACAGAAGGACAAATTATTTTGGACCGTGCTCTTGATAAACAAGGGATTCAACCTCCAATTAACGTATTGCCTTCATTATCTCGTCTAAAAGATAAAGGGTCAGGTGAAGGAAAGACTCGTAAGGACCATGCACCAACGATGAACCAATTATTCGCGGCTTATGCTACTGGTAAACAAGCTAAAGAACTTGCGGTTGTATTAGGGGAATCTGCATTATCGAAAACAGATAAGAAATATGTAGAGTTCACAGAACGTTTTGAACGTGAGTATGTTGGACAAGGTTTCTATACGAACCGTTCTATCCAAGAAACATTAGACCTTGGATGGGAACTCTTATCAATCCTTCCACGTACGGAATTGAAACGTATTAAGGATGAGTTATTAGATGAATACCTTCCGGAAGGGGAGTGATTCATTTGACACGATTGAATGTCAAACCAACCCGTATGGAGTTGACGAAATTAAAGCATCGTCTTGTCGTGTCAAAAAGGGGGCATAAACTCCTAAAGGATAAACAAGATGAGTTAATGCGTCAGTTCATCGAATTAATTCGTAAAAACAATGCGTTGCGTGAGGCGGTTGAAGGTCGTCTTGTGGCAGGGATGAAGAGCTTCGTTCTGGCTAAAGCAACGTTGGAAGAAGCGTTTATCGAAGAGCTTGTGGCGATTCCACCACAAAGCGTATCCTTGGATCTTCAAGAAAAGAACATTATGAGTGTTTACGTTCCAGAAATGCATTTCACTGTGAAGGATGAAACAGAGGAAAGTGACTTTAAATATGGTTACTTAAACTCCAACAGTGAGATTGATGATTCTGTAGAACAAATCTCAAATGTATTAAATGAATTGCTAGAATTGACGGAGATTGAAAAAACTTGTCAACTGCTAGCAGATGAAATCGAGAAAACAAGACGTCGTGTAAACGCCCTTGAATATCGATTGATTCCACAATTAGAAGAAACGATTTACTTTATCGAAATGAAGCTGGAAGAAAACGAGAGAGCAAGTATCACTCGTATTATGAAAGTGAAAGATATGGGACAAAAATAACGAAAAGAGGACTCCTAGCAATGGTTGCTAGGAGCCTTTTTGATTTAATTTTGTTAATTCCTTGAAGAAATTATGAAAGCGCTTTAAAGATAGCAAAATAGTACTAGTAAAGAGCAAAAAAGTCTAAGTCGACTTATCTGTGAAGTGCTAAAATTAATTATGGAAACGTTTTTATAATATTAAGGAGGGGTATTATGTATAATCGTCAAAATATGGAGAAGAGACAGCGCTTCTCTATTAGAAAGCTCACTGTTGGTACATGTTCAGTTATCATCGGGGCTTTCTTTTTTGGCACACTTCAACCAGTTTCTGCAACTGAAGCTGCTGCAACAGAGGTAGTAGCGACGGCCGTAGAAAACACGCCGGCTAGTGAGGCAGCCACTGCTGAAGAGAAACCAGCAGTAGAATCTGGTGCTGACGCAACTGAAGTAGCGCCAAAAGAAGAAAAAGAAGCAGTTTCTAGTGAAGCTGCAAACACGGAGGCAACTGATAAAGTAGAAGAAAAAGCTACTGAAGCAGCAACCGAAAAAGAAGAGGCTAAACCAGCTGAAGCTAAACCAGCTGAAGCTAAACCTGCTGAAGCTAAACCTGCTGAAGCTAAACCAGCTGAGGAAAAACCAGCAGAAGCAGCAACAGGTGAAACTCGTGAAGCGACTGGTGAAACTCGTGAAGCAACAGCCGAAGTGAAAAAAGAGTGGGACTCAGTAAGCCGTGTGAAAGGGAATGTTGAAGTCGTTGAAGAAGGCGGAGTACGCT
>CAUVGI010000047.1:0-10468 GCA_963551375.1 uncultured Streptococcus sp. | reverse complement strand
GAAAAAGAACGATTTTTCGGAAAGAAATAAAAAAAGACGAGTTGATCTCGTCTTTTTATCTGTTTTAATCTGCGAAATTTTCGTTGATTGAACCGTCTTCATTTATCGCTTCAGTTTGTACTTCTTTCAAGTGTTCGAATGTAAGCACAATCTGCATACTCTTACGGATCGTTTCAAAGAATGCTGTCGCGTCTTTTGAAAGCTCCCAGCCTTGGGAAGCGCGCTCTGACGGCAAAAGAACTTTGTTATCCACCAAGTGCTTGATTGCCTTTTGAGTGGTTGAATAAGCCAAACCGATATTCTCTGCGACGTGTGCGGTTGATTGTAAATACAACTCAATTCCTCCAACGGTTAAAGCGTTGTCGTGAATGTAATTCAAAACCACGGCTGACGCTGGTTCAACGACGTTTTGAGATGATAGAAATTGACGTGTCACAAGCTCTTTCAATAACTTTTCATCTTCACTCTTGAACGTGATCTTAGTTACTAGCGATTCTTGCACTGCGTGCTTTTTGCTCACTAATTCAAATGACGCTGAAAGATCAGTCTTTTCCTTGCGTTTGCGCCCTCGACGTTCTTTCTTCTCAGGTTGTGTGGCTGCTTCTTTTACTTCTTCCACTTACTGTCTCCTTGTTCTTGCTGATTTTCTTGATAACAATATTACCATATTTCGTTACAAAATAAGTTTATCTAATGTTCACATAATAAAGATATTCCCCGTTTTCTTTGATTCGGTCCAGCTGATAAACTCTGTCGTTTTCTTCATCATGAAAATTAACCAAATCGAACAATCTGAGCGAGTCTGCATCTTCTCTTAAGAACCAATCATAAAAACAATTTGCTCCGTGGTATAGATTGAATTTCTTATCTCCAAATCTACCAACAACGTTTAGTCTATGGGTAGCAATATTTCTCAAATGGTTGCCCATGGCAAAAACTGCTTGGTTGTATGAGAACTTGTTCGCGTTATCAGAAAAGTAGAAACGCTCTGCCATTGTTTGTTCATCTTCAACATTTTCGGTATCAAAATCTGCTACATATTCATATTTCATTTTAAATTCCTCTTTTTCTTTATTTTATAGACGATACAAGAGATTTTGTAATCTCTTCAATTTCTTTTTTTGTGTGTTTTTTATCAGATAATTTATCTGATAACGCATTAAATAACCCCTCAAAATTTGCCGGCAAACGCATGACTTTTGTTTCTAAACCGTTGTACTTACGCTTTCTACCTGTGGTTTTGGTTTTCTTGGTAGCTGGCTTAGGTTTCGTTACAAAATCATTTTTTCGATTGTAGAAATCAAGAACGCGCTGATCCGCGATCAAAAACTCATCTTTGATCTTGCTGTACAGAAACAGTCCATCTGATTTTGCGACACGCGACAAAGCCACGTAAAGTTGCCCAGCTTGCCACAAATCGGGGTGTACAATCGCTTTTTCAAACGTTTGGCCCTGCGATTTATGAACGGTTATCGCAAAGGCTAGTTTAAGCGGTATCTGCGTGTAACGTGCAATTTCGACAAGTCTTGGCTTGTTGTCAAAGAGTTCGTAAGCATTGATAACCCAAGTATAGGCTGATATTTCAACCTCTTTGCCGTCAAAGTCTACAAGGACTGATGTTTCATTTAGCTCCTTAATGATACCTAATTGGCCGTTATAGACCCCGTCTTTCGTCAAATTGACTGCAAGCATAACCTTTGCCCCAGCTTTTAACGTGATTGAATCGTCTACAACTTTGTCCGAATCATTGATTTTGTAATCTGAATCAATAATCCTTGTCCTTGCTTCATAGGTCATTTTCTTGCCTTTGAGCTTCTTCAAAGCTGAATTATTGATCATTTTCACGTCTTTATTTCGTCCGCAAATCTGAATAACGTTTTCTACTTCATTGTCGAGATTATTGAAATATTCAAGACATGACTTGTCCCCGTATCGGCATTTGTTGAGGTTCGCAATGAAATCAAGATCTTTCTGTCGGACAACTTCTGTCAGTTGTTTCGTTACAAAATTAAACTCTTTCCATAAGTCACTTTCAAAAGCAAAGATTTTCTTTCCGTGGTAACTCTCATAAGCCTCCTTTTCCTTTTCTACGAGGACGGGAGGTAATTGTAGAAAGTCCCCGACCAGCACAATTTGAATTTTCTTGTCGGTTTTTAAAATACTTTTTAAGACTTTTTCAAATACGTCTAAACGGCACATTGAAATTTCATCAACGATTAAAATATCCGCTTTTTTAACGACATCTGAAATAGAGGTCTCTGACGGTTCTTGTGCAAGTCCAACAATGTCAGTCGCAAGATGAAACGTTCGGTGCAAAGTAGCCCCGTTTATATTAAGAGCTGCAATACCAGTCGGAGCTGTAAGCAGTACATTTTTGTGTCTGACTTTCGTTACAAATTGGTTCAGCAAGAAACTTTTTCCCGTGCCAGCTTCCCCTGTCAGGAAAACATTCCGACCCTTGAGCAAGAGGTCCATGGCTTCTTTTTGGCTTTTTGTTAGCTTCATTTTTCTCCTTTCTTTTCTCTTTTTTATTCACGATATCTATCTTTAATATAATTATATTCCTATTTTTTATTATTGTCAATCGCTTTTTTTAATATTATTTAAAATATTTTATTATCATAAATAACGCTTTTTATTGTGCGTTGCTTACGCGAACGAAGTGAGCATTTTTGTCTGCGCGGTTCGCAGACAAATTCGTGCGCGATTCGCACGAACGGGAGTGAAAACAGAAATCCGGCCAGAGGATTTTTGTTGAGCGGATAAATGTTTATACGGATATTTTTTCGCAGAAAAATGAACGTATAAACATTTATCTCCCCAGTTTTGTTTTTATCTAAAATTTTTTTGTGTTTCAGTTTGATTTTTATTTTTATAAAAAAATGGCATACTATAAGCATGGGACATTGAAAAGCTAGAGTAGTGAGATTGACCTGATGATTTAGAAAGCAAAATCAGCGGTTCAATGAATGAGGAAAAATAAAACGCAATTACCGAAAAGAAAAAACAAAAGAAAGGAATAGGAAAAAAGGAAACATAGGAAGAAAAAAGAAGCGTTAAAAATTATTTAAAGTAGTGTAGTTAGAAAGTAAAAAACAGAAGAAAAGGAAAAAGAGCAGTCAAATACCGAGTTTTTCAAGAAGTCAGTTGTAAGAGAGCCTAACTCTTAAATAAATTGGGGTCACGCAGAGACCTAAAAAGATTGCCCACCTATAAAAGTGGAGTCACGCAGAGACTTTAAAAGGTTGTATTAACGTTATTTTACGTTAAATAATTGTACGTTAGTCGTACAATGAGGTTTTAACCCTCGGCACAGGAGAGTGATTTACTCCGAAGTTTGAACGGACACGTCTGAACGAATGAAAAACAATCTTTTCAACTAGAAAGGGGTCAATATGACGGTTCACCAATCTCCAGGGCGCTGGAATAAAAAACGCCAAAAGAGAAAAGAAAAGGCTCTACAACAGAAAGAGGGTTATCGTAAAACCGCTAGACTACGCCTGCAAGCCATGTTAAAGGCTGGCATGGGGTCGAAGCGGTCGAAAGATAAGGCGGAAGCCGATACAAAAAACAAAATCTATTCAAAAGCAACGTTTGAAACGTATAAACAACAGTTCCGACACTTTGCGGACTGGTTAGAAAAAGCCCACCCCGAAGCGTTCACATTAGAAGACGCGAGGGGGTTCGTAGATGAGTATTTAAGGCATTTAATTGAGCTAGAGCGGTCTGCTTACTCAATATCAACCGCAAAGGCTGCCATAGCAAAAATCATGGGCGTAGAAGCTACACAATTCATTGCAACACCTCCAAGGTTGAGGGCTGACATCAAGCGCTCACGAGGGGTTGCAGAGCGAGACAAACATATTTCAGATAAAAAAGAGGAAGAACTGGCACGATTCACAAGTGCGACAGGTCTTAGACGGAAAGAAATGACAATGATTAGAGCCGAAGACCTATTTTTTGAGAATGGGCAGGCTTATTTAAACGTAGACAAGGGAACGAAAGGTGGTAAGTCTAGAGTTGCCAAAATCGTAGGAAAAACAGAAGCGGAAACAAAAGAAATCGTAAAATGGATACAATCCAAGGAAGGACGACTATTTTATAAGCTATCGTCCAATTACGATAATCATTATTATAGAGCGACATACGCTAATCGGCTCTATAATCAATTAAAGAGGGATATTGCTGATATTCCAACAGAAGACAAATACATTATGAGAAAAGAACGAGCTGGTGAAGTTTACGATAAACAAGCCATGCTCCAAGTCTCACGAGCTTTGGGACACAATAGAATTTCAGTAATTGCGCAATCGTATTTATACCAAAACTAAAAAAAGAAAAAAACAAAAAGGGTCTGCATATCGCAGATCCTTTTTTGTTTGTTCTTAAAAAGCTGAAACCACTAGAGCCACAAGGGTCTGATAAGCGTTTGAGAGCTTAAAATTGATTTGAGTAGTTTTTATTCGTCTGTTTCAACATTCCAGTATTTCAAAACCGTAGGACGTGATAAACCTGTTTCACGTTCACAATCAATTTTCTTGCCCCAAGGGTTATTTTTGCGCCATTCTGTAACGATAGCTTTCTTACCAGGTCGTCCGCCTAAGTATTTGCTATCTCTACGTCCTTTTAATTGCCTTGTGAAATTCATGATTTCAACGTGTTCCGCTCTCGTATTACCGTTTCTCTTTGCACGTTGGAGCGGTATTCCAGTGCGCTCGCTGATGTATTCGATTTTGCGTGTAAATGCGTTTGTATCCGCGTTATGATACGTAGCCATGGCCGAAACAACGTCAGACATTGTGAAATGGTTCTTATCGTCATTTGTAAGGGTCTCAAAATGTTCCCTAATCATTTCGCAGTCCTCTGCCAATTCTTCAGGACTGATACAGCATTGAACCGCTAGAGAACATAGATTTTCAAGACAGTAGTAACGTTTTCCGACTACTGCGCCACTGATGATTTTTTCTTTCCAGTTGTCATAAATTCCTCTGTGTCTGTGATAGATAAAATCTTCACTCGATTTCTTTTGACCCTCAACAATTCGGCGTTGATACCAGTCAGGGTACAATCGTTGAGCTTCTTTTAGGCTCATTTTAGACTTATAACCAAGCCTGATTTTATCATCATCAGAAAGAATTTCGTTAAGGCTTTCCAGCGTGTGCTTCTCGCCTGTCTTGAAAGCTAAAACATAGGTATCATCTAACCGTGTTTTACTGCCAACCGCGCGAAAGCCTTGGGTCAGGGTTTCGTATTGAATACTGTTTTTGTCGCTCTTTCGTGTAACGCGCTCATTCCAAAACAGTTCAACCCAGCGTTTCCGAACTCGTGATAATTCTTCGAAAATGTTTGGATACAAAACAATCGGTTCTTCAAACACAAAATACAAGTGTAATCCACGCCCGCTACAAGCGATATAGGTAGGCTTTGGGGTCATAGGATAAAAGTTTTTTCCAGCATATTCGGTAATTGGTCGATGCCAAGTATGGATCAGTTGCCGAATACCGTCCAGTCCTTTGATGTCATCTACCTCGATAGCCATTGCGTATAGTTTTGCTACGTTCTTCTGTAGGCGACGTTTACCAACGTAGGAAATACCGTTCGTGATGATGAAATTATCAGTACGGTCAATCTTCTCCAAAAGCTCTTTATTGCCTTTGAAGAATAAATGGTTTCGTGACTTGATAACTTGTTCACCTTTACGTTTTCCCTCTTTGTGAAGCAGGGGCTTGCCAGCCTTATCAGTTAACTTCTCAATCTCAATGAAGATACCGCTATACTTGCCTTTCTCGTAGGCTTCGTGAATAGACTTCCTCTTCTCTTGTAAGTCGTCTTGAAAGATGTCTCGGTAGAAGTCTCTAGCATTGACTGGGATAGCACTGTCTCCAGCTCGTTTAAGCTCGCTCTGTAGCTCAAGAGTAAAGTGAGGGAGCTTAACTCGTCTATTGCTCATACAGAACCAGCTATCGTACAGGCGTGGGTCTGCGTTAGGATAGCAGCCAAAGTGATTGAAACTAAGTAGGGAAAGCCCCATGAGGATCTCCTTTCTAAGAGAGGTGGTTAGGAGGGGTGTGTGGTACAAGTATAGTGTAGCCAGTGCTTTGCACTGCCCTATGGACCGTTAAATGAACAATGAGTTTTTTTACATTTTTTTATTAGATTTTTACCCTAAATCTATTGTTTTTTTGCTGTTTTTCCTACGATTTTATAGGAAAAACGCCTTTTTATTAGTTTTTAGGGTAAAATCTATTGTTTTTGCTAAAATGTATGAGGAAAAAAATCAACAAATTTGTGGTTTTCTTAATTATTTTACCATATCCTCGTTAATTGTTCCGTCTTCGTTGATTGCTTCCGTTTGAACCTCTTTCAGATGTTCGAATGTAAGCACAATCTGCATACTTTTGCGAATGGTTTCAAAGAACGCTGTCGCGTCTTTTGACAACTCCCAGCCTTGAGAAGCGCGCTCTGACGGCAAAAGAACCTTATTATCAACTAAATGCTTTATTGCCTTCTGGGTTGTCGAATAGGCCAAACCGACGTTCTCTGCGACGTAGGCTGTAGATTGCAAATACAGCTCAATTCCTCCAACGGTCAAAGCGTTGTCGTGAATGTAGTTCAAAACCACGGCTGAAGCTGGTTCAACGACATTTTGAGATGATAAAAATTGACGTGTGACAAGTTCTTTTAGTAGCTTTTCATCTTCACTTTTGAAAGTGATTTTTGTTACTAAAGATTCTTGTACTGCGTGCTTTTTGCTCACTAACTCAAACGACGCTGAAAGGTCAGTCTGTTCTTTGCGTTTGCGCCCTCTACGCTCTTTCTTTTGCGGTTCTGTGGGCTGTGTAACAACTTCTTTTTGTTCTTGCTCCTGGGCTTCGTTCTGCTTTGGTCTTGCTATAGTTCCAGCTTTAACTCCAAGAATATTGTTGTCAATATTTACTTTTTTTTCCACTTACTGTCTCCTCAATACCATGTTTTTTGAACCGTATAAAAGTCCACGACTTTTTCAATACCAATAATACCATCAACCATGTGGAAATTCAAACGTCTTCGCTCTTCTAACAACGTGTAAATAAAGTTTGCTGGCTGATCTAAGAACCAATCCCAACAATTATTTCCCTCGTAAAATGTTTTTAATCCGTTCGTTACTTTAAAATAAGCAGTATCATGCTCGCGCAATTCAGAACCTAGCAAATATGTCGCTTGCTGGGCGGATAGTTGTTCTATGCTGCCTGTGTACCAGCAGAAGTACTCTCGCATTGTTTTGTTACAATTTAAAAATTCTTGTTCTTTTTCAGTTCCTTCGGTGTCTTTAAAATTACTAATCTTCGCCATTTTTAATCCTCTTTCTATTTATTTAATTGACGACACAAGAGATTTTGTGATCTCTTCAATTTCTTTTTTAGTGTGTTTTTTATCAGATAATTTATCTGATAACGCATTAAATAACCCTTCAAAATTTGCCGGCAAACGCATGACTTTTGTTTCTAAACCGTTGTACTTACGCTTTCTACCTGTGGTTTTGGTTTTCTTGGTAGCTGGCTTAGGTTTCGTTACAAAATCATTTTTTCGATTGTAGAAATCAAGAACGCGCTGATCCGCGATCAAAAACTCATCTTTGATCTTGCTGTACAGAAACAGTCCATCTGATTTTGCGACACGCGACAAAGCCACGTAAAGTTGCCCAGCTTGCCACAAATCGGGGTGTACAATCGCTTTTTCAAACGTTTGGCCCTGCGATTTATGAACGGTTATCGCAAAGGCTAGTTTAAGCGGTATCTGCGTGTAACGTGCAATTTCGACAAGTCTTGGCTTGTTGTCAAAGAGTTCGTAAGCATTGATAACCCAAGTATAGGCTGATATTTCAACCTCTTTGCCGTCAAAGTCTACAAGGACTGATGTTTCATTTAGCTCCTTAATGATACCTAATTGGCCGTTATAGACCCCGTCTTTCGTCAAATTGACTGCAAGCATAACCTTTGCCCCAGCTTTTAACGTGATTGAATCGTCTACAACTTTGTCCGAATCATTGATTTTGTAATCTGAATCAATAATCCTTGTCCTTGCTTCATAGGTCATTTTCTTGCCTTTGAGCTTCTTCAAAGCTGAATTATTGATCATTTTCACGTCTTTATTTCGTCCGCAAATCTGAATAACGTTTTCTACTTCATTGTCGAGATTATTGAAATATTCAAGACATGACTTGTCCCCGTATCGGCATTTGTTGAGGTTCGCAATGAAATCAAGATCTTTCTGTCGGACAACTTCTGTCAGTTGTTTCGTTACAAAATTAAACTCTTTCCATAAGTCACTTTCAAAAGCAAAGATTTTCTTTCCGTGGTAACTCTCATAAGCCTCCTTTTCCTTTTCTACGAGGACGGGAGGTAATTGTAGAAAGTCCCCGACCAGCACAATTTGAATTTTCTTGTCGGTTTTTAAAATACTTTTTAAGACTTTTTCAAATACGTCTAAACGGCACATTGAAATTTCATCAACGATTAAAATATCCGCTTTTTTAACGACATCTGAAATAGAGGTCTCTGACGGTTCTTGTGCAAGTCCAACAATGTCAGTCGCAAGATGAAACGTTCGGTGCAAAGTAGCCCCGTTTATATTAAGAGCTGCAATACCAGTCGGAGCTGTAAGCAGTACATTTTTGTGTCTGACTTTCGTTACAAATTGGTTCAGCAAGAAACTTTTTCCCGTGCCAGCTTCCCCTGTCAGGAAAACATTCCGACCCTTGAGCAAGAGGTCCATGGCTTCTTTTTGGCTTTTTGTTAGCTTCATTTTTCTCCTTTCTTTTCTCTTTTTTATTCACGATATCTATCTTTAATATAATTATATTCCTATTTTTTATTATTGTCAATCGCTTTTTTTAATATTATTTAAAATATTTTATTATCATAAATAACGCTTTTTATTGTGCGTTGCTTACGCGAACGAAGTGAGCATTTTTGTCTGCGCGGTTCGCAGACAAATTCGTGCGCGATTCGCACGAACGGGAGTGAAAACAGAAATCCGGCCAGAGGATTTTTGTTGAAACGGTAAATGTTTAGCCGAATTTTTTTCGCCAAAAAGCGAAAAAATTGGTCGGCTAAACATTTAGTAGCGAAGATCACAAAACAAGAGAAAAAATTCTTTTTTTATTTTTAACAAATTATGGCATACTAATAGTGTATGATAATTGAGTAGCTAGAGATACAAAAAAAGACGCGGTAATGTTTGTTCATTGCCGTGTTTTTTGATGAGGAAAAAAGAAAGGATACAAATTAGAAAGCTAACTCAGTTATCGATAAAGTAAATATGGCAATGGATTTGTATATTAGACCACGTTTTTATAAAAATATGGTCTTGTATATGATCCACGATTGATTGAAACAATGGATTTATATATTAGACCATTATTTTACGAAAGAATGGTCTTCTATGTAATCCATGTTAGAGCAAAATAATGGATTTATATATAATTCCACAAATAAAAGAAATCATGGGTTTCTATAGTCACCCAAAATTATTAAACCAAAATAAAATAACGAAAAAAAGAAAAGGAGGAAATCGCTGGTTTAATAGCTTTCTAGCAGTATTTTGTATCAAATTCGGAAAGAGAATACAAAGACGATACGAAAAACATTCGTATTGTGTGCCGTCGCAACACGCGACAAAGCTTTTGTTATAGCTTGAAATAACAAGTTCTTTTATAGTGTTTTGGGAACTAAACTCGGAACCGTCATGGGACTTCTAACCCGTGGTCCAACTGCTTGGATAAACTAAAGTAGAAACTCGAACGCGCGAGGCCTTTGACCGTATGAAAGATTCGCGGATCGCTTTCATCTGTTCATTTAACGATAAACTAGCCTATAGTTTTGAAAAAAGCAGAAAAAATATATAGAGAAAGGGTTCTTATGTCTAAAAAATCGTATAAAGAAAGACGTTTAGCGCGTCAAGCGCGAGAACAGAAGAAAAAAGACAATCTAAAAACAAGCGAAGAGTCCCGCAGGGCTTGGGTTCAAGCCATGGGGCAAGCGGTTATTTCCCAAAAATGGGACGCTGGAAATGGAAAATCCAGGCATCTGGGTAAAAAAGAGGGAAAAAACTATCGTTATATAACGTCAGATAAGACGTTTAGAGACGTTTCTGCGGTTTGGCGTAGGTTTTCCCAATTCGTCGCAGAAAAGAGCGCAGGGGACGATTTAGACAGCTTAGATTCGATTCTGAAGTATGCGGATCGGTATTTACAAAGTTGTGTCGATAAGAATTTGAGTGCGTGGACGCTAACAACGTATAAGACGCATCTTGGAAAGGTTTTTGGTTTGTCTACGGCTGCCTTTATCGAAACAAAACCGCGTCAACGTGCGGATATTAAACGTTCACGTCATGATGTAGAAAGCGACAAGCACATTTCGCAAGCGAAACACGATTTTTTCGCTATGGTCGGTGGCGCGACGGGTCTGAGAAAGTCAGAAATGCAGTC
>CAUVGI010000046.1:0-11043 GCA_963551375.1 uncultured Streptococcus sp. | reverse complement strand
GACCAGCAAACCACTTGCCACCAGAATTCGAAACACTCAAAGCAGAACTTGGAGATTTAGCAAGAAGTGACGAAGATGTTTTAACTTACGCACTCTTCCCTAAAGTCGGCAAAGAATTCTTGCTCAAGAAGAATGGACAATGGCAAAAACCATCTGAAATCGTGAAGATTTTTGCGACTGTAAAGTGAGGAGAGAGTTATGCAACTAAGTTTATTAGAAATCCTATGGATCACAATCGTTTCAATGGGAATTGTATTTGTGATGTTGACGATTCTAATGTTCCTCATGCAAGGAAGCTCTAAAGTTATCCAAATCCTGGAAGCAAAGAGCCATCCCACTGCCGGAGTTGTAGAAAAACCAGTTGAGGTGAAACCTGAAGCTCCAACAAATGACGGAACACTATTTGAAACGAATAAACTTGCTCGAGTTGCCGCACTGGTCGCTTTAACACAAGCGAGTGCGGATGTTCCGGACAAGCACTTTGAAATTGTATCGATTGAAAAGAAGGTGGACTAAATGAAAAAATACGAAGTAGAAGTGAATGGCGAAACATTTATCGTCTCACTAAAAGAAATTTCAAATGAAGAAGCAGCACAAAAATTAGCTTCAGCTCCAACTCCTGCACCTAGTGCGCCAGTGGAACAAAAGAAAGCTGCGCCAGCACCTGCTCCAACAGGGGACGGTGAAGTGGTGCCTGCTCCAATGGCAGGGATTGTATTATCGGTCAATAAAAATGTCGGTGATGCAGTGAAAAAAGGAGATGTACTTGTGATTTTAGAAGCCATGAAGATGGAAAATGAAATCCTTGCTCCGGCTGATGGTGTTGTGAAAGCAATTCATGTATCAAGTAATGAATCTGTCGAATCGAACCAACCACTCTTAACGATTTAGGAGGCGATGGTTTATGGAAGTCATTCAACAGTTGATTGAAACGAGTGGGCTCTATAATTTAACAATTCAAAATATCATTATGTTAATTATTGCCTGCGTGTTTCTATATCTAGGGATTAAACGAGGGTATGAGCCATATTTAATGGTTCCGATTGCGTTCGGGATGCTCCTTGTAAACTTACCATTAGCAGGGTTGATGGATGCTCCTACTGAAAATGGACCTGGTGGACTCTTGTATTACTTATATCAAGGAACAAACCTTGGGATTTATCCACCGATGATTTTCCTTTGTTTAGGGGCTTCAACAGACTTTGGACCGCTACTTGCAAATCCAAAGACAATCTTGCTTGGTGGGGCAGCTCAATTCGGTATTTTCGTCGCATTCTTCCTTTCAGTAATGTGGGGAATGACACCTCAAGAAGCTGCTTCAGTAGGGATTATCGGGGGTGCGGATGGACCAACAGCCTTGTTCTTAACGACAAGACTTGCACCGCACTTATTACCAGCAATCGCCCTAGCAGCGTACTCATACATGGCGCTTGTGCCAATTATTCAACCGCCAATTATTCGTGCGCTCACAACGAAGAAAGAACGTCTTGTTAAGATGACAGAAAACCGTAAAGTGAGTGAAACGGAAAAAATTCTTTTCCCAATCATTGTTACAATTTTTGTCAGCTTATTAGTACCAAGTGCAACACCGTTAGTAGGATGCTTAATGCTCGGTAACTTAATTAAAGAAATTAAGGTAGTTCCAAACATTACAAAGGTTCTACAAAATGCGATGATGTACGGGGTAACCATTATTTTAGGGTTAACCGTTGGAGCGAAAGCAACAGGGGAATTATTCTTATCAGTATCGACTCTTAAAATTACTTTGTTAGGATTAATCGCGTTTGCTGGAGGAACAGCAGCTGGGGTTCTAATGGGTAAATTGATGTACAAATTATCTGGCGGTAAAATCAATCCAATGATCGGTGCTGCAGGGGTATCTGCCGTACCAATGGCCGCTCGTGTTGTACAAAAAGAAGGACAAAGAGAAGACCCAAGTAACTACTTATTAATGCACGCAATGGGACCAAACGTAGCCGGAGTTATCGGTAGTGCGATTGCTGCAGGTGTATTACTCGCATTCTTCTCATAATAGAAGCACTCCTTTCAAACAAAAATCAGAAGAAGAGAAATCTTCTTCTGATTTTTTTGCGTAGTTAGGGGTGAGGTGAGTGGGATGGAAGGAGCGGTTGGACGTATTCAAGCGGTCTATCAATCGATGCTAAAAGAGCATGAAGTTTCTACTAATGCAGTGCTAGAGGTTGGGATTACCGTGAAAAACGGGAAGAAAGAGTGCCAGTTTTGTGGGAATACGGATCCGTTGGAATTTGCCAAAGGGCCTTGCCTGAATTGTGAAGACGGTGAATGTTGGTACTGCTTGAAGTGTATTGGGATGGGAAAGGTGAAGGCTTGTAGCGTGGTGATTGCGACTCCTGAAGAAGAGCAGCCTTTTCCAAAAAGAACAGGAGCATTAGCGCACTATAAACATACATTGAGTGCAAAACAGGAACAGCTCTCTTTGGAGTGCCTGGATGTCGTACAGCAAACAGGATTCCGTGAGCACCTACTTTGGGCCGTGACAGGTTCTGGGAAAACAGAGATGATTTTTGCAAGCATCGAATGGATGTTGCAACAAGGAAAGAGAGTTGCTATTGCCGCACCAAGGATTGATGTTTGTGTGGAACTAGCACCGCGTTTGAAGGAAGCTTTCCCGACAGTCGAGCAAAACGTCCTTCACTCGCAGTCGGAGGAAGGGTACAAGAGAGTGCCACTGACGATTGCGACGACGCACCAGATGCTAAGATTCTACCGCGCATTTGATTTGGTCGTGATTGATGAGACAGATTCATTCCCATACCGGGATAATGAGTTACTGATTCGCGCAGTTCATCGTGCGGTGAAAGAAGACGGCTGTTTGCTATATTTAACGGCGACTCCGTCCCAAACTTTAGAAAAAAGAATCAAACGAAAAGAGCTGTCGGTATCCTTGCTACCGGAACGGTATCATAAGAAGCCACTAATAGTACCGACGATGAGTTTTATCGGAGATTTAAACAAAAGATTGAAAAAGAAAAAAGTGCCAAAACCTGTATGTCAGTTTATAGAGGAACATGTTAAAGTAGGGAAACGATTTTTGCTGTTTGTACCGAGAATTACACTTCTTAATCCGATAGAAGTAGCACTTAGACGACAGTTTCCAAATGCAAAATTCGAGACGGTCAGCTCTAAAGAAACGTATCGGCAAGAAAGAATCGCAAAAATGAGAGTAGGAGAACTCGATTTTCTAGTGACGACAACGATTCTTGAGCGCGGAGTGACTTTTCCAGGAGTCGATGTTTGTGTCATCAATGCGCACGAAGAGGAATTCTCAAGAGAAGTTCTCGTGCAAATCGCAGGACGCGTTGGACGGACAGCAGAATGTCCAACAGGAGAAGTGGTCTATTTTCATAATGGCAAAACAAAAGCGATGGTTCAGGCGGTCAGGGAAATTGAAAACTTAAATCAACAAGCGCTTCGAGGGAGGGAGCCTGAATGAAATGTTTATGGTGCGGGGAAGAAGTCGAAAGAGCCCAACCGATACTCTCGTTTTTATTAGGAGCAAATAGAAAGTGCATTTGCGTCAATTGTGAGCATCCCTTTATGCAATTAAAACAGCAGCCCACTTGCCTAGAGTGTGGACGCCTGATGACAAAAGTAGAGGTTTGCCCGGATTGTCAAAAGTGGCATCAAGTAAAAGACTCGGTGTTGTTAAAGAATACGGCCTTTTATGCTTATGACGAGGCGGGGCGAAAGTTTATGGAATTGTTCAAATTTGTGGGAGATACTAGAGTGACGGCATTAGTCATAAAAGAGTTAAGACGAGAATTGCTTGAGTACCTAAAGAAAGGATATGTTCTTTGTCCATTACCTTCGTCAAAAGCGAGTCTAAGAAAAAGAGAATTCGAGACAATTCCAACTTTACTGAAACAGTGCCATGTACCAGCTGTTTCACTTTTAGAACATATTGGCAGTGGGAAGAAGCAATCCGAGAAGACAAGGCAGGAGCGTCTGCAACTAAAGCAACCGTTTAAAGTGAAAGAGAATGTAGGGGTTCCAAAGAAAGTCTTGTTAGTAGATGATGTTTATACAACCGGCGCAACAATCCACCTTGCCGCAAAAGTGTTGAAGGAAACGGGGGTTGAAGAAGTAGAATCTCTGACGTTATTTAGATAAAAAGTGTATCAAAAATGATACGTATCATTTTTGATACAAAATAAATCGATAAAACAGCCCAAGCAGATTTCTGCTTGGGCTATTGAAATTTATCTAGTTATTTTTAGAATCTTGTAGTGACGTATTGGTCAAGAGCAAGAAGAGCATTTGCGACATCTTCAGCAGTATAGTCAACAACCATTTGGTGGATGGTTTCGCCTTCTTGTGTTGCAAGGGAACCAATCTTGAGTAAGTCTTCATATGGTACAGAATCCAATTTTACTTCTTTCAGCGTTGTTGGTAATCCAAGTGCTTTATAGAAAGTAATGTATTTATCGAGTTCTTCTTTTGGACGATTTTCTAATAACAGTTGCGTCAATGTACCATAAGCTACTTTTTCACCGTGAGTGAGAGTATGGATGTCTCCGTGAATCGCTGTGAATCCGTTATGGATGGCATGCGCTGCTGCTAAACCAGCAGATTCGAAACCGATACCGCTGAGTAGGGTGTTTGCTTCTACAACAGCTTCTAAAGATGGAGTAACCACTTTGGCGTTTGCTGCTGCAACGGCTTGTAGACCATTTTCGAATAAAGTACTTTCGCAGACACGAGCGATGGCTTCTGCGGCAATCGTTGGCACTTGACCGACCATTGTGCCGCCTTGTGCTTCGATGACTGCACGAGCCTCCACCCAAGTAGCAAGAGCATCGGCAATTCCTGAGATTAATAAACGAACAGGAGCATTGGCAATGACTTTTGTATCCACTAATACTAATTCTGGGTTTTTCTTGTAGAAACGATAGCGTTCAAACACGCCTTCTGCTGAATAAATTACAGAGAGTGCAGAAGTTGGAGCATCCGTTGAAGCAATTGTTGGTAAAATCGCTACCGGACAATTTGAGTCATCCGCAATCGCTTTGGCTGTATCGATCGATTTACCTCCACCTAAACCGATGACTACGTTTAGTTGATGTTCCTTCACAACTTCAGCAACGCGGCGAACTTCATCATTAGTTGCTTCACCATGGAAGATTTCACGATGGACAAACGCGCCTTCTTTTACGAGATTCTCTTCTAGTTCTTTACCGACTAAATCATAAACGATAGGGTCGCAAAGAAGGAGATGTCGATCCCCAAGAGCCAAAACGTGAGAAAGACCAGTTTTAAGAACATCTTTCCCCTGAACATAACGAGACGGACTAGCAAATACTTTTTCCATAATCATAACTCCTTTATAGTTTGTTTATAACTTCACTATATCGTTGAAAACGATTTCTGTCAATGGAGATTCTGTGTTGTTTTAACTAGTAATCTGAGATTTCTTAGAATAGGGAAGAACATTACTGGGGATGAGGAGATTTTTGGGATAAACGATTCTTGTTGGGAATGATTCTAATCTTCAATGCTGTATAATTTTTCATCTCGTGAAAACAAAATATCGCCAAAGAAAAGTCCTCAAAAATACCGTTTTTCCTTAACAATTCTTAATGAAAGAATTCTTGAAAACGGTTGTAAAAGCCCTGTGCATGCTTTATAATAAAACTATAGAAATCAAACGAAGCAATTCCTAAGAGTGGTCCTTAGGGTATTTCTTCAAATCTGGTTTTCCAGATGAAAGGGGAGAGTATTATGTTTAAATATAATATCCGTGGAGAAAATATTGAGGTCACAGAAGCGATTCGTCAATACGCTGAAAAGAAGATTAGCAAATTAGAAAAATACTTTACTGACGTTGCTAATGCGACTGTATATGTCAACTTGAAAGTCTACGCTGAAAAGACTGCAAAAGTTGAAGTTACGATCCCACTTCCTTATTTAGTTCTACGTGCCGAGGAAACTTCAATTGATTTATATGGAAGTATTGACTTGGTAGTCGATAAACTTGAAAGACAAGTTCGTAAACATAAAACTAAAATCAATCGTAAATCTCGCGAAAAAGGATTCGATGTTGTGTTACCACCACTTCCAGAAGTGCCTGAAGAGGAGGAAACAGGATTAGAAATCGTTCGTACAAAACGAATTGATTTGAAACCAATGGATAGCGAAGAAGCTGTTCTTCAAATGAACATGTTAGGACATAACTTCTTTATCTACCAAGATGCTGAAACGAACGAAACAAACATTGTTTATCGTCGTAAAGATGGAAAATATGGTTTGATTGAAACAAATTAATAAAATTTTAGGTGGCTTGAAAAAGCCACCTTTTTTTGGTCTAATTAAAACCCCCGGATTGTCCGGGGGTCCAAAAAGCTTTAGCGGAGTGATAATGAAAAAACAAGCCTCCTTAGTTATAATTCGTATGTGGTCTGCAAACTACATCGAAAGAACTAAGGAGGTTTTGTCATGGGATATACCGATGACTTACACAGTTTATCACATACGAAATGGAACTGTAAGTATCATATCGTTTTCGCACCAAAATATAGAAGAAAGGCATTCTATGAGTCAAGGAGGCTTGATGTCGGCAGAATGTTACGGCAGTTATGCGAATGGAAACATGTAAATATAATCGAAGCAGAAGTCTGCGTGGATCATGTGCACATGTTAGTAGAAATACCACCCAAAATGAGTGTTTCTGGTTTTGTAGGATATTTAAAAGGGAAAAGCAGCCAAATGATATTTGAAAGATGGGCGAATGCAAGATTTAAGTATCGAAATAGATCATTTTGGTGTAGAGGGTTTTATGTAGATTCGGTTGGAAAGAATTCGAAAGCCATTGGAGAGTATATACGGAATCAACTAAAAGAAGATCATATAGCGGAACAATTGGAATTAGAATTGGAAGATCCGTTTACAGGAAAACGTAAATAGGTGCTCGTCGCAGGCCACACGAGCGCCTTGAGGCGTCGCTCTGAGATCAGGGCTATGCCCGAAACTGAAAAACCACCGGCTTAGCCGGTGGATATTTATTGTTATGAACAGAAAGGGTACTGATTTTAGCGAAAGAAAACGGAGTTAAAGCATAAATAACTTTCCGTTTGGATAGAAAATTTGGTTTCTTTGACGTAAAATTGTAAAAAAATCAGGTGACTTTGAAAAAAGTCGCCTTTTTTTGCTTTCTTAATTAGCTAAACAATGGTAAAATGAATAAGATGCAATAGGTGTAGCCACCTATTTGTAGTACTTTTATGAGATTTAAAATGTTCACCGATTTAAAAATAGTGGTGAAAATAAAAAAGGAGTTAATTAAATGGCAAATTTTTTGAGACAGTTAGTTGAAAATGATAAGCGTGAATTACGTCGTTTAGGAAAACTAGCGGATAAAGTAATTGCGTTAGAATCTCAAATGGCTGCATTAGAAGATGCTGATTTTCCAGTAAAAACAGAAGAATATAAAGCAAGATATGCTCAAGGGGAGTCTCTTGATGCACTTCTTCCTGAAGCATTCGCGTTAGTACGTGAAGGAGCTAAACGTGTATTAGGCTTATTCCCATATAAAGTTCAAATCATGGGTGGGATTACACTTCATGACGGTAACATTGCGGAAATGCGTACTGGTGAAGGTAAAACTTTAACAGCGACAATGCCTGTATACTTAAACGCATTATCAGGCGACGGTGTTCACGTAGTTACCGTTAACGAATACTTAGCAACTCGTGACGCGCGCGAAATGGGTGAGTTATACAACTTCTTAGGACTAACTGTTGGGTTAAACTTAACAGGAATGTCTTCAGAAGAAAAACGTGCCGCATATGCTGCAGACATCACATACAGCACAAACAGTGAATTAGGATTTGACTACTTACGTGATAACATGGTGGTTTACAAATCACAAATGGTACAACGTCCATTGAACTACGCAGTTGTCGATGAAACAGACTCAATCTTAATCGACGAAGCGCGTACTCCATTGATCATTTCAGGACAAGCTGAAAAATCAACAGTGTTATACCAACGTGCAGATATGTTTGTGAAAGGATTAAAAGAGGAAGAAGATTACACAATCGACTTAACTTCTAAAACAATCTCATTAACAGACGAAGGGATTAACAAAGCTGAACAAACATTCCGCTTACCAAACCTTTATGACGTTGATAACTCAGCGCTTGTTCACCATATCGACCAAGCTTTACGTGCGAACTACATTATGTTACGCGACATCGACTATGTGGTGGATGAAGGTAAAGTTAAAATCGTTGATGGATTTACTGGACGTATCATGGAAGGTCGTCGTTACTCAGATGGTCTTCACCAAGCGATCGAAGCTAAAGAAGGCGTTGAAGTTGAAAACGAGTCTAAGACAATGGCGACAATCACTTACCAAAACTACTTCCGTATGTATCGTAAATTGTCAGGGATGACAGGTACTGCGAAGACTGAAGAGGAAGAATTTAGAGAAATCTACAACATGAACGTTATTGCAATTCCAACAAACCGTCCAATTCAACGTATCGATGGCCACGATTTAATCTACCCATCATTACGTAGTAAATTCCGTGCGGTTGTTCAAGATATCAAACAACGTCATGAAGCAGGTCAACCAATCCTTGTCGGTACGGTTGCCGTTGAAACAAGTGAATTGCTTTCAAACATGTTACGTGCAGAAGGAATTCCGCACGAAGTATTAAATGCGAAAAACCACTTTAAAGAAGCAGAAATTATCATGTCAGCTGGTCAACGTGGCGCTGTAACAATCGCGACAAACATGGCCGGACGTGGTACTGACATCAAGCTTGGTAAAGGAGTGAAAGAACTTGGTGGACTTTGCGTAATCGGTACAGAACGTCACGAAAGCCGTCGTATCGATAACCAATTACGTGGACGTAGTGGACGTCAAGGGGACCCAGGTGCAACACAATTCTACCTATCATTAGAAGATGATTTGATGAAACGTTTCGGTGGAGAAAAAATGCAAGCAATCTGGGAACGTCTAAACTTAACAGATGAAGGCGATGATAACTTCATCCAAAGTAAGATGTTAACAAGACAAGTAGAATCTTCACAAAAACGTGTTGAAGGGAACAACTACGATACTCGTAAAAGCGTCCTAGAGTACGATGAGGTTATGCGTGAACAACGTGAAATCATCTACTCACAACGTCTACAAATTATTAATGAAGATCAATCACTTGAAAAAGTGACAAAAGGTATGATCCGTCGTACAATTCACCGTGTTGTGGAAAGTCATACATTGACAGATCAAAAAGAGTGGAACTTAGAAGGAATTGTGGACTTTGCTCACAACTCAATCTGTGCTCCTGATGAACTTTCAATTAGCGATTTAGAAGGCAAATCAGCTGCTGAAATCGAAGGAATCTTAAACGAAAAAGCAATGGAAATCTACAAAGAAAAACAAGAGCAATTGAATGGCGACAATCAAATGCTTGAGTTCGAAAAAGTAGTTATCCTACGTGTGGTTGACCGTAAGTGGACAGATCACATCGATGATATGGACCAATTACGTCAAAGCGTTGGTTTACGTGGATACGCTCAAATCGATCCATTAACAGAGTACCAAACTGAAGGTTACGAACGATTCCAACAAATGATTGCTGCAATCGACTATGATGTAACACGTATCTTGATGAAATCTCAAATTCGTCAAAACTTACAACGTGAACAAATTCAAGGAGTTCGTAGTGTAGTGGCTACAGGTCATGACAGAACTTCTGACGACGATTCAGAAAAAGCTTAATAACAAGGGGAGACGGCGAAGCATTTCGCCGTTTTCTTTTAGAAAGAGGTCAGTATGGAAATTAGTGAAATTAGAAATGCGCTTGAAGCCATGAACGAACAAATCATCAGTTATAGGAGGTCTCTTTGACTTAGATCGCTTAGAAGAAGATATCGCGGCCTATGAGCAAGAGATGTCTGAACCATCATTTTGGGATGATAGCGAAAAAGCGAATCAAGTCATTCAAAAGAATAATGAATTAAAGGCTATTTATGATACGTTCCATAAGATGGAATTGGCGCATGAAGAAACTAGTTTGTTATTTGAAATGTATAAAGAAGAGCCAGATGAAGAAGTGCATGCGGAAATCGTTTACGCAATAGAGGCCCTTGAGAAGGACTTACAACAGTACGAATTAAGTATGTTACTAAATGGTCCTCATGATAAGAACAGTGCGATTTTGGAAATCCACCCAGGTGCTGGGGGTACGGAATCGCAAGACTGGGGAAGTATGCTACTGCGTATGTATATGCGTTGGGCTGAAAAACATGGCTATCGCGTTGAAACAGTGGATTATCAAGACGGAGATGAAGCAGGGATTAAGTCTGTAACCTTGTCGATTGAGGGCTTGAATGCCTACGGGTATTTACGTTCTGAAAAAGGCGTGCATCGTCTCGTTCGTATTTCTCCATTTGATGCGGCAGGGAAACGTCATACATCATTCTGTTCCGTGGATGTTGTTCCGCAAATGGACGGAGATATCGATATTGAAATTAACCCAGATGACTTAAAAATCGACGTGTACCGTGCAAGTGGTGCCGGTGGACAACATATTAATAAGACGTCTTCTGCGGTGCGTATTACGCATATTCCAACTGGAATTGTGACACAGAGTCAGGCGCAACGTTCTCAATTTAAAAACAGAGACCAAGCGATGGCGATGTTGAAGGCGAAATTGTTCCAATTAGAAGAAGAGAAGAAGGCGGCAGAATTGGCAGCTATCCGTGGCGAGCAAAAAGATATCGCCTGGGGTTCTCAAATTCGTAACTATGTGTTCCATCCATATTCAATGGTAAAAGATTTACGTTCTGGATATGAGACGGGAAATATTGGTGCGGTTATGGACGGAGACTTGGATCCGTTTATGGATGCGTACTTAAAATGGACGCTTGAAGGAACACAAGCAACTGAAGAATAATAGTAGGAAGCACCTAGTGAGAGCTAGGTGTTTTACTATTGCAAGGCAAATTGTTTTAAGTTCGTTTTAATTATCTGTATTATTATGGGATGAAACTTCC
>CAUVGI010000045.1:0-11105 GCA_963551375.1 uncultured Streptococcus sp. | reverse complement strand
AGTAAAACAGAAATTCAACCAGGGGACGATACGCCAAACTTATTTAGTTTCACGTCCAAAGACGAAGACTACCGCTACGACCAAATTCCTTGCTGGTTAACGTATACGAACGAACAAACGCATGAAACGATTCGTGAGAACTTACACCGTGCACCGATGTTTACAGGGATTGTAGAAGGGGTCGGCGCGCGTTACTGTCCATCGATTGAAGATAAAATCGTACGTTTCAGCGACAAGCCTCGTCACCAAATTTTCCTAGAGCCAGAAGGAGAAAATACGGAAGAAGTGTATATTCAAGGGTTGTCGACTTCGCTTCCAGAAGACGTGCAAATCAAGATGATTCGTAGCGTGGAAGGGTTGGAAAATGCGGAGATGATGCGTACGGGTTACGCCATCGAGTACGATGTGGTTGTGCCGCACCAATTGAAAAATACCTTTGAAACAAAACTTGTCCAAAACTTATTCACTGCCGGACAAATGAACGGAACGAGTGGATACGAAGAAGCAGCTGGGCAAGGGCTTTACGCTGGGATTAATGCTGTGCGTAAGATTCGCGGAGAAGAGCCATTTATTCTTGGCCGAAGCGATGCGTATATCGGCGTATTGGTCGACGACTTGGTTACAAAAGGAACGACTGAACCATACCGTCTATTGACGTCTCGTGCGGAATATCGTCTCTTACTTCGTCATGACAATGCGGATTTACGTTTAACGGAAAAAGGACGCGAACTTGGATTGATTGATGACGAACGTTATGCCGCGTTCCAAGCAAAACAAGAAGCGATTGAAGCTGAAATCAAACGCATGCAATCAATTCGCTTGAAGCCAACTGCCGAATTACAAGCGTTCTTGGCCGAAAAAGGATCTGCAGAATTGAAAGACGGCATCCTTTTAAGCGACTTGTTGAAACGTCCAGAATTAAGCTATGAAGAATTAGTAGGCTTTGCCGGTGAAACGGTGGAAGTCTCTCGTGAAGTGAAAGAACAAGTAGAAATCTCGATTAAATACGAAGGCTATATTGCCAAAGCGATTGAAAAAGTGGAGAAATTAAAACGGATGGAAGCCAAACGTATTCCAGCTAATATCGACTATGATGCGATTAATGGACTTGCGACCGAAGCGCGTCAACGTTTGAAATTAATTCAACCAGAAACAATTGCGCAAGCAAGCCGTATTAGTGGGGTGAACCCAGCCGACGTATCGATCTTGATGGTCTATATCGAACAAGGAAAGATCGCGAAAGTGCAAGAATAAGGAGGCGCGTATGAAACCAGAAGAATTTTATCAAAGACTCCAAGAAGTGCATGGGATTACATTATCAGATGTACAAAAGAAGCAGTTCGACCAATATTTTCATCTATTAGTGGAATGGAATGAGAAGATGAACTTAACGGCGATTACGGATGAAGAGGGCGTGTATTTGAAGCATTTCTATGATTCATTGGCGCTTGGATTCCATCACGAATTGACGGACCAAACGCTTTGCGACGTGGGTGCGGGTGCAGGATTTCCAAGTATTCCGCTAAAAATCGTCTTCCCTGACTTGAAGGTGACGATTGTGGATTCGTTGAATAAACGCATTACATTCTTGAATACATTAGTGGAGACATTAGGGTTAAAAGACGTGCAGTGTTTCCATGACCGCGCTGAAACGTTTGGGCAAAACAAGAATTTCCGTGCGTCGTTTGATGTGGTGACTGCTCGTGCCGTTGCCAAACTTAGTGTATTGAGTGAATTTTGCATGCCACTTGTGAAAAAGCAGGGCTATTTCCTCGCGTTAAAAGCGGCGCATACAGAAGTTGAGTTGGAAGAAGCGAAAAAAGCCATCGCGATTCTTGGTGGGAAAGTAGAAGGGGATGTCTCTTTCGATTTGCCATATGAAGGCGGAAACCGTCATGTTGTCACGATTTTAAAGACGAAGGAAACACCGAATAAGTATCCAAGAAAACCAGGTCTTCCATTGAAGAAGCCATTATAACCAAAGGAGGAAGAACGATGAGAAGAGCCCACTTAGGAATGATGACGCTACTAGTGCTAGTATTAGGTGCTTGTGGAAATGGACAGACGAAAGACACTGGAGCCGAGAAGTCGCAAGTGACGCAAGCTGCTACAACGGCAGCCCCAACGACTGAGACTACGACAACCGTTGCTCCTAAACCAGATAATAAGGAATTGTACGCGAAAGTCTTCGAAGATATCCGCACTGTAAAAGAACTGGGTGCTGATGTGGCTGAAAAACTTAATGTACCGCTACAATATTGGGCGGCCAACAGCTTGAATAAGCAAAAAGATTCGCTGCAATATTTATTCTACGACATCAACGACGATGGAGTGGATGAATTGTTTATCGGACATACTTCGAATGGCAAACCATTCACGGTCGTGGCGTACTACTTAGATGGCAAGACCCCAAAAATCTTGCATCAAAGTTACGTTGCCGAAGCAGGTGGAGCTAGAAGTGCCTTTAGTTTCTTCAAAGGCGGATTGCTGTACACGGTTGAATTCTTGTCTGGGACAGGAAATGGCGATGCGAAAGTGTTCAAATTGGAACCAAAAGGAGCAGGTTTGACGCTTGTAAATGCTTTGAAATTCGAAAAAATGCAGTTCAAACTAGAAGACCTAGGTTTGAAGCAAGAAGATACCATCGATTTAACAAAGATGGATTGGAAAGAATTTAAATAAACAAAAGAAAGCTGTCTTCTCATGAAAAGTGAGAAGGCAGCTTTTTGATGTTACGCATTAAATTTATTTAAGATACTTTCGATATTTTTGATCAGTACCGAGACCGATCCGTCTGGATTGTTAATGAATTCGACCATTTCCTTGTTTTCGTAGATTTCACTTGGAATGGTAATCTCGATTCCGTTGTCGAGTTTGAATTTTTGCTTGCTATATTTGCGTTCGTATTTTGGCACGTTCGTTACGGCGATTTTCTCTGGAACGCGTTCTTCGGTGATGGCCAACTGTGCGGCTTCACGTGCGAGCGGTTTTTCCTCGAACACCTTGTCGAAGATGGCTGCAGCGTCGATTTCGTCCTGTTCTTCGAGCTGGTGGAAGATGGCTTGTTGCGTCGTTGCCAGCGCTTTGTACGGTTCCTCATCGTGTTTTTTCGCGATATGAGTGACCGTTTTTTTGATTTCCTTGATTTGTTCTTTCGTTGTGACTGGCACCGTGATTTCTAAGAATTTTTCAGAGAAATAGGCAGTCTTTTGGCCTTCCATCACTACTTTTTTCTCGATTAAGTGGTAGTTTCCGTTTGATAAATCCACGATGAAAGCTTCCGAAGGTTTTTGTGTCGCGTTTGGCAAAATAGCGTGATTTTGTAAAATCGTATTGCTAACGGCTTCGCCTTCATAATCGACAAAGTGAGTGACTTTTGAACTGTAATCGAGGCGAATCATTCCAAAGAGGGTACCGCCTGTATCGCTTGTCCCTGTAAAGAATAAGTAGTCCGCTGGTCCGATTTCTTCTGCTGGAGCAATCAGAGCAAAGAGCTTATCGGCTAACTGTTGCGTCTTTTCTAAGAAAGAAATGCCTTCGTCTACCAGATACCCAAGAAGTGGTTCGTCAGCGGCTAATTGACCGATATGTGGGTCGCCTTTTTTGATTTTATCCACGAGTTTTGTAATGTATTCAATGAGAAATGGATCGCCCAGTTGCAGGGGAGCCTGTGATAAGAGTAAGTTTCCTGAATTTTTATCTAAAATATGTAAAACGGCTTCGTTAATGAGCATGAATGTGCTCCTTTCCTATTTCATTCGATAGAAAATATTATATAATAGAAAAATAGATTTGTAATGAAAAACGAGGGGAGTGCGCCATGGCGGTTTTAACGAAGATAGAAACACCATTAGGAACCGTAATTGCATCCAGCGACGGGCAGTCGTTGACGGGATTATGGTTTGCAGGGCAAAAATACGAGTGCGCCTTTGTGGAAAATCCAGTATGGGACGATTCGTTGCCGTTGTGGAAGACTGTGAAACAGGCGCTGGAGGACTATTTCCAAGGAATGGGCGATGTAACTTCAACCGTGCCGATTGCATTTGTGGGAGGGACAGTCTTCCAAAAAGCGGTGTGGGCCGTCTTGACAGAAATCCCCTATCAAACCGTGTGGACGTATAAAGACGTGGCCGAACGTGTCGGCCAAAAGCTAGGGCGAAAGGCTTCCTCGCGAGCGGTGGGGACGGCCATCGGAAGAAATCCAATCAGTCTCTTTGTACCATGCCACCGCGTCGTAGCTACAACAGGAGCATTAACAGGCTATGCAGGAGGCGTGGAGCGAAAACGCGCGCTCCTAACGCTTGAAGGACATTGCGTAGTAAAAGATAGAGTCATGAAAGGAGAAAGGCATGAAGCTTAAAATTGCTAAGGTCATTGTATCGGCATTTGTGGCGCTACTCGTGGCACAGGCCCTTCAGTTATCGACACCATCCGCAGCAGCTATTATCGCGATTCTTAGTGTCATGGACACGAAGAAAGTTTCGCTTGCAGCAACCGGTCAAAGGCTTGCGGCAGCCGTTTTAGCGCTTGTGATCGGAATGGGGATATTCGCTGTTTTTGGATTTGACGTGACGAGTTTCGGATTGTATCTTCTTTGCTACATTCCTTTAGCGTATCTCTTAAAAGTGGACATCGGCGTGGCGCCGAGTACCGTCCTTGTGATTCATCTTTGGAAGCAGCAACAACTCACTTTCGAACTCTTCGTCAATGAACTCTTGCTTGTCACCATTGGGGCAGGTGTGGCGATTTTACTGAACTGGTATATGCCGTCGTATCGCCAAGAAATCGAACGTGTCCGAGAGGAAATCGAGGATAAAATGCGTGAGGTTCTCTTGAAAATGTCGGGATTCCTGACGATTGGAAACGGGAAAAATGATGGCGAAGTGCTGCAGTTGTTGAAGGAAAAATTAAGCGAGGCACGCGAATATGTCCGGCTCGAGGCAGAGAACCATTTAACAAAAGAAGTGACTTACGATTATCAATATTTCGAAATGCGCCGTGATCAAAGCCAGCTCTTGGAAATCATGGCCGCTAACTTAAATGAATTCCGCTGGGATGGCGAAGAGATGGCGATTCTGTCGGAGATGTTTAAACAGACCGCACAGCAGTTGGCGGAACAAAATACGGCGAGTCAGTTAATCGATGACATTGAAGACTTGTTGGAACAATTTCGTGAACGGCCACTGCCACAAACGCGTCGTGAATTCGAAAAACGTGCGCAGTTATACCAGTTATTGCGCGACTTGAAACGATTTGTACAATTGAAAGTAGATTTCTTCCAAACGTACGGCGTTCATTATTTCAAGAAGGTCGGAGAAAAAGAGTAGGTTTATTGCTCTTTGAAGAAAGGGTAGGAATTAATCCGACAGTTACTTTTTAAAACAAACGATTTGAACAATTCATCTTTAACCTTGTTTTTCTATGAGAAAGACAAGGTTTTTTTGCGTATTTCTGCGGATATACTAGAGCTGACACTAAAATAGGAGGATATTTTATGGAAGAAAAAGGGTTAGCGGAGGTTGTCCATTTAGCAAAGGAGGATGAGGAGGAAGCGATAACCGAATTATTGAGGCGTTTTGATCCATTGATTATGAGCATTCATCACCATTATTTTTTTCATGAAATGGACCAGGACGATTTTGCGCAAGAGGCTCGGATCATGATGCTTCGGGCGGTGCATAAATACGATGAAAACCATGCCGTCTCGTTTGCCGGCTATTACCAGAGATGCTTGAAGAATCTGGCGGTGGAGTGTCTGCGCAGGGAACACCGGCAGCGGCTCATCCCCCATGAGTTAGTCGTTCGCGGGGAAAAGGCGGAACTCGCCTTGTTGTCGGCATCGGTGGATTCGTGCGAGCGACAAGTGTTACTGCATGAAGAAGCGGAGGAATATTTCCACCACCTTTCCCGCTTTGAAAGGGATGTGTTTTTAGGGGTATTGGACGGTGCGACTTTTGAGGAGATGGCGGACCATTTCGATAAATCGGTCACATCCATCAAAGGAGCTCACAAGCGGTGCAAGAAGAAATTCAAAGACTATATTGGAGAAGGGTGACAGCTTTTATGGTAAGATAAAGGCGAAAAAGGAGGTTTGAGTAATGGATGATTTGAAAAAGAACGAAATGGATGATTGTAAGGATGTAGAAGTAACCATTCAAGACTTGTTTGCAGAGTATGAAGGAGAACCTACAGCCGAAAAGGTAACATTATTTGAACCTGTAGGAAGAGAAAAATGGTAAGAGAGCATGGAGCAACTGGAAAATCATTCAGTTGCTCTATTTTTTTAAGCTATGACTACCAATCTGAAACGGTTTGTAGTACAATAGCTCGTGGCGATTTTTTTGCCGATGAGGTTCGAAACCATCCCTCAATAAAAAACTAGGAGGCAGTAACATGCAAAATAAAAAAACAAAATTGATTGTGATTAACGCAATCGTCGCAGCGCTTTATGTGGTCGTTACATCATTAACAGCATTTATGTCATTTGGAAATATTCAATTCCGTATTGCGGAAATGTTGAACCACTTATTCGCTTTTGACAAAAAATACGGAATCGGTGTGGTTGCCGGTGTATTACTTGTCAACTCAGTATTTATGTCAGCGTCTGGTCTAGGTTGGTATGACTTAGTATTCGGATTAGGACATTCTATTGTTTCATTCGCTATCAGCGCATTGATTTTCAAATCAGTGAAAGACGTTAAAACACGTATGTTTGTTTTAGCAGGTGTCTTCAGTGTGATGATCTTCTTAGTAGCGATTGAATTGAACTTAGCGCTAGAATTACCATTCTGGTTAAGCTATGGCGAAACATTCTTTGGCGAAATCGTCGTATTATTAGCGGGTATTCCGTTGATGACGGCCTTAAACAAAGCCATCGATTTGAAAAAATTAATCAATGATTAATCAACAGACGTCCGGGCATGATGCTTGGGCGTTTTTTGATTGCAAGAACTCACTATTTTATGTAGAGTTAAGAGGAGACCTAAAGGAGGAATACAAATGGAGTTATTAAGCATTCCGGTAGGACGTTTGGAAGAAAATGTCTACTTTTTAATTGATGAGAATAAAGAAACAGTGATTTTTGACCCAGGTGCACAAGCCGAGGACATCAAAGAACTAATTAAAGAAGAAGGATTGAAGCCAGTTGCGATTGTATTAACACATGCGCACGGAGACCATATCGGAGCCGTTGACGCGCTTCGTGAAGAGTACAATATTCCAATGTATATGAACGAGTTGGAGAAAGTGTTCTTACACGATCCAGAATTGAACCGTTCATACTACTCTGGAGAAAATATTACAGCGAAGCCAGCGGATGGTTATTTCCCTAAAGAAATGGGCAAATGGAAAATCGGAAGCTTTGAACCAGAATTAGCACACATTCCAGGGCACTCACCTGGTGGAACCATCTTTATTTTTAGAGAAAATGGATTCGTTATCGGCGGAGACGTGATGTTTAAAGGCAGCGTTGGACGTAGTGATTTCCCATACGGAAGCCATAAAGAGTTAATGGAAGGCATCCACAAATACTTATTGCCATTACCTGCGGAAACAGTGATTTTCCCAGGCCACGGGGAACCAACAACGCTAAAAGATGAAATTGCGACAAATCCATTCTTAAATGGCGCAACAAGATAAGAGGCGAAATTATGATTTTTGATACGCATACGCATTTAAATGTATCTGCGTTTGAAGGTGAAGAAAAAGAAGTCATCGCACGTGCAAAGGAATTAGCCGTGACGCGCTTTGCGGTGGTGGGATTCGATACGGACACGATTACGCGTAGCTTGGAGCTTAGCGAGGAGTTCAAAGAAGTGGTTTCGATTATCGGATGGCATCCAACCGAAGCTTACCAGTACAATATTGAAATCGAAGAATGGCTACAGGAACGCTTGACGCATCCGCAAGTGGTCGCGATGGGGGAAATGGGTCTGGATTATTATTGGAAAGATTCAACGCCCGAGGAACAAGATAAGGTGTTCCGTCGCCAAATCGCGATTGCTAAAGAAATGAAATTGCCAATTGTGATTCATAACCGCGATGCGACTGAAGATTGCTACAAGATTTTAAAAGAAGAAGGCATTCAAGATATCGGGGGCATTATGCATAGTTATAATGGGGATGTGGAATTTATGAAGCGTTTCTTAGACTTAGGTATGCATATTTCCTTTAGCGGTGTGACGACGTTCAAAAATGCGCCGCAAGTACGCGAATGTGCAAAATTAGTTCCATTCGACCGTATGTTAGTGGAAACCGACGCACCGTATTTAGCGCCTGTGCCTTACCGTGGAAAGAGAAACGAACCCGGCTATACGCGCTATGTCGTTGAAACGATTGCCAAAGAACGCGTCCTTACTTGGGAAGAAGTGGCGGCCCAAACAACACAAAATGCCATCAAGCTATTTCGCATGGAAGAAAGAGGCTTGTTATGAATCCAGTCATTGTCGTAGAAGGGCGAGACGATACAAGACGCTTGAGAGAAATCTATCCGGATATCGAGACGATTGAAACAAACGGTTCTGCGATTGACGAAGAAACAATTGCGCTCATTCAAAAGGCGCTTCAAATGCGTGAAGTGATTGTGTTTACGGACCCTGATTATCCTGGGACTCGTATTCGCAACATCATTCAAGAGCGCGTACCAGGCGTGAAACATGCCTTTATCGAACGTGAAGAAGCCGTCAGAAAAGACAATCATAAGAGTCTTGGGGTGGAACACGCGAGTACCGAAGCCATCCAGCGAGCGCTCGAATCGGTGCATGAGATTTCAACAGGAACAGGAGAGCCAGTGATTTCGCAGGCAACACTGATGGCGCTTGGGTTTATCGGACGACCCGATTCAGCAACGAGACGTCAAAAGGTGGCGGATTTTCTAAAAATTGGCCATACGAATGGAAAACAGTTCGCGAAAAGATTACAATTATTTGGTATTACAGAAGAACAATTAAGGGCGGCACTCGAGGCTGTCTTAGAAAATGAGGACAAACATGAATGAAATAAAGGATATCGCGACGCCGAAAAGAACGCGCGAGATTATGGAACGTCATGGACTAACGGTGAAGAAGAGTCTAGGGCAAAACTTCCTGATTGAACCGAATATTTTAACGCGTATGCTAGAGGTGGCGGGAGTCGACAAAACGACAAACGTCATTGAAATCGGACCAGGGATTGGTGCGTTGACCGAACGTCTAGCAAGAGAAGCTAAACAAGTGCTGGCGTTTGAAATCGATGGCCGTTTATTACCAGTGCTCGATGAAACATTGGCCCCATACGATAATGTAACGGTGGTTCATAGCGACATCTTGGACGTCGACTTAGAGCAAGTCATCGGAGAACATTTCGACATTAACGAGCCATTATTAGTCGTGGCCAACTTGCCGTACTATATTACAACGCCAATCATTATGAATTTATTGGAATCGAAATTGCCAATCGATGGTTTTGCGATGATGATGCAAAAAGAAGTGGCGCAACGAATGACGGCTGAGCCAAATTCGAAGGCATATGGATCACTCACTATTGCGATTCAATACTTCTGCGAGGCGAGCATTGGATTTATTGTGCCGAAGACGGTTTTCAATCCAGCTCCGAATGTGGATTCTGCGATTTTAGTATTGAAACGTCGCGAAAACCCACTCGTGGAAGTGAAAGACGAAGCGAAATTCTTTGCGCTCGTGAAAAACAGCTTCGTGCAACGTCGTAAAACGCTATGGAATAATTTAGCCAAAGCTTACGTTGGGAATGGCCATACAAAAGAAAGTTTAGCCGCTGCATTAGAAGCTGCAGGCATTGACCCATCAAGACGTGCAGAAACACTGACGATTGAAGAGTTCGCCCGCTTAAGCGACGCGCTTTAATGGTAGAAATACACTCAGAAGAAGAACGAATGTAAAAGATGATACCGAAGGAACTTACGGATTTTATCATCGCAGTAATGCGAAAGGGTATCGAATGTGAATTACGCGGAGTAGGGATTGTCCCTTACTCCGCGTTTGAAGCTTCGAAGGTGAAAGACAAAGGCTTGAACCGGTACAACATTACCGCGATGATAAAAAAATCCGTAAGAAACCGAAGGTATCATCTTCTTATTTTAAAGTTATTAAAAAATATTTTTAAATAACTATTGCTTTTTACGAATCGCAAGAGTATACTCTAATTAAAGATAAATTTAAATAGAAAGAAGATGAAATCATGGCAGTGAACGAAGTAATGGCCGCTCTTTCTGATGAAACGCGTCGCCAAATCTTGGAAATCCTGCGAAAAGGGAAAACCAACACCGGTGACCTTGCCACGATGATTGGGATGACGCCGCAAGCCTTATCCTATCACCTTAGAAAGCTGAAAAACGCTGATTTAATCTACGAAACACGCTATAAAAACTTTATTTATTATGAATTGAATTTGACCGTACTGGACGAAGCCATCGTATGGATCAATCAAATTATTGGGGGAAAATAACATGGAACAAGTAAAACAATTTAAAAAATATGCCTATCTCGCATTGATGTTCGCACCACTCGTTGTATCACTCTTTGTGGTATGGTTCTTACCTGAAACCATCGTATCGCGTATGGACATAGCGGGGAACGTAACAGCAACAGCAAGTAGATTCTCAATCTTTCTTTTCCCAATCCTTGTAGCGATTCTTGGGTTTGGGATTCGTGTTGCGAGCTCATCTCCAAAACTAACAGGGGGCAATGTGAGAACAGCTCGTTCGATTAGCTGGATTCTTTTACTATTATTGAACGTCATTGCGTACTTCCAATTCTGGTTATACCTAGGCGGGATGACAGTCGGCGCGCAAATGAGCCGCTTCCTAACATTTATTCTAGGAGTATTCTTTATCCTTATTGGAAATCTAGCACCAAAAATCAAAGAGAATTCAAAACACTTCGGATTCCGTGCTTCATGGTTGAAAAACAATGACGTAGCCTTCCGTAAAACGCAACGTTTCTTCGGGATTGCCTCTGTAGCGGCAGGTATCCTTATGATGCTTACAGGAATCTTCATGGGAAATAATGTTGCAATCCTTGTCGCAACGATGATTATGATTATCTTAATTGCAGTGACGGGTGGGTACTCTTACTACATTGCAAATATTGAAG
>CAUVGI010000044.1:0-11289 GCA_963551375.1 uncultured Streptococcus sp. | reverse complement strand
AGACGGCTTTAAAAGTTTGCCCAACATTAGCACCGCATAAACTCGTATGTGAAAGCGAGATTCCTCTAACAAGAGGACTTGGCAGTAGTTCAAGCGCGATTGTTGCTGGAATCGAATTAGCCAATGTATTAGGCAACTTACAGTTAACAAATGACGAAAAAATAAAATGGGCAACTTTTTTCGAGGGACACCCTGACAATGTGGCACCGGCAATCTTAGGAGGCGTCGTTGTCGCAACTTATGATCACCACACGCAAGAAGTGTTGACGGTTCACAAGAATGTAGAAGCTCCGATTGCAATGGTCGCTGTGATTCCAAACGTTCAATTATCAACGAAGAAGAGCCGTGGCGTATTACCAAGTTCGCTAGCATACGGTGAGGCAGTCGAAGCAAGTAGCCGCAGTAATGTCTTAGTGGCTGGATTAATGGTCGAAGATTGGAAAGTCATTTCGTCAATTGTTGAAAAAGATTTATTCCATGAAACGTATCGTTCAACCCTTGTTCCTTGGATGGAAGAGGTTCGTACGATTACAAAGCAGGAAGGCCTTGATACATGCGGAACTTACTTAAGTGGAGCAGGCCCAACGGTGATGACATTTGTTCATAAAGAACAAGTCGATCGTTTTGTACAAACATTAGAAAAGTATTTAGAAACAACGCTGAAAGATTGCACGATTCGTGTGCTCGAAATTGATGCACAGGGCGTTTACGTAAAGTAGAAGGAGAACTATGGCACTATTCAAACCAACGTGGTTTAAAAAGACCTTTCAAGAGATTACCGTTCCTTTCTTACAAGAGAATGGAATCGAAGTTGTCTTGACCGATTTAGATAATACGCTAATTGGCTGGGACGAAAAAGAAATCGATGAAAACATACTTGCCTGGGTACATTCATTAAAAGAAGCAGGCATCAAGATTGTTCTTGTATCGAATAATAATGAACATCGTATCAAAGATGCAGCAGCTCAGTTGGACGTTCCATATGTGTATCCTGGCTTGAAGCCACTGCACAAGGGGTTCAAAGCGGCACAACAATTACTGGATTTTGATAAATCAAAAACGGTCATGGTGGGTGACCAACTATTAACAGATATTCTAGGCGCAAATACATTTGGAGTTAGAACCATTATCGTAAAACCTAGAAAAGAAAGCGATGCATGGAAAACAAGAATTAATCGTTTCTTTGAAAAAGGAATTTTTGTAGTAACACAAGGTGCGTCTTATCATAAGAAATGGGAGGAGGATTAATCATGGAACAGCATGTATGTATTGGATGTGGAGCAACAATCCAAACGGAAGATCCAAAAGGAACGGGGTACACACCGCAAAGTGCATTAAATAAAATGCTGGAAAGTGAAGGCCCTCTCTATTGCCAACGTTGTTTTAGACTCCGCAATTATAATGAGTTGCAACCGGCATCTCTAACTGACGATGACTTCTTAAAGATGTTAAGTAGTATCGCGGATGAAGATGCGCTAGTTGTGTTTGTAGTAGACCTATTCGATTTATATGGAAGTATGATTTCCGGATTAAAACGTTTTGTGGGCGATAACCCGATTTTATTCGTAGCTAACAAGGTGGATTTATATCCAAAATCGGTGAACCGTAATCGTCTAAAAGCATGGATTGAACGTCATGCAAAAGAGTACGGCATTAAACCAGTGGACACACTTCTTGTGAGTGGTCATAAACGGATTCAAATTGATGAGTTGTTAGAGAAGATTAACGAGTACCGAAAAGGGAAAGATGCGTATGTCGTAGGGGTCACAAACGTAGGAAAATCGACATTGATTAATAAGTTGATTCAAAGTATTGGTGAAACAGGCGAAGTGATTACGACGTCTCAATATCCAGGAACAACTCTTGGACAAATCGATATTCCATTTGATGAACATTCTTCATTAGTGGATACACCAGGGATTATTCATCGTCACCAAATTACGCACTACTTAGCGGAAAAAGAAATGAAGAAAGTCTTACCGCAAAAAGAGTTACAACCAAAGACATTCCAATTAAATAGCGAGCAAACGATTTTTATTGGAGGATTGATTCGTATTGATTACGAACAAGGAGAACGAAATTCATTTACCTTCTACACACCGCAAACAATCGACTTGCATCGCACGAAGTTGGAGAAAGCGACAGAGTTTTACGAAAAACATGCAGGAACACTTCTAACGCCACCAACAGGAGACAATATGAAGTTGTATCCAAAATTAGTGAAGAAGACATTTACGATTAAAGAAAAAACGGACTTAGTGATTGCAGGTCTTGGCTGGGTAACGATTCAAAAACCAGGTACAGTATCTGTATGGAGTCCTAAAGAAGTTGACGTGATTCAACGTCAATCGATTATTTAAAGAAAGGAGAGCTTTCATGGAATTAAAAGGGAAAGAAAGACAGTTCTTCAAAAAAGAAGCACACTCGTTGAAACCAATCTTCCAAATCGGGAAAGGCGGACTAAGCGAAGAGATGATTCATCAAATTCAAAATGCTGTTGAGAAACGCGAATTGATTAAAGTGACTTTATTACAAAACACATTAGAGGAACCACAAGAAGCTGCCGAGACGATTGCCGAGGCAACTGGAAGTACGATCATTCAAGTGATTGGGCATACAATTGTGTTATATAAAGAAGCACGAAATCCAAAACATAGAGATCTTTCAGTACGATTTGCAGAATTCAAAAAAAGAGGTCGATAGACGATGGTTGCTGAACTCAATATTTTTTCTGAGACATTAAACAAAACTGAAAAATTCGGTGAAGAAATGCCGGTAGAACGCGTCGGGCTTATCGGTGGTAGTTTTAATCCGCCACATATTGCGCATTTAATTATGGCTGAACAAGCGCGTGTGCAATTAGGATTAGACAAGGTGTATTTTTTACCGAGTCATATTCCGCCACATGTAGATGAGAAAAAGACCATTGATGCGAGTACTCGTGTGGAGATGACACGTCTTGCGATTCAAGATAATATTTATTTTGACATCGAGACGATTGAACTCGAGCGTAATGAGAAGAGTTATACGTATGATACGATTCAGCTTTTAAAGAGACAAAATCCGAATACGGAATATTACTTTATCATTGGTGGAGACATGGTGGATTATTTACCGACGTGGCACCGTGTGGATGAATTAGTTCATGAGGTGCAATTTGTCGGAGTGGAACGTCCAGGATACGAAAAAGAAACACCGTATCCAGTGTTATGGATTACTGCACCGAAAATGGATATTAGTTCGACACAAATCCGCAAAAATGTTCTATTCCAACAAAGTATTAAATATTTGGTACCAGAATTAGTGGAAGCCTATATCGCAGAAAAGGGGTTGTATTTAGAATGAGCGAAGTACAAAGCTTTGAACCTTATACAACAATGACAAGAGAAGAGTTGTTGTCTCATGTCCAGTCAAATATGAGCGACAAGAGATATCAACACTGTTTGCGTGTCGAACGAAAAATATTAGAATTAGCAAAACTTTACGGCGTCGATGAAAAAGCAGCTGCGTTTGTGGGATTAGCGCATGATTATGCCAAAGAAATCCCAGTGGACAAACAACAAGCTCTTGCCAAAGAAATCGGACTTCCTGAAATGTATCACCATGAAGGTTCTGAAATCTTACACGGACCGATTGGAGCGTATTTGATTTCAAACCTATGCGGTGTAAAAGACGAAGCGTTGTTAGATGCCATTCGTGAGCATACGATTGGAGGACTTCAAATGAGCCTACTTTCGAAGTGTCTCTTTGTGGCAGATGCAATCGAAGACGGAAGAAATTATCCAGGTGTCGATGTTGCGAGAGAAATCGCAGCGAAGAATATCGATGATGCGGTCTTTTATTTATTGAAGCATACATTGGAATTTTTATTGGAAAAAGAAGTAACTATTTTTCCAAAAACAATAGAAGTTTATAATCATTATTTGAAACAAAGAAAAGGAGAATAGAATGGAACATACAAGTAAAAAATTATTACAAGTTGTTTTAGATGCTTGTGAAGACAAGTTAGCACAAGAAGTGGTAGCACTAGATGTAGCAAACCTTACGCCAGTTGCTGAATATTTCGTGATTACACATGGTAAAAATGAAAAACAAGTTCAAGCAATTGTCGATGCTGTAGAAGAAGCGGTTGAAAAAGAAGGCTTCGAAGTAAGAAGTATCGAAGGTAAAGATGGTGGTAAATGGATCTTAATGGACTTAAACGATGTGATTGTCCATGTATTCTATTATGCAGATCGCGAATTCTATAATTTAGAAAAATTATGGAGCGATGCACCAATCGTAAATATTGTGAGTGAGAACTAATGAACTATCAAAAATTTGCTCATGTATATGACCAAGTGATGGATCAACAACTCTACGAGGAATGGACGGACTATGCAGTTCGTTCTTTTTCGCATAGTGCCAAACGACCGGTTCGTAAAGTAATGGAACTGGCTTGTGGGACAGGTGAAGTATCCATGCGTCTTGACGATAAAGGATACGAAGTCGTAGGTGTTGATTTATCCAAGAATATGTTAGAAATTGCCGAAAAGAAAGCGCAAGGTAGATCTATCGAATGGCTTCAAGCGGATATGCGAGTGCTCGAAGATGTACCAACAACAGACGCTGTAACGCTCTTTTCAGATTCGCTCTGTTATTTAACGGACTTTGAGGATGTTGTTTCAGTCTTTGAAGCAGTGTACGACCATTTAGAAGAGGGTGGCATTTTCCTTTTTGATGTTCATTCGCTCTATCAAATGCAAGAAGTCTTTCCAGGATACCAATATCATTTCGTGGATGACGATTTTGCATTTCTATGGCAAAGCTATGAATTAGACGAGCCAGGCAGTATAGAACATGTAATTGATATGTATATTAAACAAGAAGACGGCAACCTGTACGAGCATTTCCAAGAAGTACATGAGGAACAAACCTTTCCAATCGAAATGTATGAAGCCGCACTGGAAATGGTCGGTTTTACAAATATCAAAGTGAAGGCTGACTTCGGGCAAAGCGAAGTACAAGAAACGAGTCCGCGTTGGTTCTTCCAAGCGGTGAAATGAGGCTTGCGTATGAAGGTATGTGGAGTAATTGCAGAATTTAATCCATTTCATCAAGGCCATGCTTATTTGTTGGAACAAGCACGCAAACAAACAGGGGCTGATGTCATTGTTGTGGTGATGAGCGGCAACTGGGTGCAACGAGGCGAACCAGCCATCGAGCAGAAATGGAGCCGTGCAAAAGTCGCGCTTCAAAACGGGGCCGATGTTGTCATCGAGATGCCGACTGCGGTGAGCTGCCAAGCAACAGACCGTTTTGCAAGAGGCGCAGTAGAAATCTTGCAAAAGGTGGGGTGCGATTCTTTAGCATTTGGTTGCGAAAGTGGCGACATGGCATTTTTCGAAGAAGCTGTATCTCAGCGAAATGCTATTGAAAAAGAAATTAGCCGATTTGTAGAAGAGAACCGATCATTAACTTTTGCAAGCCAATTAACGCAGCTCGCAGTGAAAGAGTTTGGAGAAGACAGTGTCCTCGTAGAAGCTTTGCAGTCACCAAATCAACAATTGGGATTAGCGTACGCCGTTGAAAATGCAAAGGGTGAACATCCAATGCAGATTGTTCCGATTACCCGAGTAGGAAGTGGACATTTGGATGATGCGTTAGACAAAACCGCTTTTGCCAGTGGAACAGCCTTACGAAAAGCGCTGAAAGAGAATCGCGAAGAAAAAGTTTTACGAGAACAACTTTCCTATGTACAATTCGATGAAGAAGAGTACAAAAACGATTGGAGCTACTATTGGCCACTCTTGAAGAGTATCGTTTTAAGAAGTACTGACGAAGAGTTATGCGCTATTTATCAAATGGAAGAAGGTATCGAAAATCGCTTGAAGGAAGCTGTTCGCGTTTCTTCGACGATTGAGGAGTGTCTCCAACATCTCAAAAACAAACGATGGAGTTGGGCAAGGTTGCAACGACTTCTCGTTTATGTTTTACTTGGTGTAACCAAAGCGGAAATGGAAGACTATTGGAGCAGTCCAATTGAGCAAGGGACAGTTCTTGGATTTACTTCTAAGGGCCAAGAATGGTTGAAGAATATGAGAGAAGTAGAGTCATTCCGTTTAATTACCAATTACGCAGCGCATAAAGATGAACGCCAAGAAAGTTGGGATTTATTGTATGATTTCTGGAATCCATCCAAGCAAATTTCTGCAACGGTCTTTAAGCCTGTTCAAGTGAACAAAGAGGAAGGATTTTAATCTCTGTTTTTTCAAGCTTGTAAAGTAAAAAGCTTTGACAAACTTTCAATAAACTAGTATAATTCAGTATGTTGCTTTAGGGGTGAAAATTGTGAAAATATCAGTTAAACAACTTCAGGATTCTCAAGGGATTCCAAATTACTTTGATACAGAAATTAATGTGGAAGAGGCATTAAAACGACGAGATGATTCTATTCTTGCTGTTTCGCCAGCACACATCAAAGGATTTCTGGTTTATCAAAACGAATCAGTTGTAGCGCAATTTACTTGCGATGTTGATATCACACTTCCTTCATCCAGGTCTTTAGAGCCAGTGGTAGTTCCACTCCACATTGATATTGTGGAAAGATATGTCCCATCCCATTACTCAGTTGATGAGAAAGAGCTAACAGAAATTGTGATGCCTCTTGATGGTGATTGGGTTGACTTAGAACCCGCTGTGGAAGATCATATTTTACTTTCAATTCCTTTACAAGTCTTATCGCAAGAGGAATTGAGTGAAGATAAAATGCCTTCTGGAAATGATTGGGAGGTTGTAACGCAAGAAGCTCTTGAAGAGCGACGCAAACAACAAAAAGAACAATCGGTAGATCCAAGGCTAGCGTCTTTACAGTCTTTCTTCGAAAAGGATGAGACTGAGAAGTAAAAAGCATTATGTAAAGAAGATTGATTAGGAGGTGTACAAAAATGGCAGTACCAAAACGTAAAACATCAAAAGCGAGAAAAGCAAAACGTCGTACTCACTTCAAATTAGAAGTTCCAGGTTTGAGCGCATGCCCATCATGTGGAGCATTAAGAAAGAGCCATCACGTTTGTCCTGAGTGTGGTTCATACGACGGAAAAGAAGTTGTTTCTAAAGAAGCATAATCATAAACGTTACAAAACCTTAGACAGCTGTCTAAGGTTTTTTCTTTTTTAGTAAGAAGAGTTGTATCAAAAATGATACGTATCATTTTTGATACATTTAAAAATATTATGAGTTTTAAGAAATCTATTGTAAACTAGTAGTGATGGAGGTGAGTCAATGTTATTTTTTGAGATTGTACTATGGTTAGTGTTTATTTTAAGTTTTGTCGGCTTCACAGTCGTTTTTGGGAATCGAATCTTCTATAATGAGACTCGCTTCATAACTATTCGTGAAATTATGACACCAATGATGTTATTGGTTTTACATACGACCAGTGTGAATGTATATGGATATTCATGGTTTAGTTTTGCCACACTCGGGTTTGCTGTGATCGGGTTGGCGTTACTCTATTTTAAATTAAAGACTGGGAAATTGGTTTTAAGACCGTTTATCCACCAATTATTTTCTATTTCATTTTTATACTTCGGATTACTCGTTATTCTTGTTCAGGTGGGTAGATTCTTTAAATAATCGCATTAAATCAATGATAGTAAGCTCTTTACGATTGAATCGTAAAGAGCTTTTTTTGTGCTTTGAAAAAACAAATTGGGGGAGAAAAAACTTTTTTTAACTTTTTTTGGTAAAAAAGTGGTGAAAAGTGGTGGGATGTGGTAAACTATGGTTACTAAAATTATTGGAATGGAGGAGTCTGCATGTTAATCGGTGAATATCAACATACTATTGATGCAAAAGGACGTATGATTGTGCCTGCTAAATTCCGTGAAGATTTAGGTTTCACCTTTATCGTGACACGCGGACTTGATGGCTGTTTATACGGTTATCCTCTCGAACAATGGGAGCTCATTCAACAGAAATTAAGAGACTTACCACAGTCGAAAAAAGATGCACGTGCCTTCACACGTTTTATGAACTCTGCTGCGATTGAAGTAGAATTCGACAAACAAGGTCGTGTGAATATCTCGCAAACATTACGTGCGTATGCGGGATTAGAAAAGAATTGTCGCGTTATCGGGAACAATGATCGTATTGAGATTTGGAACGAAGAACGTTGGCAAGAATATATTGCTGAAACTGAAGAGAATTTTGAAGAATTGGCCGAACATATGATTGATTTTGGCTTTTAGAAAGGGAAGGGACCATGTTTAAACATATCACTGTATTGCTACATGAAACGGTAGATGCATTATCCATTAAGCCAGACGGAATCTACGTAGACTGTACGCTTGGTGGTGCTGGACATAGTCAATACCTACTAAGCCAACTAACAACAGGTCATCTCTATTGCTTTGACCAAGATATGCAAGCTATTGATCACGCAAAGAATCGCCTTGCTAAAGAAGTCGAAGAAGGGAAAGTAACCTTTATTCACGCGAACTTCCGTCAATTAAAGAAAGAACTTGGAAAACTAGGTGTTTCTAAAGTAGACGGAATTCTATACGACTTAGGAGTATCTTCACCACAACTCGACCAGATTGAACGTGGGTTTAGTTACCATCAAAATGCAAAACTCGATATGCGTATGGACCAAAGTGCACCGTTAACGGCAGAAGAGATTGTAAATGAATGGAGCTATGACGAATTAGTTCGTATCTTCTATCGATATGGAGAAGAGAAGTTCTCGAAACAAATTGCTCGAAATATTGAGCGTATCCGCGCGCAACATCGTATTGAAACAACAGGTGAATTAGTGGATATCATTCGAGACAGTATTCCAGCTGCAGCAAGACGAAAAGGGGGACATCCTGCTAAAAGAATTTTCCAAGCGATTCGTATCGCGGTAAATGATGAATTAGCAGCGATTGAAGATTCGCTTGAGCAAGCATTTGAAGTTGTTGGCGTGGGAGGCCGAATCAGTGTGATTTCATTCCATTCTTTGGAAGACCGCATTGTCAAAACAATGTTCAAACAGCAAAGCACAGTAGAGAAGGCGCCGAAGAACTTGCCGATTCTACCAACGGAGGAAGAAAAAGCTCCGTTCCAATTGGTGAATAAAAAGCCAATTTTACCAAGCATTGAAGAAATTACAGAAAACTCTCGTTCACAAAGTGCGAAATTGAGAGTCATCGAAAGAGTAAAATAAAAGGATAATTAAGAAAGAAGGGAATTCTAGTGGCATTAGCAGAAAAATATGTAGATACAATGAATGTTGCGGTACCTACGCAAAAGCCTCTAGTTCGTGGAGACCGCGAAGTAACATCAATTCCGCAAGAAAGACAAAAAGCAGATTTACTTCGACTTTTAGCAGTTTCTGGTTTTGTTATTGCAGCTTTAGCGGTTATCACAATTGTAGCGAGCATGATCGTGGCTAACAAAAATAGACAATTACAAGATATCGAATCACAAACAACATTAATTCAACGTGAAAACAATACATTGCTTCAGGCAACGCAAGAATTGTCTCAGTACGACCGAGTTAATCGTATCGCTAACGAACAAGGCTTGAAGATGAACGAAGAAAATGTTAGGAATGTTGGACGATGAGAAATACGAAAAACAATAACATTGCGAGAAATAGGCATCAAGCGAGCCGGATTTTAGTAGGACTCGCAGGTGTTTTATTTCTCATTTTTTCTGTACAGTTCTTTCAAATCATGGTTGTAGGGAATATCCATGGTGTGGATTTACGTGCAGAAATCAATGATAAAATCCATCAAAAACGCACACTTGCTGCAAAACGCGGTACTATTTACGACGCTAGTGGTAGCCCGATTGCAGTAGATGCGACGAATTATTCTTTATATGCCGTCTTAACAGATGAATGGAGTAAGAATGCGGATACGCCGGATTATGTCACAGATATTAATAAGACAGCAGAAGCTCTTGCAAAACACATTTCTTTATCAAAAGAAGACATCGTGAAATTGTTAAGTCAAAAAGATGTTTCTCAAGTAGAGTTCGGAAGTGCGGGTAAGAATTTATCAGTGCAAGTGAAGGAAGCAATCGAAGCAGAAAAACTTCCGGGAATTAAGTTCTCAGAAAGTCCTGCGCGTTACTATCCAAATGGGATTTTTGCTTCTCATTTAATCGGGTATACAGATACTGTTGAAGAAACAGTCGATAACAAGACAGTGACTACATTAGTAGGAAAGACTGGCCTAGAAGGTCTTTATAATGAACAATTGACTGGTAAGGCAGGAGAAGTGGAATACTCTGTAGACGGAAATGGATATGTCATTACCGGTACGGAGAAAGTAACGAAACAACCGCAAGATGGTATGGATATCACATTAACGATTGATAAGAGATTACAAACGTACCTAGAATCATTAGTCAGCGAAGCGGACAAAAAGTATCAACCAGTTCAAATGACTGCGATGCTTGTTGATCCTAAAACAGGAAATATCGTTGCGGCAACACAACGCCCAACTTACAACTCGACGACTAAAGAGGGTATTGATGTTCAATGGAATAACCTCTTAACAGACCAAGCGTATGAACCAGGTTCAACCATGAAGGTATTAGCGCTTGCGGCTGCGATTAACGAAGGCGTATTTGATCCAAACGAAAAATACCAATCAGGTAGTGTGAAGATTTATACTGACCTCGTTCGAGATTATAATAAAGTCGGATGGGGAAATATTACGTATTTAGAAGGGTTAGCACATTCAAGTAACGTTGCCTTTGTTCACATCATTCAAAAAATTGGGGTTGAAAAATGGAAACAATATTTAGAAGCATTCGGTTTTGGTAAATCTACTAACTCTGGTTTTGCCAATGAGGTTTCTGGTTCAAACCCATTTAATTCATACTTACAACAATTATCAACTGGTTTCGGTCAAGGGATTACGGTGACACCTTTCCAAATGATGCAAGCTTTCACTGCTATTGCAAATGGCGGTCAAATGCAAAAATTGCGTTTAGTGGACCATTTAACAAATCCTGATACTGGGAAAGAGACGCCTAATCCAACAACAGCGTTAGGGAAAGTCATTACTCCTGAAACTGCGAAGAAAACATTACAGTTTTTATTCCAAGCCACTCGTATGAAAAACGGGACAGCTTATGATTTCAATATCGATGGAGAAGAAGTGGCAGCCAAAACAGGGACAGCCGAAATCATCAATCCAGAAACAGGTAAATACTACTCAAACGGAAATAACTATATTTTCTCTGTAGTAGGATTTGCGCCGTATGATGATCCAAAATATATCTTATATATCACGGTGAAACAACCGCGTGTAG
>CAUVGI010000043.1:0-11747 GCA_963551375.1 uncultured Streptococcus sp. | reverse complement strand
AGAACTAAATCCTTTGCTTAAATTAATTGTCTAACTTTTTGGGGTCAGTACATTTTCGCCCGGCCCTTTTTATGTCCTCTCTCACCCTTCCTCTGCAATCCATGGTTAGAAAAAGTAAAAGAAGTAGAGCGTTGCTAACAACACCCAGTTTGGTTTCAAAGAATCTACTCCCATATCAGTGCCTGCTTCGTCTCTCTCACTTCCTCCGCACTCCATGGTTAGAAGAAGTAAATAAAAGTAAAGCGTTACGAAAAAAACACCTAGGATTCTTATTGGCATTTTTCTACTTGGTCTGGTTTCAACTGCACCCATGGTTAGTAAAAGTATAAAAATAGAGCGTTGCTCACAACACCTAGTGTGGTTTCGAGAACCTTGCGGATTCTATAGTAATAGTGATGGGAAGTGCATTATAATGCGAATTAGGGGACGTAGGAATAACATTCCGTACGTCCCCTTTGAGGCTTTAAAGGCGAGAGACCTTAGACTCGAGCCGGTGCCTCATCACTATTACTATGAAGATATCCGCAAGGATTTAAAGAAACCACAGCGGTTATCAGGTGTTTCAAGAGCAACGCTCTTTATATTATTTGATTATTTATTATTTTACTTCAACACGATCTAACCATGGAGTTGCAGTTTCATCTAAAACAACATTAAGGTCCTCGATGTTCTTACGTCCTTGGCTTGCCAACCACGCACGACCAGCTTCTTCCCCTTCAGTCGCAAATACAGCTACAGCATCTTTCCATGTTGCACGACCACATAACACACCATTGAAAGTAGAACCAGCTTCTTTAGCAAAGCGTAGAGTTTCTTGGAATAATTCAGCAGAAACACCAGCACTTAAGAAGATGAATGGTAGGTCAGTGATTTCAGATTGTTCTTTGAATAAACGTAATGCTTCTTCGCGAGTGTAAACAGGTTCAACGCCTTCTTTAGTGAAGCCTTCTACGAAATTCATGTTTACTGGAACTTCCACTTTTAATACGTCAACGTTGTAACGTGGGCCAGAGAAGACTTTCATTGCGTCGTTTACTTTATGAGGTTTAACTTTAGCGTAAGCAGCTGATTTCACATCGTCGTCACTTGCTTCGTAAGAAACGATTTCTAAGAAGAATGGAATATCTTCTGCCACACATTCGCTACCTACACGTTCTACCCATGCATGTTTGATGTCGTTGATGGCTGGATCTTCGTCAATATCATAGTATAAAAGAACTTTTACAGCGTCAGCGCCTAATTCTTTGATACGTTTTGCAGACCAGATTGGAAGTAAGTCAGGTAAGCGGCCGATTTCAGTTGCGTCGTAACCAGTTTTTTCGTAAGAGATTAAAAGTCCGCAGTCTTCGTGGCGTAATTTTGCAGCTGGAAGACCATATTCTGGGTCTAAAAGAATTGAAGAAGAGTATTTTGTTAATTCTTCTGAGATTAATTCTTTGAAGCGGATGATGCCTTCGTCACCTTTTACATTTGGGTTTCCCGCAGCAATCATTTTTTTCAATGAACCACGTTGGTCAATCGCTAAAGCACCGATGACATGGTTTTTGTTTGAAAGTTTTACTAAGTGATCATATTTTCCTTTTGTTAATACTAATTTTGACATAATAACACTCCTTAAATTGTTTTTATTTTATTAAGCTTCGAAATAAGGCTTACCGTCTAAGTAAGTCGCTTTGAGTTGTAACTCATCGTCTAATACGATGAAGTCCGCTGCATACCCTGGGTCGATGCGTCCGCAAACGTCGTCGATACCGACTGATTTTGCAGGAACAAGGCTAGCCATTGTAATTGCTTCGTGTGGAGTCGCAATGCCCCATTTCACAACGTTTTGAACCCCTTGGATGAGTTCTAGGATACTTCCAGCAAGGCTACCGCCGTCTTTCAAGCGAGCCGTACCGTCTTTCACGATAACAGGGAATTCTCCAAGCATCGATTCGCATTCGCCCATACCGCCCGCACGCATGCAGTCTGTAATGAGGGCTACATGGTCGTGACCGCAACATTTCATCACGATACTTGCGCTCACTGGGTTAACGTGGTGACCGTCGCAGATGAGTTCGTCAAATACGTTTGGCAATGTAAGTGCCGCACCGACAACACCTGGTTCACGGTGGTGTAAGCCGCGCATTCCGTTGTATGTGTGAACGAAGATGTTTGCACCGGCTTCAACGGCGTTTTTACAATCTTCGTAAGTTGCATCTGTATGTGCAAGAGCTACATAGATGTCTTTTGTTTTCGCGTGTTTGATGAAATCAACGGCACCTTTACGTTCAGGCGCAATCGCGATTTTCTTCACCCAACCGCCAGCGCGTTCTTGCCATTCATCCAAGATTTCAGATTTAGGGTCGCCCATGTATTTAGGGTTTTGCGCGCCTTTGTATTTTTCGCAGAAGAATGGACCTTCTAGGAAAATCCCTCTGATTTTAGCGCCGCCAAGCGTTGTGGCGTTATCGCCAATTGTTTGGCAGACATCCGCTAATAATTCGCGAGATGCGGTTAAGGTTGTTGGTAAGTATGAAGTAACCCCGCATGAAGGAAGTCCTTCTGAAATGGTACGAAGTGCTTCTACGTCGTTATCCATAACGTCAGCGCCTTTGAATCCGTGGATATGTGTATCTACAAGACCTGGGGCAATTTGATAGTTGCCGTAGTCGATAATTGTTGCGCCGCTTTCTGGTTTTTCGGTTTGGAAGGATCCGAAAGTTCCATTATCTAAGATTGGTAAGTATCCTGGACCTTTCACTTCGTCTTCAAAATAAAATGCTTTGGCATAAATATAAGTTGTCATAGGATCATCTCTTTTCAATTAAGTTATTTATGCTTCTAATGGGTGAATCGTTACACCTTTAACGACACGGTTTACAGTCCCTGTTGGTGAAGGAGTGTCTGGTTTGTTTCCAACTTTGATAGAAGAAAGTAGAGAAACGGTTTGTCCAAATACTGCATATGGAAGTGCAAGGTAAGCATCTGGAACGAAACGATATTCTTTATCGAAGCTGAAAGATAGGCCTTCAAAGTCACTTTCTGCATCCACTCCAGCCGCAAGAACAAGGCGTGCAATTTGGTCGCCGTGTAATTCGTTTAAGATGTCGATATCGTATTGACGTGTATAGTCGTCGTTCGATACGAATACGAAGGCTAGAGAAGAGCCGTTTACGAATGATTTAGGACCGTGACGGAATCCCATTGAAGAATCGAACGCTGTTGCGATTTGTCCAGCAGTCAATTCAAGAATCTTCAATTGAACTTCGCGAGCAAGGCCGCTGAGAGAACCAGAACCTAAGTAAATCACACGGTTGTAGTCTAAGTTCACGTAATGTTGAATCACGTCTTCACGTTCGAGGACGCTTGTACCCATTTGACGGATGGCTTTCACGAAGCCTTCTTTTTCTTCAAGTGAGTGTGCTTCGTCGAATACAAGAAGTGCTGTAAGAGTCATACATGTGAAGCTTCCTGTCATCGCAAAACCAGCGTCGTTAGAGCGGTCTGGCATCATTAAGAGTAAGTTGTTTGTATCGTCTTTAGCAGCAATGGCTAATTTTCCTTCTGGCGCACAAGTAATCGTGATTTGATAGAAGTCGCGCACGATTTGTTGGCCAAGTTGGACACTGGCTAGACTTTCTGGTGAGTTCCCGCTACGTGCAAATGAAACAAGCACTGTAGGAATTTCTGCTTTGAAGTAGTCATGTGGATTACTTACAAGGTTTGTTGTTCCGACCGATTGGAAATCAAAACGGTCTTCATTTCCTGTACGTTTTAAGTAAGGAAGAATCGTATCTCCCACATATTGTGATGTACCCGCACCTGCGAAAATCACGCGAAGTTTTCCTTCTGGTAAACGGTCTAAGAAAGCAGTGATGCGTTCTAAGTTTGCTTTGTAGTAATCAAAAGCTTCTTTCCACAATTCTGGCTGTTGGCGAATTTCGCGCGTTGTAATTTCTGCAGATAACGCTTCTAATTGACTAGTTGAAAATTGAAACATAATACCCTCCAAATATTTTTTTAGTTGTTTGTGCGATAGTGTCTTACTTTGTAGAAGAATTGGTCGCTTCTGGCAACACTAATCGTATATTCGATGATGCGATTTTCAGGATTTAATGTGGTTCGCATAAACCGTAAACAAGCGCTGTGCGAATCCACATCCAAGACTTCCGCTTCTTCCGACGTGAGAATGCTCGCTGAGAATTCTTCGTCGGCGTAGTGGATTTGCTGATGAAAATCATTCGCAAACACTTCATATAAAGATTGGCCTTCTAACTGCGTCTTCGTTAAGGTTTTGAAGACGTCGTATGGTAAGAAAGTTGTTTCTTTCATGAGTGGAATGCCATCTGCATACCGAATGCGTTTCAGACGAAAGAGCTTGTCGCCAGCTTCGATTCCAACGAGTGGAGCGATAAATTCATCGGCTTCGTAACAATCCAGCGAAGTAATTTTCGTGGAAGGGACTTTGCCGAGTTCCTTCATCTGTTCCGTGAAACTGTAGCCTTCCAGCAAGTTTTGGCGTTCTTTCCATTGCGTTGAAATGAACGTGCCTTTTCCATGACGCTTATAAATATATCCAAGCGTCTCCAATTCCTTCAACGCTGTTCGAACGGTGGTGCGACTGACATTATAGACTTTTGTAATTTCGCGCTCCGAAAGCATTTTTTCGTGTGCTTTTCCCTTGGTCTTAATGAAGTCGATCAACGCTAGACTCAGTGTTGAGTAAAGTGGAGAAGGTTTGGCTACCATGTCGGTTCCTCCTTTCGTAAAAAACTCTTCTACAACTGGTCACTACCAGTTAATACCATTGTAAGTTTTTTTAGTGCTTTCGTCAATAGCGTTTCATAAAAAAAGAGGGGACTATGAGGACTTTCAACCAAATTTCTCAAAAATTACTGTTAAGTGGATTTTGGGATTTTGCAAAAGAAGTTAAAGAATGCTAAAAATCGCTGAGTAGAGCCTCCTTTAAGTCAAAAATAATTTACATTAAAGGCGGATACTGATACGATAGTAAAGCAAAGAAAGGATGGCCGACATGGAAGAAAATAAGGTACAAAATTATAAGAGTTGTTTTGATATTATTGGTCCGATTATGGTGGGCCCTTCTTCTTCACATACAGCTGGAGCGATTGCAATCGGTGCTCTTGCGAGACAATTGTTCGGAGGCACACCAAAGAATGTGCGATGCGACTATTACGAATCATTCTCCGAAACGCATAAGGGACACGGAACGGATTTTGCGATTATTAGCGGAATTTTAGGCTTTACGACAGATGACGAGCGCGTGCCGCGTGCCGTTGAGATTGCTGTATCCGAAGGGATGCATATTGAATTTGTCGAACGGAAAGAACCAAGCCCTGTGAATCACGCCAATACTGCGGATTTGACCTTGAGCAACGAGCAACGTACGATTCGTCTCATTGGGACCTCTGTTGGTGGCGGAGCAGTGGAAGTGAAGTACATCGAGGTGGATGGCTTCAAGATGGATCTATCAGGTCCACTTCCGATTTTACTTGAAGTGGTTTCTCTCGGGGAAATGCCTGTTCTCTATAATTTACTACATGAACATGGCGTGACCATTTCAAAACAGCGAGTGGAAATGACAGAAGATAGCCAAATGATGGGATATGAGCTTGTTGATTTATTATCCCCAGAATTAAAAGAACAAATACAAACATTAAGAAAAACGCATGACATCTATATGTTTGCGTGATGATGAGGAAGGAAGTTTGCAATGTTTTCGACCATTAAAGAATTGGTAGCATTAGCAACAGAACAAAAGAAGCCCATTTCAGAAATCATGATTGAACAGGAAATGGAAATGACCCAGCAAAGTCGTGAGTACATCTGGGAGAAAATGGAAAAAAACTTACAAACGATGAAGAACGCCGTTGAACGAAGCGTGGAAGGAGAGGGAGTGTTCTCTCCAACAGGCTTAACGGGTGGCGACGCGTTGAAGATGAAGAAGTATCGTGAACGTGGAAAAACATTGTCGGGCGATAGTGTTCTAGCGGGGGTACAATACGCGCTTGGAACAAACGAAGTGAATGCTGCGATGGGGCTTGTGTGTGCAACGCCGACAGCAGGAGCGAGTGGAACACTGCCAGGAGTTGTGTTCTCGATTGCCGATACGATGAACTTGAACCATGAACAACAAGTACGTTTTCTCTTCACTTCGGCAGCCTTTGGGATGGTCGTAGCCAATAACGCGATGATTGCCGGGGCGACAGGTGGATGCCAAGCCGAAGTCGGAAGTGCCAGCGCGATGGCCGCAGCCGCAGCCGTTGAAGCGGCCGGTGGAACGCCGCAAGAGAGTTCAGAAGCCTTTGCGACAGCGCTTGGAAACTTATTAGGACTCGTTTGTGACCCTGTAGCCGGTCTTGTAGAAGTGCCGTGCGTGAAGCGAAATGCGATTGGTGCAGGGAATGCCTTGATTGCCGCAGACATGGCACTTGCAGGAATTACAAACGTGATTCCAGCCGATGAAACGATCGAAGCGATGCGCAGTATCGGGCTAAGAATGCCACGAGAACTCCGTGAAACGGGACTCGGTGGAACGGCAGGCACAAGAACAGGGATTGCGATTAAGATGCGCATTTTCGGGGAAGATGTTTCGTTGAACCCGGAACAAGAGTAGGAGGAATACACATGGCAAAAGAAATTGCTACATTTGCAGGAGGCTGTTTCTGGTGCATGGTGAAGCCATTTGATAGCCAACCAGGAATCGAGTCTGTAATCTCAGGATATACAGGCGGCCACAAAGAAAATCCGACATACAAGGAAGTATGTAGCGGAACAACAGGACATACAGAGGCCGTGCAAATCACGTTCGACCCAGAAGTATTCCCTTATGAAAAACTCGTAGAAGTCTACTGGCAACAAACGGACCCAACGGATGCAATGGGACAATTCGTGGACCGTGGAGATTCATACCGACCAGTCATCTTCTATCATTCCGAGGAGCAAAGAAAGATTGCGGAGGCTTCCAAAGCAGCCTTGCAAGCGAGCGGACGATTCAAAAAAGATATCGTGACAAAAATCGAGCCTGCAAGCACGTTCTATCCTGCTGAAGAGTATCACCAAGATTTCTACAAAAAGGATCCAGAACATTACAAACGTTACCGCGGACTTTCAGGTCGCGACACTTTTATCGAAAGTATTTGGAAATAAGCAAAAGAGCTAAAATTATCATATATGATAATTTTAGCTCTTTTATTTGTTATTCAACTTCAGTATAAACACTGTTTTTATCAATCGGCATATTACAATATAAAATTTGAAAAAAGTTTCAGAATGAAAACTAACATGAAATTACCAAATATGGTAATTACATGTTCCGACTCTACATTTTTTAAATAAAAACGATATAGCATATAAACTATAAAGCAAAAAAAGACCATATATGGTCTTTTTCGCCTTCCAAATGTTAGATGTTTGCTAAGTAAGTTGTTAAACGAGCGACAACTTCTTTTAAGTTTTCCATTGAAGCAGCGTAACTGAAACGAACATAGCTTTCGCCACCAGGTCCGAAAGATACCCCTGGAATCAGTGCTACTTTTGCTTTTGGAGCAAGGTCACGAACGAACGCCCATGAGTCTGTACCGCATTTTGCAGGAATTTTCGCGAATAAGTAGAACGCCCCGTCAGGACTTGCTACTTCGAAGCCAAGTTTCTTCAATTCAGCAGCAAGATAGTCACGACGTTCGCTATATTCAACCATCATTTTCGCGCAGTCATCTTGGCCGTGTAACATTGCCGCAAGCGCTCCGTATTGCGCAAAGCTTGTTGGAGCTGTCACCATGTATTGGTGAGTTTTTACGACTTCGTTCATGAAGTGTGTTGGCCCTAAGATGAATCCGATACGCCATCCTGTCATTGCGTGTGATTTTGATAAACCAGTGATGACAATCGTTTGGTCCGGTAAAATATTTGCAAGAGAGTAGTGAGTCTTGTCGTAAGTTAATTCTGCGTAGACTTCATCGCAAAGCGCCCATAGTTGGTGCTCTTTAATCACTTCGGCTAAGTCTTCTAATTGTTCTTTAGAGTAAGTTACGCCAGTTGGGTTACTTGGGTATACAAGAACTACCGCTTTGAAGTTTTTGTCTGGGTTTGCTTCGATGGTTTCGCGTAATTTGTCGGCTGTTAAAACGAAACCGTCGTTACTTGTGTCCACCGTAATGAAGTTCCCTTGGTTCACCAATGTGATTGGCAAGTATAGTGGGAAGACTGGTGTTGGCACGATGACTGTGTCGCCAGGGTTTAAGATGGCTTGTAAGCTTGCCGCAATCCCTTCTGTTGCTCCAATCGTTGTGATGACTTGGTCTCCAGTGTAATTGAAATTAAATTTCTTGTTGTAATACTCAGCCGCAGCTTGTCTCAGTTCAGGAATCCCTGAGTTTGGTGTGTAGTGAGAGTGGTTGTCTTTAATCGCTTGGATAGCCGCTTCTTTAATATGCTCAGGTGTGTCAAAGTTTGGTTCTCCAAGAGTTAATTTTATAATGCCAGGAATCGAAGAAACTTCTGCGTCAAATTGACGAATATCAGAAACTCCAATGCCTTCTACGATTTTGTTAAATGGATGTTCTACTGTCATAGGAATCCTCCTTTATATTCATAGAGAAATTGTATCTTGTTTTGAGAAAGAGTGCAACGAGAAGTGTAGATTTTTAAAAAGAAAATAAAAAACGCTGGGAATTTATCCAATCTGCCTTTCTGCCTATGAATTCTAAGGAAAATAGTGTATAATCTCTATGAGAATATCGGTAAGCAGTCAAAGTGCGAGCCACCCTAGAAAAGGAAGGGGTGGAGTGTGCACTTTTTTTGTGCAATGAAACGGAAGTGAGGGATAGTATGCAGACAGAATTTGATACAATTGCGGCGATTTCAACGGCGCCTGGCGAAGGGGCTATCGGGATTGTTCGTATTAGTGGGGATGATGCGATTCGCATTGCCGACGAAGTGTATCGATTGAAAGACAAACGATTAAAAGAACAGCCAAGTCATACGATTCACTATGGGCATATCGTGGATCCAAAGAACGATGAAGTCATCGATGAAGTAATGGTGACGGTGCTTCGCGCGCCAAAGACTTTTACGCGTGAGGACGTTGTGGAAATTAACTGTCACGGTGGGATTGTGGCGATTAACCGCATCTTACAACTCGTTCTTCGCATGGGAGCACGCCTAGCGGAGCCTGGTGAGTTTACAAAACGTGCCTTCTTGAATGGACGTATCGACTTATCGCAAGCAGAAGCCGTTATGGATTTGATTCGTGCGAAAACAGATAAATCGATGCAAATGGCGATGCGTCAACTCGACGGAGAACTCTCAAAGTTAATTCAGAATTTACGACAAGAAATCTTAAACACCTTAGCGCAAGTGGAAGTGAATATCGACTATCCAGAATACGACGACGTAGAAGAAATGACCTTGCAACTGTTGCGTGAGAAGACGCAGCAAGTCTCACAAGGTATTCGAGCGTTGCTAAATACCGCAAGCCAAGGAAAAATCTTGCGTGACGGCTTGAAGACAGCCATCGTTGGACGTCCAAACGTAGGGAAATCGAGTCTATTGAATGTGTTATTACGCGAAGAAAAAGCCATCGTAACGGATATCGCTGGAACGACTCGTGACACCATCGAAGAGTACGTGAATGTGCGTGGCGTGCCACTTCAATTGATTGATACGGCCGGAATTCGTGAAACGGATGACGTTGTTGAACGTATCGGGGTGGAACGAAGCCGTAAAGCGTTAAACGAAGCGGATTTCGTGCTCTTGATTTTAAATCAAAGCGAAGAGTTAATGGATGAAGACCTCCGCTTATTAGAACAAACGAAAGACTTCAAACGTATTATTTTATTAAACAAGACAGACCTGCCAACGAAAATTGACATGGATAAGGTCAAAGAATTCGCGACAGACAGCGAGATTGTCACAACGTCCATGCTGAAAAAAGAGGGCATCGACCAATTGGAAGAAAAGATTGCTGATTACTTCTTCCAAGGGCAAATGAACGAGCGCGACGCAACGTACTTATCAAACACGCGTCATATTGCGCTTCTTGAAAAGGCTGAACAAGCGCTGCAAGAAGTGGCGAACGGGGTCGAGATGGGCATGCCTGTCGATTTAATCCAGATCGATTTTACCCGCGCTTGGGATCTCTTGGGCGAAATCACAGGCGACACTGTTCAAGACGAGCTGTTAACACAATTGTTCAGCCAGTTCTGTTTGGGTAAATAAGCAAGCGTGCTTCAAAAGAAGTAGAGAGTTGGCAGTTTGCTGCAAGAAACTGAGACAGAGTACGAATAATAAGAGAAGAGAGCATGCAGAGTTTTAATTGTAGGCTCTCGTGAAAGAGTAATAACGGAAATTCTTACGGATTCTATAGTAGCAGTAATGGGGAATAGCAACCAATGTGAATTACTGACTCTAGGGTTGTAACCCGTAGAGTCAGTTTGAAGCTTGGTAGGAATTGAGACGTAAGGCTCAATCCGATGCCCCATTATCGCTACTATGAAGATATCCGTAAAGAATTGAAGTTATAACTCTTTCAACGAAAGGTACAAGGAGGAAATGCTGATGACGAAGCTAGCGACAATCTGCTATATCGATAATGGAAAAGATTTCTTACTGTTATTACGCAACAAGAAGCCAAACGATGTCCATGAGGGCAAATACATTGGCGTTGGTGGCAAACTCGAAGCAGCAGAGACTCCGGAAGAATGTGCCGTGCGTGAAATTTTTGAAGAAACAGGACTACAGGCTACAAAGATGGAGATGAAAGGAATCATCACCTTTCCAGAATTCACCCCAGGACACGATTGGTATACGTATGTCTTTCGGGTGACGGAGTTTTCAGGAGAGCTGATTGATTCGCCGGAAGGGACGCTGGAATGGGTTCCTTACGATGAAGTCCTCCAGAAACCGTCTTGGGACGGGGACCGCATTTTCCTAGAGTGGATTTTAGAGAATGAACCGTTCTTTTCTGCGAAGTTTAATTATGAAGCAGGCGAATATGTTAGTCACAAAGTAGAATTTTATGGAGAAAGAAAGTAAAGGAGAGACTATGGTAACAACTTACGAAGCTGGAAATTATGATGTAGTTGTCGTCGGTGCAGGACATGCCGGCAGTGAAGCGGCGCTAGCGAGTGCACGTATGGGCGCAAAAACATTATTACTCACAATGAACTTAGAAATGGTGGCCTTCATGCCATGTAACCCATCTGTAGGCGGACCTGCCAAAGGGGTTGTCGTGCGTGAAATCGACGCTCTTGGGGGCGAAATGGGTCGCAACATCGACAAAACGTATATTCAAATGCGTATGCTCAACACCGGGAAAGGTCCTGCTGTACGTGCCTTACGTGCGCAAGCGGATAAGCATTTATACGCGCAAGAAATGAAGAAGACAATCGAGAAGCAAGAAAACTTGGATTTACGCCAAGGGATTGCGGAAGAGTTGATTGTGGAAGACGGCGTATGTAAAGGCGTTATCACGAATACAGGTGCCATTTACCGTTCAAAAGCAGTTGTCTTAACGGCTGGAACTTCTTCTCGTGGTCAAATCATCATCGGTGAATTGAAATATTCATCAGGAGCCAATAACTCTCAACCATCGATTAAATTATCAGAGAACTTACTCGAATTAGGCTTCGAATTGGCGCGTTTCAAAACAGGAACTCCGCCACGTATCAAGGGCTCATCGATTGATTACAGTAAAACAGAAATTCAACCAGGGGACGATACGCCAAACTTATTTAGTTTCACGT
>CAUVGI010000042.1:0-12141 GCA_963551375.1 uncultured Streptococcus sp. | reverse complement strand
GGTAGAAATTCAAAGAGCAAGGAGCTTATTATGAAACAAAAATTCGGAATTATTTTAGCAGCCGGTAAAGGGACTCGTATGAAATCTTCCCTTTACAAAGTGATGCATCCAGTTTGCGGGAAACCAATGGTAGAGCACGTTGTCGACCAAGTTGAAAAAACAGGAGCTACTGAAATCGTAGCTATCGTTGGACATGGTGCTGAAATGGTACAAAATCATCTTGGAGACCGTGTTTCTTATGCCGTACAAGCAGAGCAATTAGGAACAGGACATGCGGTGTTACAAGCAGAATCTCTTCTAAAAGGAAAAGAAGGAACAACAATTGTAATTTGTGGAGACACTCCATTATTAACAAGCGAAACTCTTTCAGCTTTAATGGAAGAGCATGAACGTACAGGCGCAAAAGCAACGATTCTGACTGCAATTGCCCAAGATCCAACAGGATACGGTCGTGTGATTCGTGACGCTGACGGTTCTGTTCTTAAAAACGTGGAACAAAAAGACGCAACTCCTGAAGAACAACAAGTAAAAGAAATCAACACGGGTACTTACTGCTTCGATAACGTAGCACTTTTCAGCGCGTTACACGAAGTTGGTAACGACAACGCTCAAGGCGAGTACTACTTACCAGACGTATTAGAAATCTTGAAAAAACGTGGAGAAGTGGTCTCTGCTTATCCAATGAAAGATTTCGACGAAGGAATGGGCGTGAACGACCGTGTAGCTCTTTCTAAAGCTGAGAAATACATGCGCCTTCGTATCAACGAAGAACATATGCGCAACGGGGTTACTTTAATCGACCCAGAAGCAACTTATATCGAATCGACTGTTCAAATTGGTGCGGACACTGTGATTGAACCAGGTGTTATGTTAAAAGGTAAAACAGTCATCGGTTCAAACTGCTTCATTGGAGCACATAGCGTGGTTCGTGATAGCGTGTTAGAAGACGGCGTTCGTCTTCTAGCAGCGAACATTGAAGAATCTCATATGAAACTAGACAGCAATGCAGGTCCATTTGCACACTTACGTCCAAATACTGTATTAGGCGAACGCGTTCATGTGGGGAACTTTGTAGAAGTGAAGAACTCAACACTTGGGGCTGATACAAAAGTAGGTCACCTAACATACATCGGGGATGCCGACCTTGGCGAAGATATTAACGTTGGTTGCGGAACTGTGTTTGTAAACTACGATGGTAAAAATAAACACCGTGCGACAATCGGTAGCCATGTATTTATCGGATGTAATGCGAACATCGTTGCTCCAGTTACAGTTGGCGATGATGTATTTATCGCTGCTGGGTCAACCATTACCGAAGATGTTCCAGCTGGAGCACTTGCGATTGCGCGCAGTCGTCAAGTAAATAAAGAAGATTACGCTTCAAAATTACCATCTGCTCAAAAAGACTAAAATTTTTCCAAAAATTTTTAGCAAAAATATTCAAAATTTAAACAAAACACGGTATGATAGTACTATAAAATAAACTTCGGGGGTTATCATTGTGGAACATTATTCCGATCCTAATTTAAAAATATTCGCTTTAAGCTCAAATCGTCCTTTAGCGGCAAAGATTGCTGAAGAAGTCGGTTTAGAACTTGGTAAAGTTTCTGTCACTCAATTCAGCGATGGCGAGATTAAAATCAACATCGATGAAAGTGTACGTGGTTGCCATGTGTATATCGTTCAATCAACTTCTTATCCAGTAAATGATAACTTAATGGAGTTATTAATCATGGTGGACGCATTACGCCGTGCGAGTGCAAAAACAATTAACATTGTTATTCCTTACTATGGATACGCTCGTCAAGACCGTAAAGCACAATCTCGTGAACCAATCACAGCAAAATTAGTTGCAAACATGATTACTCAAGCAGGTGCAGACCGTGTGTTAACACTCGATTTACACGCTGCACAAATTCAAGGATTTTTCGACATTCCAGTGGACCACTTATTAGGAGCTCCACTTCTTGCGAACCACTTCTTAGAAAACAACTTCAAAGATAAAGATATCGTTGTTGTCTCTCCTGACCACGGTGGGGTAACTCGTGCTCGTAAAATGGCTGAGTTCTTACACGCGCCTATCGCGATTGTTGATAAACGTCGTCCAAAAGCAAACGTGGCAGAAGTCATGAACATCATCGGTGAAGTAAAAGGAAAAGTTGCCGTATTAATCGACGATATGATTGATACAGCTGGAACAATCACTCTTGCTGCACAAGCGATTAAAGATGCAGGCGCGCTAGAAGTATACGCATGCTGTACGCACGCTGTATTATCTGGGCCAGCATTAGAACGTATTAATGACTCAGTGATTAAAGAAGTAGTCGTAACAGACTCGATCGAAGTTCCTGAAGAAAAAACAGGTGGTAAGATTGTTCAAATCAGCGTTGACCAATTAATGGCGGAAGCGATTCGTCGTATTCACGAAAACCGTTCAGTGAGTCCGTTGTTTATCGAGAAATTTACTATTTTAGATTAATAAAGAATTAGTAAAATAAATGAGCCGAGGCTATTGCCTTGGCTCATTTTTGTTTATACTGAATCTAACATAGGAGGTTCGTATGGAACAAAAAGTGTCAAATAAAGCAGGGTGGTTTACTCTTATCTCATTTATTTGTGGGGTGATTACACTGGTGACGTTTGAAGAGATGGATTCATCTGTAAAAACTATTGAAAATATGGACGAAATCGGTGCAGCTCTTTTATTGCTATTTTCAGCGATGACCATCGGCGGAATCTTCTGGATGGGGATGAATTATTGGAGAAAAACGCATCAGGAACTTGTGAATTTGCAATATACATCGGTTACACCTGAAACGATTGAAGATTATTACAGAGCAACCGCAAAGGCTGTTCGCAAGGTTGGCTTTTCTGCCATCATATTGGCGCTCATGATTGGAGTGTTCTCGCAGTTCAATAGTATTATTGAAGTGATTGGTTTGGTGGTGTTCCTATTTGGAATTTGCATTTGCTTATTATCACTAGCTCCAAGATCAATTGCCAAACAAATTCAGAAACAAAATATTCGATAATGGTTGGAGGTCTTTCATGAAACTAGAGAAAGCAAAAAGTATTGCAGAAGCCTTGATGTGGCTTGGATTAGTACCACAATGGATTTTCATGACCAGTCGTGGTGTTCCAGGAGGACTGTTGATTGCCATCTTCATCATGCCGATTCTCATGATTATGACGTTTGTGAGTTTCATGATGTATGTTTTCATTGCACTCGAAGAAAAATCGGTTAAAGATACTTGGTGGCAACTACTACTTACAGGCGCTTGGCTCACCTTTTTGTTATTGCTCTTCACTGGAGTCATTAGATATTGATAAAAAAGGTTTAGGAGGAAGAGATTTATGGAAGCACGACATTTTGAAAAACAACCAGGATTAGTAAAAATGCATAAAGTCGCTACTGTTTTGATGTGGATTTCATGGGTCCTTTTCTTTGTGGCGATGTTAGGAGCGGGTAACTTTTTCTTAGTAGGGGAGAAACTGATCCTTGTGATGCTGTATATTCTTGGAGTGGCGGCAGTGGGGTTGCTTCTCAGTTTCTCATTGTTTAGTTTGATTTCGTTTAAACTAAAAACACTGAACGAAACGGGATGGCAGTTATTCTTAACAGGTGGATTCCTCATTACGTACTTGCTTCTTTCGATGAGACTCTTTTATTAAGGGGAATCAAATGCAAGAAGGCGCGGGTTATGGTACAATAATCCGGCAAGAAATAAGTGAACTTAGCGCACGAGTCGCACTCACTATTGGTGATGCAGCTCGTGCTTTTCGATTGAGTTAGAAAAAGTCGTTCACTTGATAGACGATTCAAAGATTGAAAAAGGAGATTAAGATGAGTTTCAAAATTGGAGATATTCAAATTGACAATAGCGTAGTTGTGGCCCCGATGGCTGGGATTTCGAACTCTGCTTTCCGTGTTACTGTAAAAGAATTCGGTGCCGGTTTAGTTGTTTGCGAAATGATCAGCGACAAAGGGATTCAATTTCGTAATGAGAAAACATTAAGCATGCTTCATATCGAGCCAAATGAGTATCCACTCAGCGTTCAAATCATGGGCGGAAATAAAGATACTTTAGTCGAAGCGGCCAAATACGTGGCTGAGAATACAGAAGCTGCCATTATCGATATCAATATGGGATGCCCTGTAAACAAAGTGATTAAGGCAGAAGCCGGAGCAAAATGGTTACTCGACCCAAATAAAGTATACGAAATGGTTGCGGCAGTAGTTGACGCAGTGGATAAACCTGTAACAGTGAAGATGCGTACAGGATGGGACCACGAGCATTTATATGCGGTGGAAAATGCCCTTGCTGCAGAACGTGCGGGTGCCAGTGCAGTTGCGATGCATGGCCGTACTCGTGTTCAAATGTATGATGGGAAAGCTGACTGGGAAATTCTTGGTGAAGTGAAGAAGAACTTAACGCGCATTCCTTTAATCGGAAACGGAGACGTTCGTAGCCCAGAAGATGCCAAACGCATGATTGACATCGCAGGCGTGGACGGCGTGATGATTGGGCGTGCAGCTTTAGCGAACCCTTGGATGATTCGCCAAACGGTTCATTATTTAGAAACAGGCGAATTGCTTCCTGAAAATACCGTTCCAGAGAAAATCGAAATTGCGAAATTACACTTACAACGACTTGCCAACCTTAAAGGCGAAGTAGTCGCAACGAAAGAATTCCGTAAACTTGCAGGCTATTATTTAAAAGGAGTGCCACGTGCCTCTAAAACAAAAGTAGCTATCAATGAAGCTGAGAATTTACAAACCGTAGAAGCGTTATTAGACCAATTCGTGGTAGAACATTTAGAGCGTGAAGAACGTCAAAAACAACGCTTGGCAGAAATTTAAGGAAAAAGCCTTGAAATACTTTCAATAAAGCCTCTTCTTTTGGTACAATAAGGAGAGTTATGAAGAACAAGCAGCGTTCAAAGGAGGAACAAACGTGTCTTTCGAAGTAGAAACACAAGAAACATTAAATGACCAATTACAAGTTCGTCGTGAAAAAATGAGTCAGTTACGCGAAAAAGGAATCGATCCTTTCGGTACTGGCTTCAAACAAAAAAACACAACTGAAGAAATCCACAAACAATTTGAAGGAGCTACAAAGGAATCTCTTAGTGAGCAAGAGCCTGTAACTGTTCAAATTGCTGGACGGTTGATGACAAAACGTGGAAAAGGAAAAGCTGGTTTTGCCCACATCCAAGATGGCAAAGGCCAAATCCAAATTTACGTGCGTAAAGATGCTGTTGGAGATGATGCGTACGAAGTCTTCACAAAAGCAGACTTAGGAGACATCGTTGGTGTTGTAGGGACTGTCATGGTCACAAACACTGGTGAGTTATCTGTTAAAGCAGAACAATTCGTTCATTTAACAAAAGCGCTTCGTCCACTTCCTGATAAATATCATGGATTAACAAACGTAGAACAACAATACCGTCAACGTTACTTAGACTTAATCAGTAACCGCGAAAGCTTTGACCGTTTCGTTACACGTAGTAAAATCATCCGTGAAATCCGTCGTTACTTAGACGAACGTGATTACTTAGAAGTTGAAACTCCAGTACTGCACACATTAGCGGGTGGGGCAAATGCTCGTCCATTTATCACACACCACAATGCGTTAGATATGGAATTATACATGCGTATCGCTACTGAGTTACACTTAAAACGTTTAGTAGTAGGTGGGATGGAACGTGTATATGAAATCGGACGTGTGTTCCGTAACGAAGGTATCGATACAACTCACAACCCTGAATTTACTTCAATCGAAATCTATACAGCTTACACAGACTACAAAGATGTCATGGATTTAACAGAAGGAATCATCTCAGACGTTGCCAAGAGAGTATTAGGTACAACATTAGTTCCTTATGGCGAACATGAAGTGGAATTAAAAGCTCCATGGAAGAGAATTCATATGGTAGATGCAATTAAAGAAGTAACAGGCGTTGACTTCTGGCCACATATGACAGACGAAGAAGCACGCGCTATCGCGAAAGAAAAAGGCGTGAAAGTCGAAGATTCAATGACATTTGGACATGTCGTGAACGAATTCTTCGAAACTTTCGTTGAAGAAACATTAATCCAACCAACCTTCATCTACGGACATCCAGTGGAAGTATCTCCATTAGCCCGTAAAAATGATGAAGACCCACGCTTCACAGATCGTTTCGAATGCTTCATCTGTACAAAAGAGTACGGAAATGGCTTCACTGAGTTGACTGACCCAATCGATCAACGTGAACGTTTCATGAAACAAGTAGAAGAAAAATCAGCTGGGAACGACGAAGCACATCCACACGATGAAGACTTCATCCAAGCGTTGGAATATGGTTTATCTCCAACGGGTGGGGTAGGTATCGGAATTGACCGTTTAGTAATGTTACTAACAAACAGCCAATCAATCCGTAACGTCCTATTATTCCCAACGATGAAAAACTTAGACTAATATTGAATTTAGTGCTCCGTTTAAGGTTCGCCTTAGACGGGGTGTTTTTTATTTAACCGCAATTATCATATTTGATAATTATCATATATGATAATTTCGAAAAGTGATTCACGTAAACAGGACAGATTTAGAACACTAAAAGTAACAAATGTTCACAGGGTTGTAGTTGACTTTCCGTACATTTGAATATACTATGAGGGCAAGTTGGAAGAGATAGCTTTTCCAGACTAAATGTTATAGACGATAGAGACCTGCACGCGATTCGAGCATGGCTTGAATAGGGTGCTTTTTTACTAAAGGAGATCTAATGAAATATTTTAAGCAGTTTGGCTGGATTATGATTGTGACCTGTATTGGTGAAATCATGAAATATTACATCCCTCTTCCAATTCCAGCAAGCATCTATGGACTTGTCTTAATGATGGCTTTATTAATGACGGGTGTTGTTAAAATTGAAAAAGTATATCAAGCAGGAACGTTTTTAATCGAGATTATGTCGTTAATGTTTATTCCGGCTGCCGTTGGAATTATCGAGTCGTGGGATCAATTGCATCGTATTATTGTGCCAGTATCCATCATCACGATTATTACAACATTTGTAGTGATGATTGTTTCGGGAAAAGTAACGCAATACGTCCTCGAGAAAGGAGCCCAAGATGGTGAATCAACTCGTTCTTAATACAGCAACAATCGGGCTCGTGATTAGTATTATCGGTTTTGAAATTGGCGTATTTTTACGTGACCGATACAAATGGCCGATCTTCAATCCGCTACTTGTAGCGATTGTTTTCGTCATTATTGTATTAAATGTCTTTAATATTGACTATGATAGCTATTATGCGAGTGCGGATAGCTTAAGTTATCTCTTGACGCCCGCAACGGTCTGCTTAGCGATTCCGTTGTACCAGCAAATTGAACAATTGAAAAAGCATAAAGGTGCCATCTTTGCAGGGATTACGGCAGGGGTGTTGACGAGTCTTTGCACGGTTTGGGTGTTATCTTTGCTTTTCCAATTAACGCACGAAGAGTACGTAACCTTATTGCCAAAATCGATTACGACTGCCATTGGGATGGGCTTGTCTCAAGAGTCCGGTGGATATGTGACGATTACCGTAGCGGTGATTATTCTTACAGGGGTTCTAGGAAATATGTTCTGTGAAATCATCTGTAAAGTAACAGGCATTACGCATCCAGTCGCAAAAGGAATCGCTATTGGAACGTCTTCTCATGCGATTGGGACAGCGCGTGCGATGCAATTAGGAGAAGTCGAAGGTGCGATGAGTGGTCTATCCATCGTAATTTCGGGGATTATTACTCTTATTGGCGCACAAATTTTTGCAGGGTTTATTTAAGAAGTGGAGAAAAAGCAGAATTTCTGTTTTTTCTCCTTTTGTTTTTGCCTTTGTCATACAAATTTAATGGAATAGTATTCGAAAACGTATAGTATTTATGCGGATTTAGGGCTATGATGGAGATGAACATACTTCATATAGAAAAGAGCGAGCGTTATGGAAAAACATTGGTGGCAAGAAGTCGTCGTTTATCAAATTTATCCACGTAGTTTTAAGGATTCAAACGGGGATGGAATTGGCGATTTAAGAGGAATTATTGAAAAACTTGACTATTTACACACGCTAGGAATCGGAGCGATTTGGCTCTCTCCAGTATACAAGTCGCCAAATGATGATAATGGCTATGATATTTCTGACTATGAAGACATTATGGACGAGTTCGGAACGATGACGGATATGGAAGAGTTGATTTCAGAAGCGGATAAGCGCGGTATAAAAATTGTTATGGACCTCGTTGTGAACCATACGTCTGATGAACATCATTGGTTTATTGAGTCAAGAAAAGGAAAAGACAATCCATACCGTGATTACTATGTGTGGGCAGATCCTGCCGAAGATGGCGGAGCACCCACAGATTTACAGTCAGTCTTTTTAGGTAGTGCATGGAAATACGATGAAGCCAGTGGTCAACATTTCTTGCATTTATTTAGTCAAAGACAACCTGATTTGAACTGGGAAAATGACAAAGTGCGCCGTGAAGTCTATGACATGATGAATTTCTGGATTGATAAGGGCGTTGGCGGATTCCGCATGGACGTGATTGATTTAATCGGGAAGATTCCTTTAGAAGGGATTACGTCAAATGGGCCAAAATTGCATGAATACCTACAAGAAATGAATAAGGCAACTTTCGGAGACAAAGATTTATTGACGGTTGGGGAAACATGGGGAGCGACGCCAGAAATCGCGAAGCTCTATTCAAATCCAGCACGTCATGAATTATCGATGGTCTTTCAATTTGAACATTCACTCTTAGACAATGAGCCAGGGAAAGAAAAGTGGGACCTTAAACCGCTCGATGTAAGTGAATTAAAGGCGGTTCTTTCAAAATGGCAAACGGAACTTGGAAACGAAGGTTGGAATTCACTATTCTGGAACAACCATGATCTACCAAGAATCGTGTCACGCTGGGGAAATGATAAGGAATATCGTGTTCGCAGTGCCAAGGCATTCGCCATTCTGCTACATATGATGAAAGGAACTCCTTATATTTATCAAGGCGAGGAGCTTGGACTGACGAATACTCCAGTTTCTAGCATAGAAGAGTTGGATGATATTGAGTCCATTAATATGTATCATGATCGTATTGCTAGAGGATTTAGCGTTGAGTCGATTATGGAATCTCTAAATGCAAAGGGGAGAGACAATGCGCGTAGACCAATTCCGTGGACTGCCGAAGCGAACGGGGGATTTACAACGGGGACACCTTGGTTAGCTCTCAACCCAAACTACAAAGAGATTAATGTAGAAGCAGAGCTACAAAATCCAGACTCTGTATTCCATACGTATCGAAAACTCATTCAGCTTAGAAAAGACCATCCAATCGTGGTTTGGGGCGATTATGAGCTTCTTGAAACGTCTTCTAATGTGTTCGCATATTATCGCACGCTTGGGGAAGAAAGATGGTTAACGGTCGTGAATTTATCAGATTCCGAGGAAGAAATCTCTGTAGATGCCCGATTTAATAAGGTTTTGGTGGCTAATACAGAAAATGAGGTTACAGATTTACACGCTTACACGCTTTCTCCATGGCAAGCGTTCGTTGTGGAATTGTCTGGCAATTGAAACAATTTTCATATATAATGTAAGTGCATAAAAATAGGTAAAATAAATTGTGAAATTTTTGTTAATAACTTTTCACAAACAAAGTTGCTAGATACTGTTGCAATAATAATTAAATTTGTGATAATATATATTTTTCATTCAACAAATATGAAAAAATATGGTATAATAGTTTGAATAAAAATAAAAGGAGAAAGGGGATGGACGATGAAAGCATTTTTAGTGAAATTACAAGAAGGTTTTAAATCATTAGGTTTAGCGAGTCAATTGGGAATTACGCTTGGCCTATCTTTAGCGATGCTAGCAGGTGTTTACGGTATTTCACAAGCGATGAGTCCGATGCAAAAAGTGACTCAAGTCGTAGAAGTACAAACAAGTGCGCCAGCAAATTCGTCAACTCCTTCAAGTAATACTGAAAAGAAAGAAGTCGCCGAGAAAAAGCAAGAGACAACTCAAGCTCCAACAACTGAATCTGTAACTACAGAAAAACAAGTGGTTACTGAAGAAGAAAAGAACGCAAGAAACGTTCAAGGAAATGTTGCGCAGGCAACTCCAAGCCAAGAGCGCAGAAGAGAAGAGTCAGAAAATGGTCCTCAGACAAGAGAAGCAACTCCAACTGAAGTTCCTACAGTTACTTCAAGTTCAGAAACAGTAGCAACACCACCGCAACGCTTGAAACCGTTAGGGAATACGGGTCAAGAGTTTGCGACGTTGGACCAAGCTACAGCATGGATGAAGGAACAGTTAGACCAATCAGCAAAAGACCAAGAAGCTGGGAAGCAAAATTGGGTTTATTCTGGAAGAGCTTATGAAATTCCATGGAGTGACGGGTCTAAGACAGCAACCGTTGATTTAACGAAAATTGAGTCTTATACACCAGCTCCTACACCAACAGAAACAACTTCTGCACAGACGGTCGAAACGCCTGGAACAGATCATTTATAAAATTGAGCACTTTGGTAGCAATGCCGAGGTGCTTTTTTGGTGCTCTAAGAATAGGCAATAAAGTTGGAGTGTGATAAAATAAGCATATCTTATTAGAGGAGTGAATGTAAGTGGAAAATAAAGGACGTCGTATTTTAAGCGTTATTATCTCGATTGTGATTATTGCAGTGTATGCATTTTTACGTTTCCAACGTTTGCAAGCAAGACAGGAACGCCAAAAAGCGCAACAAGAACAAGTGAAAAATTCTCAAGTGGTGCAACAAGCCTTGCAAGATAATCAAAATAAATTAAACGAAGCTGCTGCTAAAATTAAACAAGCAGCGGATAGCGTTAAAGACAAAAACTCAACAACTGAATCAGAAGAGTTGAAGAATGCTGAGATGAATAAAGCTATCGATGATGGATACAGCATTGTTAAAACAAATGGTAAATTTTATATCGTTAAAGATAATGATTTCTCAAAAGCAATTGAATTAACAGGAGTAACAGAAGCGCTTGTAATCCCTACTACAGAAGAAGAGAAAAACTCAAAATATAATGTGCTAGTTGTGAAAAAAGACGGAGAATACCGAATTGTTGATGAAACAAAAGATGGGAAAGACGTCTTAGTCTTAACAGGTGAAACCATCACTGAAGATACAACATTTACATTAAAAGGCGATACATTGTATATCAAATAACAGGATGTGAGTCTTCGCGGGTAGAAATCGACCACTGGACCAAACCAACGCAAGCATCGTTAAAAACGATGTGCGTATGGTTTGGGAAGTGGACGCGATTTCTGCGAAGACGAACTCAACTCCAGGATGTGTGGAAAGGCTTGAGCCTATGCCTTTCCGAGCTCAACTACACAAGGATGTGAGCAAAAAGGACATCAGCAAATTTGCTGATGTCCTTTCTTTTATTTTTTAATAAGCCATTTTATTTCTCGGCTAATAGTGTCACAAATCTCATTTTAATACGATTGCCGTTCTCGTCTGTTTTATGGAGTTGGCCAAAGTCTTCATTATATTTATGCAATGTCCAGCCTGCGTAGTAGTCTTTCAATTCGCCGCTTGCAAATGTCTTAGGGAAGTTCACTGGGCATGGCGCGTCTTCTGTCGACATGGCTGCTACGATTAAGTTGAACCCGCCAGGAGCAGTGTGTGATTGCATATTTTCAATCACATCTGGAATTGCATACGGATCTAAGAACATCAAGACCACTGTTGAAATGATGACGTCATAGAGTCCACCTGGAATATCGGCACTCTCAATATTATAAGGTTGAATATCGATATCAAGGCCTTCCGCTTCCGCAATCTGTGCTAATTTCGCAAGGCTCATTGAGTTGATGTCGAGTGAAGTCACATCGAAGCCTTTTTTCGCCAAGTACAAGCTGTTTCTTCCTTCGCCACTTCCAAGGTCGAGCACCTTTCCTTTAGGGAATTTCGGCGTCGCCTCAATCACTTCCGAATGCGTACGCGTGAGGTCGTATTTTTTGGCAAAGTAGTCTTCAGGAGTGCAATAAAAAGTGAGATAACATTTCAAGTCGTCGCTGGCAGGTGAAACGCGGTGCCATGCTTGAGGTTCGACGAATGGAATCTCAGACTCTTTCGTAA
>CAUVGI010000041.1:0-12196 GCA_963551375.1 uncultured Streptococcus sp. | reverse complement strand
TCTAACGATATTCATATCTATCACCTCAACAAAAGATACGAAAAAACCTCTCTAAGAGACTTAGAGAGGTTTCACTCATTAGATTAAGTTTGCGTCTTTGAGAAGTTCTTCAACCATCGTACCTTTGATTTTCTTCGCAGCACGTTTTTCAAATAATTTCACTAAGAACGGAACTTTCACATCGGCTAATTTCTTACCATCCATCAAGCGGTTTGTTGATTTTGTAAGAACGCGTAAGTCATAAGCTGAAGCGAACACTTCTGGCACACCACGATCTACATCAAGCAATGTATATACAGCTTCCATCGCAGTACGAACAGAATACTCTGTTGTAAACACTGTATCTCGTGGAGTTTCAGCAAAGTTACCAATGAAGGCAATATTTTTAGAGCCATTTGGAACAACAAGCGGACGGTCGCCATCTTTACGAGCCATGAAGTAGCTTGTGATATAAGGCATATAGCAAGGAACCGTATTACATCCTTCGCTAGCAAATTCATGAATTAATTCTTCTGGAACACCCATGTGGTATAACCATTCTTCGGCAATTTCAATCCCTGTACATTCTTCGATTGGTTTTTCCACATAGTTTCCTTTGATTCCTGAATATAATCCGTAAATCCATACGACTAATTCATCTTTACTTTGCGCTTTAAAGTGTGGTTGACGGTTTAATGTGTAGCTCATCATCCAGTTTGAGTCGCGAACTGTTACGATTCCTCCTGTCACCACTTTTCCAGCATAAGGATCACGTTTTGAGATTTTTTGAATGTATTCAGCGATACGTTTGTCTTTTACAGTTGTTGTAGCTGAAACGAACCAACTTTGATCTGGCAAGTTTTCACAGAATACTTCTGGATGTCCGAAGCGTTCATCTTGTTTGGCTAAGTTTTTCCATAGGCTCCATGATCCACCTAATTCTTTTGAAATTGGAGCTGGGGTATTGTTATCCCCGTATGTTGTTGCAGCAGTAATACTACCGTTTGTCACGAATACTAAGTCGTTTTCTGTTAAATTGCGTGTTTCTAAAACACCACCTACTTCTAACACAAGTTCTTTGGCAATCATGTCACTTCCAATATGTTCAACAATCACATTTTTAACAACTGTATCGTATTCAAATTGAACATTATGTTTTTTCAAGTAGTTCACAAGCGGTAAAACGAGTGATTCATATTGGTTGTATTTAGTAAATTTCAATGCAGATAAATCAGGTAGACCATCGATATGATGAATGAAACGTAAAATGTAACGGCGCATTTCAATCGCTGAATGCCATTTTTCAAATGCAAACATACTAGCCCAATAAGTCCAGAAGTTTGATTCGAAGAATTCTTCACTGAACACATCGGTAATTTTTAACCCTTGCAATTCAGATTCAGATGTCATGTATAACTTGACCATTTCTTCGCTTGATTTATCGCTTAACGTGAATTGGCCATCGTCTGGGATACGTTGTCCTTTGTTTTCAATCACACGGCAATGTGAGAAGTTAGGATCTTCTTTATTAAGCCAGTAGAATTCATCTAACACAGATGCATCTTCGACTTCTAGTGAAGGAATCGATCTGAATAAATCCCATAAACACTCGAAGTGGTCTTCCATTTCACGTCCCCCACGAATAATGAATCCGCGTGTTGGATTTAAGATTCCATCTAAGCTACCTCCTGCAAGTGGAAGTTCTTCTAAAATATGAATGTTTTCTCCTTTCATTTGGCCATCTCTTACTAAGAAAGCTGCTGCTGATAAGGATGCAAGTCCTGAACCAACTAAGTAAGCTGATTTTTGATCAACGCCTTGTGGTTTTTTAGGACGAGCAAATGCTTCGTAATTTCCATTTGAATGATACATAGTAATTCCTCCTATTTCCTGAAAATCAGGATTTGTTCTTTACATGCATTACTCTACTACCGTTTCACCAAAAGCTCCATAGACAAAAAACTCCCAATGTCCAAAGTTTGGACACTGGGATTGAATTGTAAAGTTTTTATTGGGAAATTCTTGCCACAATCGTTCCAATCATGACTTGTTCGATTTTTTCAACGAGTTCTTTAGCCGTACCAGGCATTTGACGACTAATCCAATCAAGTCCTACACCAACAAGCGCATACGTATAAAACTCAATCGAAAATTGAACTTGCTCTGCTTCTTCGCCGCTGACATTAATTTCATTAAAAATCAAATCTGTCAAGAAACGCTCCACTTCGCGTTGCAAGAGTCTCTCGACGTTTTCTTTGCTGACAGAACGATATGTGTTAAGGACAAAGTTGCGATTGTCATCCATATATTGGAATAGTGCCTCCAGGGCGTCTTGCCAATTCTCATAAGAAATATTCTCACCAAGCGTGATATGCGCTTCATTTAAATAAATCCATTCGACCAATTCATAAATATCATGGAAATGATTATAAAACGTTTGACGACTAATCCCGCATTTCTTCGTTAAATCCTGTACAGTAATCTTCGTCAACGGCTTTTCATTCATTAGTTCTTTGAGCGTATTGGCTAACATCTTTTTCACAACAAGTGTCATTTGTATCCCTCTGTTTCATGAAGAAAAAGAGCGGGTTCCCCCACTCTTTATTTTTCTAAATTCTTTTCTTGTACGATATCCCATGAGAACCCTAAGGCACCTTCACCAAGGTGAGTTCCTACAACAGGTCCAAAATACGATAATGAAGTACGTAATTTAGGATATTGTTCTTGCATTTTTTGTCTCCAAGCTTCACCAGCTTCTGGAGCATTTGCATGGATAATGACTAATTCATAACCGTCACCATCTGTTGTTCCTGTTTCGTCAGCGAATAATTGTTCAATTCGTTTCATCGCTTTTTGTTGCGTACGAATCTTCTCGAAAGGAACGATTTTCTTATCAACGAATGTCAAGATTGGCTTAATTTTCAACATAGCTCCCACTAAAGCAGCCCCTGCTGATAAACGTCCACCACGTTGTAAGTTGCTCAAATCATCAACGATAAAGTAAGCTGTCGTACGATCTACTAAACGTTGAACCGTTTCAACGATTTCTTCTGGTGAATATTCTCCAGATTTCGCCATGATAGCGGCTAGTTTTACTGCACGCGCTTGCGGTGCACAACTAATCTCTGAATCTATTGGATAAATGGCTATTTCGTCTTTCATATCTTCGGCAACAGCCACACATGTTTGGTAAGTTCCACTAATTCCGCTAGAAATAGTAATAGGAATAATAGCGTCATAATCTTTTGCAAGTTCGCGGAATAATTCGTATGTTTCCCCTACAGCTGGTTGTGTACTTGTTGGAAAGACTGGAGAGCTTTTTACTTTTGCATAAAATTCTTCAGCAGTAATATCAATTTCTTCACGATAAGTTTCTTGTCCGAAAATAACAGACATCGGCAACACGTAAATACCATATTCGGCATATTCTTCTTTTGTTAAGTAAGCCGTGCTATCTGTAACTACAGCAATTTTCATCCATTCAACTCCTTTCAATTTGAAAATTTAGATTGTTTAAGTCATAAAAACTATAAACTTTCACCCTTCAAGTATAACAAAAAAGCATTTAACACGCAATGAATGGAAAGATTTCTTTAAGAGACTTAACATTACTTGCTCATCTTTCAAATTACAGTATAATAGAAGACAGAATTATTTATTGGAGGTACTATGGAACAAAGATCAACTCAACATCAATTAGATAAACAAAAGAAAAATGACTGGTTCTTACGATTCATTAAAGGAATGTTCATTGGGTCAGGATTTATCCTCCCAGGTGTCAGCGGCGGTGCGCTTGCTGCTATCTTTGGACTTTATGAACGTTTGATTGCTTTCCTAGCAAACGTCACAAAAGACTTCAAGAAAAATATCTTATTCTTCTTACCAGTCGGAATCGGTGCTCTAGCAGGTATCGTAGTTCTATCATTCGGAGTAAGTTACTTACTTGGTAACTTTGAAACAATCATCCTTTGGTTCTTCATCGGATGTATCGTCGGAACAATCCCTGCTCTTTGGAAAGAAGCTGGAAAAGAAGGTCGCTCAACACGCGATATTCTCATTCTACTTGCTTCATTTATTGGCGGATGCGTACTTCTTTATTTAGGTGAAAATGCAATCGGCGGTAGCGTGGAAGCAAACTTCTTCACTTGGATGATTGCCGGTGGATTAATCGCTCTTGGAATTATCGTTCCTGGACTTAGCCCATCAAACTTCATCGTATACATGGGAATGTACAAACAAATGTCAGATGGTTTTAAAACATTAGACATGAGCGTAATCCTTCCAATCGCGTTGGGTGGACTTGTAACATTAGCGCTCTTCTCAAAACTCGTACACTACATTTTCAAGAAAGCTTACCCACAATTATTCCACTTTATTTTCGGAATCGTGCTTGCTTCAACTGTAATGATTATCCCAACAAACTACGCTGGATTTGACATCGTTCAATACCTTGCTTGCGTTGTGATGTTAGGATTCGGTACATGGCTTGGCGCATTCATGGCAAAACTTGAAGACACATATAAATAACAGTTTAAACAGCTTTGCTTCTTGCAAGGCTGTTTTTTTATGCCCCAAATTAACATATTTGTTAATTTCCACTCTCACTCCATGATGTAACATTTTTGTTACGTAACAAAAATGTTACATCTGCTCTCCTCCTGAAACGCACACACTCTATCCCTTCTCCCTTGCCTCTAGTCGAGAATAGAACTCTCAAACTCTCTCCCTCGAGTAGAGTTTATGCCAAGAAGGCGATTATGGTATTTCACCAAAAAGCTAAAAAGAGAATTCGCTTATCAGACATTTATTGAAACCATAGCGGGGAATCATATCGAATGCGAATTAAAAGCCGTTATGGATTTATCCATTACGGCTTGTTTGAGGCTTCGAAGGAGAAAGACTTCAAGGCTTTCTCCGGTATCCCGCTATTTTGTTTCAATATACAATGGCTGATAAAATAGAATTCTCTTTTTCATACCATCTACTCTGACACCATAATCGCCGCCCTTGGCGGTTACTACTGAAATTAGCGCACAAAAAAACTCTCTCGAAGTGAGAGAGTTTGTAAAGTTCTTATTTGAGACCGTATTTTTTGTTGAAACGATCCACACGTCCGTCTGCTTGAGTGAATTTTTGACGACCTGTGTAGAATGGGTGAGAATCAGAAGTGATTTCCACACGTAGTAATGGGTATTCGTTTCCGTCTTCCCATACAACTGTTTCACTTGAAGTCTTTGTTGAACCTGATAAGAATTTGAATCCTGTAGTTGTATCCATGAAAACTACTGGACGATATTCTGGGTGAATTCCTTGTTTCATTTCTATTCCTCCTGCCCTGAATTATTTGCTAATCCAGAGTTATTTATTTTCGCATGCATAATGCAACACGAATATAATACCATGCTCAAATTGAATTTGCAATAGTTTTATTCATCCCCTAATTCAAGTCCGGGAATTGCGTTTAAATCCATATTTGCGAAGTCTTTTTGCATGTATTTTGTATAGGCTGCAGCACCAATCATCGCGGCATTATCGCCGCAAAGTGATAATGGCGGAATGGAAAATGTGACTGATGGGTAGTGTTCTTCCATCATCTGCGTCATCGCTGTACGAAGACCCTTATTAGCTGCCACTCCTCCTGCTAACACGAATTGTTTTACAGGATACGCTTCAAGTGCGCGTCTTGTTTTTTCAACAAGAACTTCTACGACACTGGCTTGGAAACTTGCGGCTAAGTCTTCAGGGATAATCTTTTCGCCTTTTTGTTTCGCGTTATGGACACGATTGATAACCGCTGATTTCAATCCACTAAAACTGAAATCAAAATGGTCTTCATGAATCATGGCGCGTGGAAAGTCATACGTATCACTTCCAAGATGCGCTAATTCGTCCATTTTCTTTCCACCAGGATAAGGCAAGTTCAAAATACGACCAATCTTATCGTATGCTTCCCCTGCGGCATCATCTCTTGTCTCTCCGATAATTTGGAACTCACCATCTTCTGGCATATACACAAGTTCCGTATGCCCACCACTCACTACAAGCGCCATTAGTGGAAATTGTAAAGGCTCCACGAGTTGGTTCGCGTAAATATGTCCTGCCATGTGGTTCACTGCAATCAGCGGTTTTCCGCTAGCTAAAGCTAAGGCCTTCGCTGCAGAAATCCCAATTAGAAGAGCTCCCACAAGTCCAGGACCATATGTCACTGCGATAGCATCCATGTCCTCTAATGTTTTATTAGCTTTTACTAATGCTTCATCGATGACTTGCGTAATTTGTTCGACGTGATGGCGGCTAGCAATCTCTGGCACAACCCCACCAAAACGCATATGACTCTTAATTTGAGAGGCTACAATATTTGAAAGGATGGTGTTCCCGTTTTGAATGACGGCTGCACTTGTCTCATCACAACTACTTTCGATTGCTAGAATCAATTTTTCTTTCATATTGTCCCTCCTATCTTTGTTCAATTTCTAAACGATATTCAATCGCATCTTCAACAGGGTCGTTGTAATAATCACTTCTCGTATGGAAGGCTTCGAACCCTAGAATTTCATATAAATATTGAGCACGCTTGTTGCTTTCACGCACTTCTAAGAATACGACTTTGACCTCTTTTTGCTTCAAATCGTATAAAGCCATCTGCCATAAACGTTGCGCGAGACCTTTGCCTTGATAATCTTTTTTAATCACGATATTCGTGATGGTTGCTTCATCCAGTACGCTTTGGACTCCAAGGAATCCGACTAGTTGGCGTTGCATCCATACTCCGTAATACGTGTTCGTTGGATTTTCTAAATCGGCTAGGAAACTCTCGGCACTCCAATTATTTGGATGCTCGTAATTTTCTTGCACTAACGCGACTAATGCCTCCGCCATCGCTAAATCTGCTGGATGCAGTCTTGTAAATGAATACTCTGACGAATGGAATGAAGATGGCGTTTTGGGTGGTAATGCATATAACATTTCCACGGCATCTTCATTTTCAGGAGTATAGTAATTTTCCTTTGTACCAACAACTTCGTATCCATTTTTGCGATAGAGCTTAATGGCTTTTGTATTCGACACACGAGCTTCAAGCGTAATTTCTTTTTTATCGAGCTTGCGAGCGATTTTTTCTAATGCTTTCAATAATAAAGTTGCGACATTCAAGAAGCGATAATCGTGTAGTACGGCTACATTCGTGATATGTAAATCCGCACTTTCTGTTGTTCTCGCTCCGATAAAACCAACGATTTCTTCTTCTACTTCCAGCACAATATAAATAGCAGCTGGATTATGAGCGACATCTTTTTCAAGAACATCTTTTGCCCATGGAGACTCTCCATCATAAGCAGCCTTCTCCACTTCAAATATGCGAGCGGCATCTTCTGGAAGGCCGATTCTGATTTTGCCTTGCGCTCCGTTTCCAAGAATCACTCTTTTTTCAAAGTTCTCAAACTGGTCGCGAATCGGATCCATATCTTGCGCTTCTTCTAAAAACAGTGCTTTGATTTTTTCAAACCACTGAATGAAGCGTTCTTTAAACTCGTTCCACATACACTGACCCCTTTTCTAAAGGATGCTCAGCTTGCCAATTTTCTTCTGCTTCTGCCAGTTTCAAGTACATTGGGACGAAGACGTCCGCGTCAACAGCTTCCTTATTTCTTCCTAATTCGATAAGCGATGTTGCGTGAGGGATAGCATCACTTGCTTCAAGCCACTGCGCCTCACTCGCTCCTTTTTCTACGATTGCTTCTTTTGTAATCGACTGTAATTGTCCTACAAAAGTCACTCCCACTGCAAATTCCGGCAACACTTTCAAGAAATCATCCCACGAAATATGTTGTTCCGCGATTACCTTTTTAAAGCCTTCGTCAGTCTTTTGATAACCTACTGCAAAAATATTTCCACGTCTGGCATCAAAAAACGGCACAACGACTTCTCCAACCTTCACTTTTGAAGCAAGGTCCGGTAAAAAGACGTCGAGACTGGAGACTCCAACAAGTGGAATCCCCAGACTCTTCGCGAGTGTTTTAGCAACAGTAACGCCAATTCGAAGACCTGTGTAAGATCCAGGACCTTCAGCAACAACGATCTTTGTTAAGTCTTTTGCTGTAATGCCGGCTTCTTTAAAAACGGCTTCAATCGTTGGCACAAGGAGAACACTATGTTGCAACGTATTCTCAATCGTTTGTTCAATAATGGTACCGTCTGTCAGTTCTACAGCGACCGATAATGTCTTATTCGATGTATCTAGTGCGAGGATTGTCATACGGCACTTCCTTTCTAACTATTTCGTAAATTCATGCATGAAGGCGCTGAATGCTTCTTGGCCTTCTTTTGTTTGTTTAAAGACGCCTGCATATTCTAACACGCGGCAGAATTTTGCACTAACCGCTTTTTGTAAAAATGCGTCTACAGTTTCTTTGGTTGGTGCTTGTGCTTTTAATTCTTTTGCCCATTCTTGGTGAATTTCTGCAACAGCTTCAAGACTTCCTTCTCCAACGAGATAGTCTCTCACCTCGCGAAGTTCACGTTCTAGACGTGGCGGTAAAATCGCAAGCCCCATTACTTCAATTAAACCGATATTTTCTTTCTTAATATGTTGTACATCCGCATGTGGGTGGAAAATTCCATCAGGAAACTCCGGTGTTGTACGGTTGTTACGTAACACTAAATCAAATTCATACGCATCTCCTTGACGGCGCACGATTGGTGTAATTGCATTGTGCGGTTCCCCATTAGATTCACGTAAGATTTCAAGAACTTTGTTTTCGTAATCTTCCCATGCTTTTAAGATATCAACCGCCACTTCAAATACTTCCTCACGGTTATTTCCGCGAAGACGAAGCGCAGAAAGTGGCCAGTAAAGGCGTTCAATTTCAACGGTGTCAAATTTCTTAGAAATACCTGTTTCTAAAACTTTAGCACGGTTCATCGGGAATTCGTAACGCCCTCCTTGATAGTGGTTATGACTTAAAATTGACCCACCAACAATTGGAAGCCCTGCATTTGACCCTACAAAATAATGAGGGAATTGTGTCACGATTTCAAGAAGTCGGCTAAAAGCGCTCTCATCTACTTTCATTGGTTCTAAGTTTTCAGACAAGAAGATTGCATGCTCTGAATAATAAGCATATGGAGAATAGTGATACCCCCAAGACTCTCCACCAAGTTCCATTCCGACAATACGGTGGTTCGCACGGCCTGGCCAGTTGATACGACCATGGTAGCCTATGTTTTCAAAGCATAGGCGGTTAGCAGGATAATTGAAATCCTTCGACTGTGCTGCTTTGATGATTTCTTCCTTTGTTTTTTCTGGTTTGGATAAGTTAATCGTGATTTCTAAATCACCATACTCTGTTTCCCCATTAAAGGAAATATTTTTAGCGATATCTTTTACCTTAATTAAGTTTAAATCGAGTGCGATTTTGTAAAACGCATCGGTCGCAACTTTAGGTCCTTCTTCGTATTTATCCCAGAATAGACGGTTCAATTCAGAAGGTTTTGGAATCATAAGGTTCATTAACTCTTGTTCCAACCAGTCGCGTTCTTCAGAGTCGTTTTCAATCTTCCCACTTTCAACGGCAGCTTCCACTAAGTTTGCCATCGCATCTAATAAAGAAGGTTGCTCTACCTCTTTCGAACTTTCAAAAGATTCTTCTCCCACTAAATAAAGCACGCGGTTTAATAAATAGTAACGATCTTCTTTTGAAACATACCCTGAAGCAATCGCACTATCTACAAACTCTTGAATGGCCTTATTGATTTTCATAATCTTGTCCTCCTACCAACTAGTTCCTAATCGATTAATATGCACGAGCAATCCAAACCGTATGAGCGGCTGGTTTACCAGTTACGATACATTTTTCTTTTTTCACTGGAGCGTTAAATGGAATATTACGAGTTGTGAAGCCAGTTTCTTCTTTGATTTTCGCTTCGCTTTCTTCTGTTCCATCCCAACCAACTAATACCCAACCAGGTACTTCGCCAGCTTCACGTTTAGCTTCGATATGAGCTTTCAACTCATCTAAAGTATCGATGTTTGTATATTCGTTAGAAGCACGCATCGCACGAGCTGTTTCTAACAGACGAACTTGCATTGTATCTAATTCTGCTAAGATTCTATCTACTAATCCATCGAATCCTACTGCTACTTTTTCATCTAAGTCACGCATTTTTGTCATCACTTGATTGTTTTCTAAATCGCGAGGTCCGCATTCGATACGCATTGGAACACCACGTAATTCCCACTCATTGAATTTGAATCCTGGTGAGTTGTCAGTGTCGTCGATTTTCACGCGTAATCCAGCAGCTTTCAATTCTTTTTGAAGCTCTTCTAATTTTTCTAAGATGGCTGGATTTTTCTTCCATGGTCCAACTGGAATTAACACTACTTGTGTTGGGGCAACTTTTGGAGGTAATACTAATCCTTGTTCGTCACCGTGAGTCATGATTAATGAACCGATTAAACGAGTAGAGACTCCCCATGAAGTTGTATGCGCATGTACGTGTTCGTTTTCTTTTGTTAAATATTTGATGTCGAACGCTTCAGCGAATTTTGTTCCCATGTAGTGAGAAGTTCCCGCTTGAACAGCTTTACCGTCTTTCATCATCGCTTCGATTGAGTAAGTATCTACCGCGCCTGCGAAACGTTCTGAAGGAGTTTTTTGTCCTTCGTAAACTGGCACTGCCAATACGCCTTCTACGACTTCTTTGTAAATATCTAACATTCTCATTGTACGGCGACGTGCATCTTCTTCATCTGCGTGCGCTGTATGTCCTTCTTGCCATAAGAACTCTGAAGTACGTAAGAATGGTAAAGTTTTCTTTTCCCAACGGAATACATTCGCCCATTGATTGATTTCATATGGAAGATCACGGTATGAATTGATCCAGTTTGAAAAAGCTGTTCCAATCATTGTTTCACTTGTTGGACGAAGCGCTAAACGTTCTTCTAATTTTTCACCAGCTGCTTCTGTTACCCATGGTAATTCAGGAGCAAATCCTTCAATATGGTCTGCTTCTTTAGTGAAGAAGCTTTCTGGAATTAACATTGGGAAGTACGCATTACGAATGCCTTCTTCTTTAAAACGACGGTTGAACTCCTCTTGAATATGTTCCCAGATTTCATATCCGTCTGGTTTGAAAATCATACATCCACGCACTGGTGAATAGTCCATTAAATCTGCTTTTTGAATGGTTTGAATATACCATTTAGAAAAATCTTCTCTTTGTAAGTTTGTTTTTTCTGCCATCTGCTTGACTCCTTTTTCGTTTTTTGTGAAATAAAAAAAGCCACTCCCCTAAAAAGGACGAATGACTCGCGGTACCACCTTAATTACACTTACGTTGTAAATGTCTCTTTAACATTGATAACGATGATTTCACCGGATTATTTTCATAATCACCTATTTGGTAGGTTCAGTTAAAGAGCGGGGGTTCTTTCTCAGCAATCAGAACTTTCTGTACCCATCATTTCACTTACTTTTCCATGTCCTATCGTACTCTAAACAAGGGTGGAAAGCAAGTGTTTTCTTGCTGTAAACTAGTCGTATTTTGCTGTCTTTTGAAGAAACTCTACTAAGTTCGTTGTATGGTTATATTTAATAGCGGCACTGAGGTCTTTTTCCAAGATGACTTTTTCTAAATCAATGCCGTTTACTGCAGCAATCGCAACCGTATAATGGATGACATCTGCTAGTTCTTTTGCAAGTTCAGCTTGTACTTCTTCTGTAGCTCCTTCTTTTCGACCATCGCGAATACTAATTTGCTCTGCCACTTCTCCAATTTCTTCGACTAATTTAATAAAGAGCCCTTGGTCAGTTTTTCGATTATTATAGACATCTGCTAAATACTCTTCATAAAGTCTTACGGTTAATCCTGACATCTAATCACACTCCAATAAAATAAGCAATAGACACAAAGCCTATTGCTATTTTACATAATTTAATATGGAAGATAAAGAAAGAATAATGTTGTTTTCTAATTGCAGAGGTTAGAGTTAAAACTGCAGATAATTTGTACTGTATTGTCTTATTAACTTATATTCCAACACAATTTGCAATGCCCACACCCAAATCCTTCGCACTGTGAAGGATTTTGCACGGCTGTTCCAGCCGCTTACGGTATTCCGGTCCAACGTTCCATTTCTGAACGCGATGGCTCGTATCCTAGTGAAGTTGAGTTCGAAAAGGCATAGGCTCAAGCCTTTCGAGTTTAGTCCGCACGGTCT
>CAUVGI010000040.1:0-12593 GCA_963551375.1 uncultured Streptococcus sp. | reverse complement strand
TAAAGATGTTTGGGATTCAAACCAAACATACGTACCTGGTTCATTACGTGTTGAATTAGTAGATTCAGAAAATCCATGGGTTTCAGCTGGATTCCTTTCTGAAAGTGACTATGAAATCACTGATACAGGTATTAAAGTAAAAATCGATACAACAGATAAAATTATTTACGTTGACTATATCGTAAACTTAGTGGATCCTACAAAGAACCCACAAAACAGAATCTCAATTACAGCTGACGGCTTAGATAGTGAACAATCAACAGATGTAATTTACACATTATTATCTGGTTCAGGTACAGCTGATGGGGATATGCCTGAAACAACTACTACAACTACTACAACAACAACTGAAAGTACTACAACAACAGAAGCAACTACAGCTTCAACGACAACAGAAGGAACTACAACTGAAGGTTCAACAACAGAAACTCCAGCAGTTCCAACAACAGAAGAACCAAAACGTCCTGAATTACCAAATACAGGTACAGCAAAAGGATTCACTGTTATCATTGGTGGCGTACTTGTGGTTGTAGCGGCAGCGTTATTATTCACTCGTAAAAAAGAAAACCAATAATCTTAAATGACGAAGAAGTCTTACGAAAGTAAGGCTTCTTTTTTTGCAAAATTTTTCATGAGTCAAATCCACTTTCATATTGACGCGAAAGTTTGCTATAATAGACAGTAACAGAGCAATTGAGGTGTAGAAAATGAAAAAAACGTATTTTATTATTGGTGATATTCACGGCGAAGCAGACATGATGGAAGAAATGCTTCAAAACTGGGACGAAGAAACTCAGCAACTTGTCTTCATGGGAGACTTGATTGACCGTGGACCAGACAATAAACGTAGTGTCCTAACAGGGATGAAATATGCGAAAGAGAAAAACGCATGGTATTTGATGGGAAATCATGAAGTGATGTTCCTTGCATTTATCGACGATCCTGAAGGACGTTTTCCACACTACTTCAGAAACAATGGGGATACGACGATTAACGACTTACTCGGTCGACCACAAGGGACTCCGGTCAATCCTGTGGAAGATGCCGAAGCGATTAAAGCACAATATCCAGAACTCATCGCATTTCTAAGAGAACGTCCTCTCTTTATCGATGAAGGCGACTTGCTCTTAGCGCATGCTGGAGTGGATTTACGCTTAGACGACTGGCACGACACTGAGCCAAAAGACTTCTACTGGATTCGTGAGCCATTCCATAAAGGGGCCAACAACACTGGCAAAACGATTATCTTCGGGCACACACCTTTACGTGGCTTAAACGAAGATGGCGACTTTATGAAATTATGGCAACATGATGGCAAAATCGGTATCGATGGCGGAGCTGTTTTTGGCGGCGCGCTTCACGGTATCGTATGGCATGATGGCAAAATTGAAAAAATCTATAGCATTAAAAATACAAAACCAGTCCGTTTCACGGATGACTAGAGGTGTTCTATGAAGAAAAATGCGGTTCTATTATGGGTTGTTTACTTTTTAAACTTGATGGTTTTCCCGGCGTTCTTTATTCGTTATACGTCTTCGGGACCAAGTGTTGATACAAATGCCTACCTGATCCTTCAACTGGTTTCAACAGCGATTGGGGTCGCATTGTTCCGCGAGAAGCTTGTGGAAGGGTTCAAAAACTTCATCAAGCGTCCGTTTATTCGAGATTTGGCAATTGGATACGCACTTCGTATCGGATTAGCAATTGCGGTCGCTCAGTTTATTGGAGATGTGACGTCGGACAACCAAGAACAAATTGAGAAGATGATGAGCGCAAATGACGCCGTCTTGATGTTTGTTCTACTATGCGTTGTGGCGCCAATCCTAGAAGAATTGGTGTTTCGTGAAGCGATTATCGGGTCATTTAAGAAATCGCTCAACGTTCACGTATTAACGTTTATTTCAGCGTTTCTATTCGTGCTACTTCACGCACTTTCAAAAGATGCTGCAGGTTTGATTGATTGGACAGCGGCATTGATGTACGTCCCATTAACGATTCCGATTGTTGGGATGTATCGTTATTATAACGACAATGTTTTTGCATCTATCTCGATGCATTTTCTCAATAATTTTATCGCGTTTTTATTTTTATTAAATCAGTAATGACAAAGGGGTGAAATCATGAAAATCGATCAATGGGTACGATTCATTATTCGGTATGGTTTCATCCTTTTTGCGCTTTTTGAATGGTCGCAACTACCGAATATGAACGCAGGAGACATCGCCTTCTTCTTTGGATTTATCGCGCTTGTGCAAGTTGGCTATTATTCATTGAAATATCAGTGGTATATCCTGATTGAAGGCATCGCGGTCGTCCTCCTCTGTTTGTATTTCCATACTATTTTTACAGGACTGATTCTACTTCTCTGCTTCGAGGTGAGTCTGCGATTCTCCTTTAGAAATGCATTGATTCTACAGTTCATATTAGGGGCGGTCGTTATCGTTCCAGCCGTTCAACAAGGGAACAGCATTCAAGTCGTGATGACTTTGTTCTTCCTTTTATTCTTCTCTTATGGAAATCATATTTTGGAAGAGCGAAGAGCGCTGCAAGAAGAGTTGGAAAAAGCCGAGCAAAAACTCAGCGAGCAACGATATGACTTGCAACAAGCCCAATATAAAATGGGGACGATGAAGGAAATTTTCACGTTGCAAGAGCGAAACCGAATTTCTCGTGAGATTCACGATTCTGTGGGACACAGTCTGTCCACGATTATTATTCAGCTAGGGGCGATTTCGCAACTGGCGAAGCAACAAAATTCACCGATTCAAGAAATGAGCGAAGGGCTTCGTGATTTTGCGGTCGAAGGATTGCAAGAAGTGCGTAAGATTGTTCATGACTTGAAGCCGGAACAAATGGATAAGAAGCAGCTGGATATTGCGCTGGAAGAATTTTTCCATGAGGTGCAAGTCAACAGCGGTATCGATATTCAATTTAGAAAAAATGAGCCAACCTTCACGCTCACAAGTGAGGCAGAGCTCAGTATCTTCCGTGGGGTCCAAGAGGCGATTACAAACGCGATGCGACATGGCCAAGCGACACGCATTACCGTGCTACTGATGTATAATCCATCGCAATTAGTCGTAACGATTAAGGATAACGGAACGGGAGCGGTCGATTTAGCTCCAAAAGGCGGACTCAAATCCCTCCAAGAACGACTTCGTGCAGAAGGTGGGTCGGTGACGCTTGAGGCGTCAAATCCAGGTGTGACCGTGCAAATGATCCTACCGAATACAGAAAAACAATAGAAACGAGGAAAACCATGACAAACCCAATCAAACTTATTATTGCCGACGATGAAATGCTCATCCGTACGGGTTTAAAAATCATGCTTGAAGCGAGCGGTAATGTCGAAGTCCTCGCTTTAGCAGAGAGTGGACGTGCGGCCTTCGAAGCCTGCAAGAAGCACCAACCAGATGTGGTCTTGATGGATATTCGCATGCCTGAGAGTAACGGAATCGAAGGGACGAAGCTCATTAAAGAGGCCTTTCCAGAGGTGAAGGTGCTGATTGTGACGACTTTCCAAGATACTGAATATATTGTCGAAGCCGTGCAAAATGGTGCTTCGGGGTATTTATTAAAAGACAGTAGTCCAGAGGCGATTCTTGACGGGATTAAAGTCGCTTTGTCTGGAAAAGTCGTGATGGATACGGTCATTTCAGAGGCGCTACTGACGAATACAACTGTTGAGAAGCCTGCTACCTTTGATGCGGAAAAATGGGGGCTCACACCACGTGAGGTGGAACTCATCCAACAAGTAGCGCAAGGTTTAAGCAATAAAGAAATCGCGCAAACGCTCTTCCTTTCAGAAGGAACCGTAAAAAATAATATTAGTACGATCTTATCGAAATTAGAACTGCGTGACCGCACGCAACTTGTGATTTTCGCGTACGAAAACAAACTCAAACAATAATCAAGACTGCTCCGATTCTTTCAGACAAACCACCATGGAGTATAGAATCTGAAAGAGTCGGGGTATTTTTTATAGAAAACATGACTTTAGTCACGGTATGTGATGACGTTTTGGACTATAGACTCCGATGGGTGTTTGCTATGATAAGGGTACAAACAAGTAGGAGGATAAACAAATGAACGAATCCAAGAAGACCCCTAAAGATTTAAAACAGGAAAAAATCGTCGCGATTGTTCTTTGTTTATTAATAGCGTTCCTTTCATTTATTCGATAAAGAGGTGTACATATGATTGAAATTAAAGACGTAACCAAATCTTACGGACGACAAAAAGTCCTACAAAATGTTTCCTTTGAAATTATGGAAGGGGAACTATTCGGCTTGCTTGGTCCAAACGGGGCCGGGAAAAGTACATTGATTGATATTCTGACAGGGATTCAATCGATGGATAGCGGCGACATTTTCATTAATGGAAAGTCGATTAAAACCGATAAAGTAGAAATTCGAAAACACTTAGGCTTAGTGCCACAAGATATCGCGCTTCTTGAGGAATTGAATGCAGTCGACAACTTAGAATACTTCGGTGGACTTTACGGGTTAGCAGGGGCAGAGTTGAAGAGTCAAATCGAGAAATTACTGGAAGTGGCCGGTCTAACTGACAAGAAGAAAGAGAAAGTGAAAAACTACTCTGGCGGGATGAAACGTCGCTTGAATATCGCCGTTGCGATGTTGCATAATCCTTCGATTTTGATTTTAGACGAACCAACTGTTGGGGTTGATGCGCAGTCGCGTCAACATATCTTCGACTATATTCAGTCTCTTGCGGAACAAGGGACAACGATTCTTTACACGTCGCATTATATGGAGGAAATCGAAGCCCTCTGTAAGCGCGTCTTCATTCTCGATTTAGGAGAAGAAGTGGCGTATGGAACGAAAGAAGAAGTGAAAAAACTCGTAGGGCATACACAAACGGTGGCCCTCACATTGGACCGAGTGCCTGCTGGATTTGACGAAGTGTTGAAGAATAGCGAAAACGGCATTCAATTTGTAACAGTGGACGGACAAGAAATAGCCCTCACGATTGACCAAACGATTTTCTCGATGATGAAATTGATTGAGCAAGTCGAACAGGCACAACTCGTGATTAAATCTGTCAACGTAAAAGAAACGACATTAGAAGAGGCGTTCTTACAATTAACAGGAAAGACGCTTCGTGATTAAGGAGGACTTATGAGATACATTCGTTATATTAAAGCCAATTTAATATCCGCTCTGAAGTCTTTTCCGGCGCTATTACTCATGGTCTTAATGCCATTTCTATTAACGCTATTCTTGGCGTTTACCACAAAGGGTGCCTTCAATCCGTCTGATTTAACGATTGAAACGAAGATTTATATCGATAATCAAGACAAAGGAGCTTTTGGAGAACAAATCGTGGCGTTGTTTGAGCAACTCACTGAGGAAAAACAAATTGCGCTGACTACTGTTAGAGAAAATGCGAAAATCATTGCGACGATTCCTTCGGATTTTACAGAGTCGATTCAAACGCGTTCGCAAGCAACTCCGATTACCCTTGAGAAATCAGGGCGAACATCGAGTACGTCGCTTGCGGTGTATGAATCGCTCTTGAAAACAATGACTTCGCAATTATTAGAAGCAAGTTCCGTGATGAATGCTGTAGCTGAAAGTAAAAATGCATCCATCACGCCCGAACAAGCAGCGGGGATGCTTGTATCCTTACAACAGGAAATCGCATCTAGAGCCTTCGAGACAGACCAAGTAGAAGCTGAGTCTCAAGTGACTGCGAACCAACACTACGCGATTACGGGACTTGGATTTCTATTCATCATGTTCCTTGATACTGCGATGCGTTTTGGAGTACAACGAGAACTCAGCGGACTTCGCAAACGTTTGAACGTATTGCCATTTAGCATTTGCGAAAGAGACAGACTCGATTTAGCCGTGAATATGATTATGACGACACTATTATCATTCGTATATATCGGCCTATGGAAAATCCTCGATCCAACAACTTTTGGAGGAAACATCGGCAGCATCTTTGTCCTCATCGTTTTCTATAGTTTAGTCTTTAATGTTCTTGGAAACTTACTCGGTAATTTCGTGACAGAGAAGAACATGCCAGCCTTCTCAACTGGAATTAACTTAGTTTACTTGTTCTTATCGGGTGTCATCCCGCTAGATCGTATTAGTTCAACCTTCAGTTTCCTAAGCGGAAATCCATTCCGCCAATTTATTTACACCCCATTTGTCGATGTGATGAATGGCGTGTCGATGAAAGGGATGGCTATGGTTGCCGCACCGATTATTTTAGTGTTAGGGGTAGCCTTTAACTGGTCATTGAAGAGAAAGGAGGCGCGTCAATGAATCTTGTAAAAATGACAATCTTTCATTTGAAACGATTATTGAAAATGCCACTAATTCTCTTTATGATGATTGGAATGCCGGTCCTTATCAATGGAATCATGCTTACCACGCAAGGAAGGGTGGATACGAAAGCGCCAAGTACGGTCGCAAAAACCGTTGCCTTTGTATTCAACGAGGGGAATGAAGAGTACGAAGAATTGATTGCGCCGTATATTCGAGAAGAAAATGTGTACTTCGACTTAGATAGCGCCAAAGAAGCCTTGAAAAAAGGAGAAATGACTGTTATTTACGAAGTGCCTGCCAACTATTTACAAAAGGCGAAAGAAGGCCAAGTGCCAACGATTCGTATCTGGAATACGCAGCGCGGCACAAGAGACTTTCTACTTGATGCACAGTTGACGAAGGTGTTAAAAGAAGTCATGCTATACGCGAAACTGCAACAAACAGGCGTATTGACGAAAGAAGAGACCTTGCCAGAGAGTGACAATCAAATGGTGGTTACTATCAATGAAACGAAGACGAGTGTTGCGAGTGGAGTAGTCATGCTCATTTCTCTCCTTTATGTCATCATGAATGCGTCAGTGATTGCTTCGGACTGGATTAACTTCAAGAAGAGTCATGTGTTGAAACGCTCAGTCGTCTCTCCACGTTCTAATTTGGAGATTACACTTTCGTTCTTATTGGCGTACTTTATCTTTATGTTTATCGTCAATATGATTATGATGGCAGCGATGTTCTTTACAGGACTCGTTCCAGAAATGAACTGGGGAGTATTTACAGGACTATTAGCCGCGACGATTATTTACAGTCTCTGCCTAAACTTATTCTTCTTCAGAATTTTCAAATCACCAGGACACGCGACGACGTTTGGAGTGCTGTTTGTAATGGTGATGGCGGGGATTGGAATGCCAGCAGCGTTTGGGGATTTTGGAGGAAGCTGGCTCAGACTTGTGGCGTATATCAGCCCGATTTACTGGTTGTACAAGTCGATTGACCTTCAAACGCTCTTCCCATCAGTCTGGGTTATTCTTGCGATGGCAGGGGTCTACCTCACTGCAGGAAGCTACCGACTTGAGCAGTATGTGCAAAATAAATAGGACGGACAAAAAACAGGACACTACAAGCTCCTATGGATATCTTCATAGTAGTTACAATAGCTGCACCGGATTGAGCCTTACGTCTCAATTCCTTTCAAGCTTCAAACTGCCGCTAGAAAATAAATTTCTTAGCGGCAGTAATTCACATTGAATGCACTCGCTATTGTTCCTACTATAGAATCCATGGAGCTTTTCGTCTCCTGTTTTGTCCTTTTTGCTTAACAGTTAATGGGGAGCTTCTTGGGTGAGGTGCCCTGTAAGATAAGAAGCTGATGAGAAGAGTGTTCTCAGGTTGGAAGAAAACGAAAAAAGCAAAATGTAACTTATATATGTTACATTTTGCTTTTTCTACTTTTAGTCTTCTAAGTTTACGTTGTGGTACACTTTTTGAACGTCTTCGTTGTCTTCGAGAGCGTTAATCATACGTTCGAATAAACGTAAGTCGTCGCCTTCAAGTGTTACTTCTGATTGAGGAATCATTTCGATTTCGCTCACTGTGAATTCAGTGATTCCTAAATCTTCTAATGCTTTACGAACAGTGTGGAAGTCGTTTGGTTCAGCGTAAACAATCGCTTGGTCGTCTTCTTGAACAACGTCACGAACGTCAACGTCTGCTTCCATTAATTGTTCTAATAATTCGTCAGCATCTTTGTTTGCGATACCGAAGATTGCTGTGTGGTCAAATAAGTAAGTTACAGAACCTGGTGCACCCATGTTACCGCCGTTTTTGCTGTAAGCGGCACGTACGTCAGCTGCTGTACGGTTTACGTTATTTGTTAAGGCATCTACGATAATCATAGAGCCGTTTGGTCCGAAACCTTCGTAACGGAGTTCTTGGTAGTCGCCATCGCCGCCACCTTTTGCTTTTTCAATCGCACGTTCGATGATATGACGTGGTACATTATAAGTTTTAGCACGGTCAATAACGAATTTTAATTTTTGGTTTGAATGAGGATCTGGTTCCCCTTGTTTTGCAGCTACATAGATTTCAATCCCGAATTTAGCGTAGATTTTACTATTGTTAGCATCTAATTTTGTTTTCTTTTCGACAATATTTGCCCATTTACGTCCCATTGTTTCACTCACTTTCTGATTTTCATCTGGACTTAACTCTTCCATTATACACAATCAAGACGCGGTTTGTTAAGTGTTTTCTACTAAAAAAGGGCCTATGAGCAAAGTTTGCAAGATTTCTTGGGCTATCGGGTATGATAGGAGTGAGGTGAGAAAATGGACGAAGTAAAAATCATATATATATCCATGCAAACATGTGGGGTGTGTCATGCGGTTAAACCACGAGTAAAGGAACTTGCCAAAGAGTATAAGATTCCAGTAGAAGAAATCGATGCCACTCTTCATCCAGAAGTGGCCAGCCGCTATGAAGTGTTAACAGTACCGGCCGTTCTCTTGATGGTTGGGGACAAAGAATTCGCACGTCAAGCACGCTTTATTGATCTTTTGGAACTCGAAAAGCGCATCGTTCAGGCAAAGGCGTATGTGGAAGCGGAGGAAACAGAATGAAAACCATGAAAGAACGTATGCTCACGGGAGACTTATATATTCCGTCTCTGACAGAAGGGCTAAGAGACTTATCGATTAAAGGGAAAAAACTAGCGCAACAATACAACCGTTTAGACTTTGATGATTTCGAAGGAAGACGCGCGTTATTAAAACAGTTATTCGGAAAAACAGGCGAGAAGATTTACATGGAGCAACCTGTCTATGTGGACTACGGAGTTCATACAACGATTGGCGAAGGCTTCTATGCGAATTTTGACTGTACATTACTAGACGTCGCGCCGATTACGATTGGGGACAACTGCATGTTCGGTCCGCACGTATCGCTTGTGACGCCAGGACATCCAACCGATGCCGAAACGCGCAATGCGGGTCCAGAATTTGGCAAGCCGATTACGATTGGCAATAGCGTATGGCTCGGGGCCAACGTGACGGTGAATCCAGGAGTAACGATTGGCGATAATACGGTCATCGGGTCTGGCTCTGTGGTGACAAAAGACATTCCAAGTAATGTGATTGCGGTTGGAAATCCATGCCGCGTTCTTCGTGAAATTACCGAAGAAGAGAAGGCAGATTGGCGCCAGAAACACCAAGAACTATTAAAAGAACTTGGAAAATAAAACAGTAAATGAAGAAGGTCGTCCTAATAGGACGACCTTTTCGTTTGATTTATTTTTCAGTACAAGCAATAAAGCTTTCACGTAATTGGTTTTCTGGAAGGTTCTTTCCGATGAAGACCAATGTTGAGCTACGTTTTGTATCATTCCAATCGCGACCTCTTGAGATATCAAAGCTCATTTGAACCCCTTGGAAGATGATTTGGTAATCTAATCCTTCCACGTTTAAGATTCCTTTGTAACGGTATAATTCTGGTCCGTAAATATAAACAAGTTCGTTCAACCATTCGTTAATGTTTGCGAGAACTAAAGGTTTGTCAGTCTCGATAACGAATGAGTTAATACCGCTATGGTGGCTATGACTATGGTGATGATGATGTTCGTGATCATGGTCATGGTGGTCATGTTCGTGTTCATGCTCATGGTCGTGATCGTGGTGATCATGGTCATGATGGTGATGCTCGTGATCGTGGTCACCGTGCGCATGTGTATGGCCACATTCTTCGCAATATTCTTCTTCGGCGTGTTCTTGCATTTCTAAGATTTTCTTTTCAGATGCGTAGAACAATTCAAGTCCGAACATGTCGCTCATATGAACAGGACGTGCGTCAAGGTCTTGGATTTCCGCAAAGGCATTGATGCTACGAACTTCGTTAATCACTTTCGCGTAAATCGTTTCGTCTACTAAGCTATGTTTTGACATGAAAATCTTGTCCGCGAAGCCAACTTGTTTTGCTGGCTCAGGTTGATGCGCTGTTTGGTATAGGAAGTTTTTAGAATCCACTACCGTTAATACTGCATCTAAGATAAAGTGCTCGTTTAAGAATGGCACGTTAATAAATGTTTGTGCGATTGGAGCTGGATCAGCAAGACCTGTTGTTTCAAATAACACGCGGTCCACGCGAATGCCGTTTTGTTCTTTGACCATTAAAATGGATTTCAACATATCGGCAATGTCCGTACGAAGTGTACAGCAGAGGCAACCGTTATCCATTTGATAGATTTCTTCTTCAACGTCAAGCACGAATTGATGGTCTACACCGATTTCGCCGAATTCGTTAATGACAACAGCGATATGTTCGCCGTGTTTTTCTTTTAAAACTTTGTTGATTAAAGTTGTTTTCCCAGCGCCAAGGAAGCCGCTGACGATTGTAACTGGAATTTTTTGTGACATAATTCTTCTCCTTCACCTTTTCCATTTTCTTCAAGTAAATTCATTGTAGCACTCTCTTAAAAAATCTCAAAATAGACTGTTTCCAGCATTTGGTTGCGAATGTGCTATACTGAAACAGAGAAAACTAGAAAGAGTGTATCGAATGACAAAACAGGAAACACCAAACGCGGCCATTAAGAAAATCGATTGGGCCGAGCAATTTATCAACCAACACTTACATGCCTTTCGTTGCCCGTATTGCCACGAAGCGATGGTTTCTTCCGAGAATCATAGCGTGGTTTGCGAAAAGGGGCATAGGTTTAATATCTCGAAAAAAGGCACCTTGCATCTCATGAAGCAAAATGCGAATACGGATTATGATGCAACACTTTTCCATCATCGCTATGAACTGTCACAGAGTGGATTCTTTGAACCTTTATTAGAGGCAATCTTGCCCCATCTTTCGGGAAAGGAAGAGAAATTTATTGTCGATATCGGATGTGGGGAAGGCAGTCATTTATCGTGGCTCTCTAAGCGCGTGAAGGCACCTTTATGCGGAATGGATATCGCTAAAGAAGGCATTCATCAAGCTTCGGTTCATTTTGGAAACCAAGCGCTATTCTTCTTAGGAGACTTGGCGAACTTGCCATTTGCGGATGAATCTTGCGGGACGCTTTTGAATATTTTAACGCCGTCGAACTACCAAGAGTTTATGCGCGTATTGGCTCCAGGAGGGACGCTCGTGAAAGTCATTCCTGGCAACGATTATTTAGCGGAATTACGCCAACAGCTCTACCGTTCGAATCCGGAAAAACAAACGTATTCGAATGCGGACATTCTAGAACGCGTGCAGTCCGAATGCCCTCAAGTCACGTTTGAAGAGGTATGCTACACGGTGGATTTAACCGAAGAAACCTATCGCCATTTACTCGAAATGACGCCTTTATACTGGGGAGCAAGTGCCGAAGATAAGGCCTATAGCACCTCTCATCCGCTCTCAAAAGTAACGGTGCACTATGTTGTGGCCATCGTGAAAAAGGGTGAAAACAAACAGTAAAAGTATGCTATAATAGAACTACTAAACACCAGGAGGATTTACCATGGGATTTAAAGATTTATTTTCTCGTAAAAAAGAAGAACCGAAAGTAGAAGAAAAACCGGTTCAACCAGAAGAAAAAAAGGAAGAGCAAGCAGCCGTTGAGCCTGCTCCAAAAAAAGTGGAAGAAAAAAAAGAAACTGAAGAACCACGTGTGTTTACTGTGGGGATTGAATATGTATACTCTGTGTCAAAAGACTCACCAGATATGGTCGTTGCCGGACAAGTCAACGGAACGGTTAAGGTTGGGGATGAAGTCATCCTTACAAAATTAGGTAGCGACGACGATGAACCGTTTAGAACAGCGGTTTACGGAATTCAAGTCGGTGAAGATCGTGTGATGGAAGCATCGAATAAAAAAGCCGTTTTATGGGTGGAGAATGCGACACAATTTTTCCCATATGTCGGAACAGTGCTTCACTCTGAAGGCGTTACTGAAAAACAACTCTATTCTGCATATATCAACGCATTAGGCGAACGCTTTATCGGGGTTGAAGGTGGCGTGCTTACGGATATGGACCGCGCGCATTTAACAGTATCTGACGTGGCCGAAATTTGGCGACTTCTTTTATGGTATTGCAACGCGAATGCGGAAAACGATACGGATGAAACACGTGAAGAAAACTTCAACAAGATTCGTACACTTGTAATGATGGTTCGCGACAAATTATTCCTTTTAGATGGCATTTACGCAGTTTACTCTAAGAAAACGGGCGAGCCGTACTTATTTGCGAAAACAACGACAACCGATAGCGATAACTATGTCACTTCACCGCCAATGGTTCATTTCGTAACGAAGGCGTTTAAAGAAAACTTGAA
>CAUVGI010000039.1:0-12960 GCA_963551375.1 uncultured Streptococcus sp. | reverse complement strand
ATGCAAGAATGGACTAAAGCCTTTAAACATCGTGGTTTAGTAAACTGTGATGAGATTGCTAGACTTAATCCGGAGTTAGTTGAGACAAGTAAATCGAATGTATTAAATGTCGCTTTGAAAAAAGATGGTGGCATCAGTGCTACTTATAAAAATGGCGTTTATACCACAGAAGAATTGAAGTTATTCAAAGATTTCGTATGGGAAAAGATTCAAGAAGCGGGTAGAGGCATCTTATCTGGAGATATCACACTAGCTCCATACGAAGACTTTAAGCAATATGCAGATTCTGTATCCGGTAAATTTAGCAGCATTGCACAATTTGACGCTACAAACCCAGAAAATAGATACCGTACTCTTCCAAAATTTGAAAAAGAAGAGGGGATTACATTTATTCAAGAGGAATTACAAGAGAAGAAAGGAGAGACAGAAGAATGATTCCAGAGAAACCAAAAGGATTACAAGCAACACCTGATCAATGGAAGGCAATAGCTACTCGTGGGAACAATCTTCTTGTTTCTGCCTCAGCTGGTTCAGGGAAAACAAAAGTTCTTGTAGAACGTATTTTGATGCATATCCAAGAGGGTATCGACATTAATGAATTACTAGTCGTAACCTTCACGGAACTTGCAGCAAAGGAAATGAAAGAGCGTCTTCGCACTAAATTAGAAGAAGCGATTGAAAAATCAACGGATGAAGTTCTTCAGCAACGTTTTGCGAGACAATTGCAACTGATTCCGTCTGCTATGATTTCAACAATCCATAGTTTCTGTATGAAAGTGATTCGTCGTTATTTCTACTTAGCGGGTATTGATCCAGTGTTCACGATGATGGATGAAATCGAAGGTCAACTACTACAAGAAAAGGTATGGAGAGCACTAGAAGAAGAGCTTCTTGAACACCCAGAATACGAAGAAGTTTTTGCAACATTCTCAAACGACCGTTCAGACGATGGTATTACGAATACTGTTTACCGTCTATACCAATATTCACGCTCTAAAAGAGAACCTAAAACATGGTTATCCAATTTAACAGAGAATTATGCAGTTGGAAGTGATTATGCTTCAACATCTTTCGTTAAAACGTACGTAAAACCAGCATTAATCGAAGAGTTAAGTTACCTTGTTACTCAATATGATCAACTTCTTAAAGATATCGAACTTCTTGGAGCTCCGAAGCATCAAGCGGTATTAGAAGATGATATAGACTTTGTAAAAACGATTTTGGTGCATATCCAAGAAGAGTCATACGTTTTTGCGCATCAAACATTTGAAGATAGAAAATTCAAGAACTGGTCTACAGCTAAAGTGGATGATACTGTTAAAGAAAGCTTAGATGAGATTAAAGCAATTCGCGAAGGCTTGAAAAAAGACTTCCAAAAAATCAAAGAAGATTACTTTGCGATTTCTCCAGAAGTTCAGCTGCAGCAAATGACGAAAGTAAATCTAATTCTTTCGAAACTTTCAGATATCGCAGTGATGTTTTATGACCGTTTCCAAGATGAAAAACATCAGTTAAACAAACTTGATTTCTCTGATTTAGAACATGATACTTTGAGAATTCTGACAAAATTAGATTCAAATGGTCAAAAGATTGCTTCCGAATACTATCAAAATCACTTTAAAGAAGTCATGGTCGATGAGTATCAAGACGTTAACCGTGTCCAAGAAGCGATTTTAGAGCTCGTAAGTAAGCCCGATAATCGTTTTATGGTAGGTGACGTGAAACAATCTATCTACGGTTTCCGACTAGCAGATCCGTCTCTATTCCGTGAAAAATACGAAGAGTATGCCAAAGGAAAGAGTGGGGAAAGAATTGTTCTAGCAGAGAATTTTCGTTCTAGAGATGAGGTTCTTTCTTTTACGAATAAGGTATTCCAACAAATTATGAATAAAGAGTTGGGACAAGTGGAGTATGATGACGTTGCTGCATTAAAAACAGGGAATCTTTCATATTCTCAAGATGATGATAAATTCAGTGAAATTATTTTAATTGAAGATGTGGATTTAGATGAAAAGTCGGATGATTTAGACGATGCTGAAGGATTCGAAAAGGTAGAAAATGAGATTCATTATGTTGCGCAACGCATTCAAGAGATGATAAAGACACCTTTTGAAGTGATGAATGATAAAGCAGATGCAAAACGTCCAGTAACTTATGGAGACTTTGCTATTCTTTCATCAACAAAGAGTAACAATGATAAGATTGAATCAATTTTTGCTGCTTACGGAATTCCAGTAAACGTTCAAAAGGCGCAATCGTACTTTAAACGTACAGAGATTACCACAATGGTTTCTTTACTAAAAGTGATTGATAATCCACTACAAGATATTCCGCTAGTAGCTGTATTGCGCTCAGGACTTGTGGGATTAGACGAGATTGCATTGGCACACATTCGCAAGTCATCGAAAAATACAAGTTACTACGAAGCAGTTTGCCAGTTTGTTTCAAATTTTGAGCTTCAAGAAGTCGATTATTACGATTCTAAGCAACAATTAGCGCTTAAAGAGCTTCTAAAAGGCTTTTTAACACTATTAAATAAATGGAGAGACAGTGCGAATAACGAATCGATTGCTCAGTTAATCTGGGAAATTTATATGGATACGCATTACTTAGAATATGTGCATGGACAATCTAATGGAGCGCAAAGAGCGGTAAACTTGCATGCTTTATATGAACATGCGCATCAATATGAATCAAGTAGTTTTAAAGGTGTTCGTAACTTTATCCGCTTTATTGAAGCTCTTCAAAAGAAAGAAAAAGACTTAGATGAAGCGCCGATTTCAACAGATTCAAACGCTGTTCAAGTGATGACGATTCACGCAAGTAAAGGGTTAGAATTCCCAGTCGTATTCTTAATTGATACAAACCGTAAATTCAATATGCAAGACTTAAAAGCATCTATTATGTGTTCTGATGAGATTGGTGTAGGTACGAATTACTTTGACTTAAATACTCGTATTACGTATCCAACTGTACAAGCTGTAGCCACAAGAAACTTCGAGAAAAAGAAATTGTTATCCGAAGAAATGCGTAAATTGTATGTAGCAATGACGCGTGCACGTGAAAAGCTAATTATTGTAGGTACGCTTAAAAACTACGAGTCATTTAAGAAGAAATATGCCTTTTTAACAAACGAATCTAGCGAAATTCTACCATATCAAGCACGTTTCAAGAGTGGTACATTCCTTAACTGGATGCTACTGAGTGCTATTCGTGAACAATACAAGATTACTCCTGAAATTGTTGCAAAACCGGATATTGTAACTAAGAGTCAACAATATATTCACGAAATCAGTGGCAAGGAAGTCTTCCAAGAAGATTGGCACGAATATTACAGTGAAGCCGATTCTCCACGTGAATTGAAGTCTCGATTACAACAAATGCTCCAAACAATTCAGCAAGAGTATCAATTTGACGCTGAAAGTAAAACAACAAGCTATCAAAGTGTTTCTGAATTGAAACGGGTACTTGAAGATCCAATTATCGAAGAATTATCGCAAAATAGCTTGATAGAAGAGGGGAGAAGAGCCATTTACCTCTCTCCTACATTGGAGAAACCTCGCTTTATGGAAACTGCTTCAGCATCGGTTTCTGGCGCACAAAGAGGTAGCGCTCTTCACTTATTAATGCAGAAAGTAGACTTTACAAGTGACATTACATTAGATTCATTAGAACAATTACTTCGAAGTTTAGTGGAATCCAATGAAATTACACCAGAAGTTGCTGCAAAAGTTCCAGTGACACAAGCATATGAATTCTTCCAATCAACATTTGGTCAATGGATTGTGCAAAATTCACATGCGTTAGTACGTGAACAAGCATTCTCATATGTACTAGAAGCTAATGAGTTCTTTAAATCGATTCAGACAGATGATTTGATGATGATTCACGGGATTATCGATGGTTATATCGAATTAGACGATGAAATTGTCGTGTTTGACTATAAGACGGATTATGTCGTGGATTCTACAGAAGGAATTCAAAGCATTGTACGGAAATATAAAGATCAATTAAATATATACGCCGATGCATTAAGCATTAGTTGTAACAAAAAAGTTACAAGAAAAGTTCTATGTTTATTATCGATTAATAAGAATATAGATATTGATACATTAAAAGTTATATAAATGATTATGCGCTCAGTGTTATTTATAAACGCTGGGCGTATTCATTTACGATAGAGAATATAGAAAGTTTTCAATATATAACTTAGTATAATATATATTATGTAAACCTGTATATCTATTCAAAATAGTATAAAGAAACATCATTGCATTTTAAAGCCTCTCAACGTATACTTATTAAAGTAATTAATTAATAAGGATGGTCTCACATGCAATATAATCAAGACAGCAAGTTCTGGCATTTTGCTACATTAGTTGCTGATTTTATTTTATTAAATCTATTATTTATCGTTCTATGTATACCAATTATAACTATTGGTCCTGCATTAGCTGCATTAATTCATACGACACTTAAGCTTTCTGAGGACGAAAATCGTACACTTGTTAAGCCGTTTTGGAATGAATTCAAACGTGATATTACTAAAAAAATGCTTCTATGGATTGTATATTTAGTTCTAATTGCTGCTATGGTTTATATGGCTCAATTTTACTGGAATTTTGCTAATAATAATGCTGATTTATTTAGAATCATTGGTTTTATGTTATTTGTGTTATCAGCGTTGATTTTAATTGTAACTATTGTAGCTTCAATTATTGGTCTTGCGATGACGACTCAGTATTTTAGCCCAATTAAACGTTTAGTAAAAAACAGTTACTTATTAATCATCGTAATGCCAGTTCAAGCATTCATTATGGCAGCTGTTTTAGTAGCTGCAATCTTATTCTTTATTTATCAAACGGTTCCTGTATTGTCATTTTTCTTAGTGATTGGCTTTGCAGCTGTTGCATATAGTTTTGCACCGTTAATTCGTGAAATTTTCACAAAGGTGAAATAATCAATTTTATAAACGAAAACGACCTACAGAAATGCTCTGTAAGTCGTTTTTTTGTTATTTAATAGATTTATTAACCACGTGCTAAACGTGTGCGAATCTTAGTAGATACAAACTCAATGAATAATACTAGAATGATTAATCCACATAGAATTGCTCCTACTTCATTCCATTTATAAGCACTCATGGCAAACATTAATGGAGAACCGATACCACCGGCACCTACCATCCCTAGAACCGTCGCATCTCTTAAGTTCATATCAAAACGATAAATCACTGTTGAGATAAATGAAGGGATTAACTGTGGTAAGATCCCAAAACGAATCTTTTGATATAAATTACAGCCACTAGCGTCTAATGACTCTAAAATCTTGTAATCTAAGTCTTCGATGGCTTCAATATAAAGCTTAGAAATCATCCCAATCGATGCTACAGACATGGTTAATAACCCTGTGAAGGGACCTGGACCTGTTACACGAATAAACATTAATCCATAAATTAATGTTGGTACAGTACGAATCGCCATGATTAATGTACGAAACACTAGCGCTACAGGTTTTGGAACGATATTCGTCGCTGATAAGAAAGCAAATGGGATTGCTAAAATCGAACCTACTAACGTTCCTAGAAACGCAATACAGATTGTTTCTAATAAAAGATAAGCGACACCTTTATTTGTCGTATCAAATAGAAGTGTTGTATCTGGTGAAAAAATCCCTTTGATAATATTTTTAGAGATTTCTGCCCCGTTTTCAGGAATTTTACTTAACTCAATCGTTGTTCCAGACCAAGCAACAAGTGTTACAAGAATTAAAACAACAATTAATTTTACGATCCAAGTACGAGGGGCTTTTTGATATTGATTTAATACTGCTTCATTCATAGTTGTCCCCTCCTACGCTAATTTAGTACGTAAATAATAACTAATACTTTCGATAATAACTACAGTAAAGAATAAAATTACTAAAATCATACCGACATTGCTATATTCACGCCATCCTAAGTTTTCGTTTAAGATAATCCCGATACCACCGGCACCAACATACCCAAGAATTGAAGCGTAACGAACATTCCCTTCAAAACAGTATAAAGAAGATGCGATGTATCCTGGTAAAATTTGAGGAATAATGGCATTAGAGAACGCTTTTCCTTTAGTTGCACCTAGTGCTTCAGCAGCTTCGAAAGCGCCCATATCAACTGTTTCAATTTGTTCATATAGTTGTTTACCGCAATATGCAAATGTATATGTCGCAATCGCAAATGTACCAGCAATTGTACCTAAACCGAAGATATAAGTCGCAATTAAGGCTGTTACTAATGTAGGCAATGTACGGACCACACTTAAGAATAAACGGCTTAAACTAATGATAATTTTGTTTTTAACAATATTACTTGAAGCAATGATTGCAAATGGAATTACGAGAATGGAACCTAATAACGATCCAAGTAATGACATCTTAATCGTATCAATTAACGGATCCCAGATAGAACTTGAATATTCCCAATTTGGTGGGAACATTTTACCGATAATAACGAAAAATTGACCACCACGAGTCATCAATGTTTTTAAGTTAAAACCAGTAATCTTACCTGCAAAGTACATTGCAATTAATAGTAAGATGGTAATTAAAATCACTTTAGAGCGTGGTTCTTTGACCGTTGTCCCGTTTTCTAATGTATATTCTTTCGGTGCGAAGAGTTTTTTAAGCTTCATGTAACTCCTCGCAATTAAGCGTGGTTCTTTGACCGTTGTCCCGTTTTCTAATGTACATTCTTTAGGTGTGAAGAGTTCTTTAAGCTTCATGTAACTCCTCCGCCTTTCCTTTATAAATTAGATCCAAGACTTCTGGTGTAACTTCTGAACTAGGACCATCATATACGATTTCACCATCTCGAATTCCGAGAATGCGATCTGCGTATTCAAGCGCTAATTCAACGTGGTGAATATTTAAAAGGATTGAGATGTTCATATCCTTATTAATGCGTTTAAAGTCTTCCATAACGCGTTTTGCAGTCACTGGGTCAAGAGCCGCAACTGGTTCGTCGGCAAGAATAATTTCTGGATTTTGAGCCAATGTACGAGCTAAGGCCACACGTTGTTGTTGACCACCTGATAATTGGTCTGCACGAATAAATGCTTTATCTACAATGCCAACTTTATCTAACGCTTCCAATGCATGTAATTTCTCTTGTTTTGTATAAATACCGAATAATGAACGGAAGAACGGAATATCTGGAACAATAGATGTCAATACATTTTTAATAACTGTTGTTCTTGTTACTAAGTTGAATGATTGGAAGATCATCCCAACCTTATTTCTACGGAATTTACGTAGAGATTTCCCTTTTAATTTCGTAACATCGATTCCATCAACTGTTAATTTCCCTTCGCTGATATCTAGCATACGGTTAATCGTACGAATTAATGTTGATTTACCGGCACCAGAAAGCCCGATAATCGATACGAATTCTCCTTGTTCAATTTCTAAATTAATATTTTTAAGACCTTTAACCCCGTTTGGATAAGTCTTAGATACGTTCTCGAATTTAATCATTTTACTGCCTCTCTCTCAAAAAAGGGTCAGGAGAAATATCCTAACCCTCATTTGATATTCATTACAAATTTATTAGTTACCTGATTTTAGTTTTTTAAGTAATTTTTGTGCTTCACGTTCTTTATCGTAGTCGCTAGCGTTAGCTTTCTTATAGCCTTTATGAGAGTAGATCTTGATAATTTCTTTACCTTCATCTGTCTTAGCGATATTCATCATTGCGTTTGCAAATGCTTCTTTAAATGCATCGTCTACGATTGGAGAAGCTTTACTTACTGAAATTGTGTCATTATAAATATCTGGAGTAACACCGATAACGTTTGTTTCTTTGAAGATGTCTTCTGAACGGCCGTAATCGCTAGTCCATTTCTTAGCGTAGTCATTACGAACGTCAGCATAACCAACCATGATATCAATTTGTCCTGATGCTAAACGAGCTGCAGAACTTGCGTATGAGTCAGATTGTACAACGTTTTGTAAGTCAGAAATACCTTTACCGTATTTATCTTGTAACCATAATGTTGGGTAGATATAACCTGAAGAAGATGAAGTTCCTAATACTCCCCATTTAGCAGAGTTTAAATCGTCCCAAGTTAATTCTTGGCCGCTGTTAATTTTCGCTGCTAATTCTTTCCCTTTCTCAGTAGGACCAGCAATGATTAAACCTTTATATGAAGTGGCTTGTTCTTTACCACGTTCTGTTGCTTTTCCATCATTCCAGTCTTTAGGATTAGAAGAATCTTTTAATAAGTTATCACGAGTAGCTGTTAATAATACGTCAACTTCTTTGTCGTATAAAACATAAGTACCACCAGGTAAGAAACCTACATCCGCACTACCAGATGCTAATGCTTCCCCTACTGCGTCAAAACTTGTTCCGACAGTGATGTCCACGTTTTTAACATCGTAGCCTTCTTTAGCTAACTCTTTTTTCAATAATTCTTTTAATGGTTCTGTTGTTGTAACAATTGTTTCAGGGTCACGTGAAGGAACAAAAGCAACTTTTAAAGTATCGATTGTTTTTGAACCACTTTGAGTTTGAGATGATTCAGAACCTGAATTACTTGAGCACCCCGCTAAAAGCGCCAATGATGATAAACCAATTGCTAATTTAGACCAAAAAGACTTTTTCATAAAAAAATATCCTCCTAAGATACGGTTATATAGTTAGAAATTAAGATATTCTTAACCCCTTTTATAATCTTACAAGACATACACGAAAATTACAACCCATAACGATGTAAATATGAGTATTTTCATATATTTTACATATTTCAAATACCGAAAAAACAATGTAAGCGTGTGAAATACGAACTATAAAACGCGAATGTTCGGTATTTAAGACCAAAAAAAGAAACCTCCCTAATGTAGGAAGGTTTCAATCTTATTATTTATTTGGAAAATGAGATCTTAAGAATTGGTTGGCAAACTTGATGTCTTCTAACCAGTTTTCTTGACCTACGTACCAGAATTCACCAGTGAAACGATTTACTCCGATTGATAAGAATGTATCAACCATGCGTTTGAAATCGATTTGGCCAGTACCAAATGGAATTTCACGGTAATGTCCGGGAATTGTTTCTTTTAAGTGAGCTGCAACAATGTGCCCTCTTCCTAATTCGATATCTTCATAGACATTTTTTGCACCAGGTTCTAATGATGCGTTCATTAAGTTACCTGAGTCTGGATATACTTGTAAGTATGGAGATTTCACTAATTCAACAAAACGCATAGATTTTTCTACTGTGTTCATAAATGGAGTTTCCATGGTTTCAAAACCAAGAAGAATTCCTTTTTGAGATGCCATTTCAGTAGCTTTTTTAAGGTTTTGGATGAAGTAATCTAGTGTTACCGCATCTCCTTCTTCGTAGTAAACATCGTATCCAGCTAATTGGATAACACGAACACCTAAATCATCTGCTAATTGAATTGCTTCTTCCATGATTTCTAGACTACGTGCGCGAGTAGCTTCATCGTGTGATCCAAATGGATATTTACGGTGGCCACTTAAGCACATTGAACGAATTGGAACACCAGTTGCAAACATATCGTTTACTAATTGTTGGCGTTCTTCTTTTGTCCATTCTAGACGACTTAATTTTTCATCAGTTTCATCGATACTGATTTCTAAAAAGTCAAATCCAGTTGCTTTAACTGTTTCTAACTTTTCTCTAAAACTAAGTGTGTTTGGCATTGATTTTTCATACAAACCAAGTTCATAAAACTTTTTATTGTCCATAGTAAGCATTCGCTCCATGTTTTCTTAAATAGTGTTTATCTAAAATTGTTTGTGACATTGGCTTCATACCAGGGTTTAAAGCTAGATTGTGCCATGCCATATTTGCAACGTATTCTAATACAGTAATGTTATGTACTGCATCCATTGCATCTTTACCCCATGCAAATGGCCCATGGTTGAATACTAAAACTGCAGGAATTGCGTTTGGATCTTTATCTTTGAAAGTCTCAACGATTACTTTACCTGTTTCTAACTCATAAGCACCTTTAATCTCTGCTTCAGTCATTTCACGTGTGCAAGGGATTGTTCCATAGAAGTAATCTCCTTGTGTTGTACCGAATGCAGGAATTTCTTGGCCTTGTTGAGCCATTGTAGTTGCCCATAGAGAGTGAGTATGCACTACCCCATTTACATCTTTGAAATTACGATAAATTTCTAAGTGAGTATCTAAGTCTGAAGAAGGTTTTAGAGCTCCTTCTACTTTATTTCCGTCGATATCCACAATCACGATATCATCAGCAGTTAGTTTATCATAGTCAACACCTGAAGGTTTGATTGCAATAACCCCTGCTTCACGGTCGTACTCTGAAACGTTACCCCATGTAAAAATAACTAATCCATGTTTTGGTAACTCTAAGTTTGCTTTAAATACACGTTTTTTTAATTGTTCGTATGCCATTGAAGAACCCCTTCTTATAGTCCTAAAGCTTCAGAAATTTTTTCAGTCATTTCTTTTTCAGATAATAAGTTTTGTAAGCCCACAATTTTAGTGTTTGGTAATTCTAAACCATCAAATACTTCTAATAAAGCTGATGAAATAACTACTAAATCATAGTTTTTAGCTGAAGATTTTGCTTCAGAAACTGCACAGTGGTGAACTTCTAAAGGAATATTCAATTTTCTGAATACGTTAGTTAATTTCATTTTGATAATTTGGCTTGAACCCATTCCGCTTCCGCATGCTGCTAATACTTTCATAATTTACATCTCCTTATATTGTTAGAGTACCGGATAAAACACTACCCGATACCCTAATTTTACTATATACTTTTACTTATTTAAATTAGTTTTGCTTAGACTCTAAGTATGTTTCATAGTCTTCAGCAATAGTGAAGTAATGTTCTTTGTTTTTGCTGTATTGTAATTGAGGGATTACTAATAAGATTAATAATACGATACCTAAACCAATGTATTGGAAGTTTTGCATTAAGAATCCGAATCCAACCCAAACTGTATCCCAATCGAAGTTACCATGCCATCCACCGTAAGCAGCTAAACCAAATGCACCAGCGGCAATTGCTCCACCTAATACTTGGATCACACCTGATAAGAATGTCAAGACTGAAGCAGCACGTAATCCACCTTTATGGTTAGCGTATACTGCGAATGTAGCGTTGTCGAAGAATACTGGTACGAATCCAGTGATGATTAATACTGGAGATTTGAATACGATTAATCCTAAGATTGCTACGATTTGTCCTAATACCCCGAATAAGAAACCAACTGTTACAGCGTTTGGAGAACCGAATCCGTAAACTGCAGCACAGTCAACCGCTGGCATAGAACCTGGTAATAATTTGTTAGAGATACCTTGGAACGCTTCTGATAACTCAGCAACGAATAAACGAACCCCTAATTGTAAGATTTGAACATAAACAGTGAATGTTAATGCTGTTTGTAAAATGTAGAAGAAGAAGTCATCTGATGCTTTTAATGTAGTCATTTTGAATTTAGAAGCAGCAACTGTTAATTCTTGTCCATTTACGCTTACTAAGTAGTCTTTACCTAATACTAATAAGATTGCACCGAAGAACACAATCATTAAGATTGATGTAGCAACGATTGAATCTTTGAAGATTGATAAGAAACCTGGTAATTCAAGATCTTCAATCTTCTTGTCGTTTTTACCTGAGAATTTAGGAGCTAATTTATCAACTAACCAAACCCCAAACATTTGTTGGTGACCAATTGCAAATCCGCCGCCTTCTGTTAAGTCTTGTGTAGCTTCTACTGTTAAGTTTGATGCTACTGCCCAATATACACCTAATACAATACCTAATAAGATTACAAATTGTAATTGGTTTACGTTATCACCTAAAGCTAAAGCCATTAACCAAGTTGCTGTAGCAGATTGTTGCACCATGATGTGACCAGTGATGAATACTGTACGAACTTTAGTTAATTTACGGAAGATAACTAATACTAAGTTAGTTAAGAACGCAACTAATAATACTTGTACTGTTAAACCTGTTGCATGACCAGCTGATTTTAATGCAGCTTCTGCAGCAGCTTGACCAAAGTATGGGTCAATAACAGCAGCTTGTAATCCGAAACGGTCCCCTAAAGCTGCTAAAACTGGACGGAAGTTTGAAACTAATCCACCAGCAGCTACGTTTAAGATCATGTAACCTACAACTGCTTTAATAAAACCTGCTAATGCATCGTACCATTTACGACCTAATAGTAAGTAACCAACTAAAACGATTAAACCAACGAAATATTGTGGTTTAGTAAAAATGTTAGCATAGAAGAATTGCCAAAAACCGAATAAAAAGTCCATTATTATTCACCTATTCCTTTTAAAATTTTTTCTAAGTCCTCTTTTGAACGCGCTTCGATAAACGCATTAATTACTGATTCATCATCTAATAATGTCACTAACTCTGATAAGTTATTTAAGTGTTTTTCATTATCAGTTGATGCTAATACGAAGAATAAATGTGGTTGGTAGTCAGCACCTGGTCCAAAGTCCACAGCTTCTTCAATATTCATAAATGCTACAGCAGTATCATTTACCCCTTTTCCTTCTTGAGCATGAGGGATGCAGATTTCTGGAGCAATTACGATGTAAGGTCCAAATTCATGAACATTACTAATAATGTAACCTGGGTATTCAGGTTCAATGATCTTTTGTTCTAATAAAGGTTGGCAAGCTTTTTTAATGGCTTCTTCCCATGATAGAGAACCTTTTTGGAACGAAAAACGACCATTTTCAATAATTTCTCTTAACATATGTTCCTCCTTGTGTTATTAAGAAATCGTATTCATTATTACGCTTTGGTAAAGCCTAGAGTGGGTTAGCTCTATGCTCTCCAAATTTATTTAATGACAATATTATAAGAATGATGGGAATGGTACATCATTTTCGATTGAGAATACATCGTCAAATCCACGGTAGAAGTTGAATTCTAATTTATCTTTGTCAGTTGGGT
>CAUVGI010000038.1:0-12974 GCA_963551375.1 uncultured Streptococcus sp. | reverse complement strand
TCTATCAAGAGCAACCTGAAGGATTCGTTGAGAAATATCAAGAGTTATTGCGTGCGACAACAGTGACTTCTGCAGAAGATACTGCGAAGGTGTTGGGTGTGGATGTGACGGACAGCGCATTTTGGAAGAAGGCACTCGCGCAAGTTGCCGATAACATCGAGCAGTTCATTGCTTTAACTTCGGTAAAATAAAACAGAATATCTGACAGATTCATCCATCTTACGATGGGATGGATAAACCTTCGAGCATCAGTTTGATGATTGAAAGAGTCATAGTGGGGTACCGGCTCGTGCCTGTAGTCACTCACCTTTGAAGCCTCAAAGAGGGAGTAAGGAATCAATTCCTAACTCCCTCTTATTCGTTTCAATACAACTTCCCACTATTCTTTCAATCAACTGATGCTCTTTTTGTTTATCCATCACGCTCTACGATTGGAGCAGCCAGATATTCTGTTTTATTTTCATTTTTGATGAACTGCTGGGATGTTATCGCCAATGCTTAGGAAGGGAGCGGCAGGGGTGGGGTGCTTTTGGAGGAAGTGGGTGCCAAAAAGGCTCTTTTTATTGGATTTAACCGATTTTTTATATTGCATATGGGGGTAAAGAGGAGTACCATTAGAGTATCAACCTTAAAGGAGATGAAGTTATGTTTACGTTAACAAAGGAATTGACGAAGCAATATAAAGAAAGTTTTCAAAGTAAGCCAGAGCGTATCGTGGCGCAAAATGCTGCGGTGAAGAATGGCTTGAAAGGATCTAGTGAGACGGTCGCTTCTGTTGTGGAAAATCAGCCGGTGTATTCGATTGATTTGGAACACGGGAAAGTAGCCAACCAAAAGGCTTCTGGTCGTTGCTGGATGTTTGCGGCGCTGAATACATTCCGCCACAGACTCTTTAATAACTTCAAGCTCGAAGAATTTGAACTCTCACAAAGTTATACATTTTTCTGGGATAAATACGAAAAGGCCAATTATTTCCATGAAAATATTTTAAAAACTGCGGGCGAACCTGTGACAAGCCGCAATGTAGCCTTTCTTTTACAAACACCTCAACAAGACGGTGGGCAATGGGATATGATCGTGTCTATCTTCAAGAAATATGGGGTTGTGCCAAAGAGTGTGATGCCGGAAAGTTTTTCAAGCTCGGCTTCAAGCGATTTGAACAAATACTTAAATAAAAAACTTCGTCAAGACGCTAAAGTGCTTCGTGACTTAGTGGCACGTGGCGCTAGCGAAGATGAAATCAACGAAACGCGTAAACAATTAATGCAAGAAGTGTACGACTTACTTAGCGTGACTCTTGGAACTCCGCCAGAAACATTCGACTTCGAATATCGTGATAAAGACAAGGAATTCCACCGTCACTTGAATTTGACACCACAAAGCTTCTTCGAACAATTCGTGGGCTTGAACTTGGACGATTACGTGTCTATCATCAACTCACCAACAACGGACAAACCATTCAATCGTTCATACACTGTTGACATGCTTGGAAATGTCGTTGGAAACCAAGTACGCTACTTGAACTTAGACATGGCAACATTCAAAGAATTAGCGATTCGCCAATTAGAACAAGGGGAATCTGTCTGGTTCGGTTGCGATGTTGGTCAATCTTCAAACCGAAGCAACGGTCGTCTTGCGCTTAATAACTTTGACCTTAAAGGTTTAACTGGAATCGACTATTCACTTACTAAAGGAGAACGTCTTGAATACGGCGATAGCTTAATGACACACGCGATGGTATTAACAGGGGTGAACCTTGTCGATGGTAAACCAAATCGCTGGAAAGTGGAAAACAGTTGGGGTGAAGAATCTGGGGTTGAAGGGTTCTGGATGATGAGCGATGCGTGGATGGATGAGTTTACGTACCAGATTGTTATCAGAAAAGATTTGCTTACAAAAGAGCAACTCGACGCTTTCAACAGCGAACCAATTGTGTTAGCTCCATGGGATCCAATGGGATCACTCGCGTAAGGACAGAATTTATATAAAAACAATTAAATCAGTGTCACTATCAACATCTTCAGATGTATTAATAGTGGTAAATGTAAGGATACCACCTGGAGCCTATAGTCTCCAGGTTCCCAAGCTTCAAACAGCCGCTAGGAAATAAATTTCTTAGCGGCTGTAATTCACATTGGGTATTTGTCCTTACAAATACCACTATATAATCTGAAGATGTTTTTCGTTCCACTGAATAAGCGTGGCTTTAAATTCTGTCCTTCCGCTAGCCCTGGTGCTAATACAATTTGTTGTGTGAAGCGGAGTTGTCTTTCGCTTTTTAGGGCTAGGGGTGCGGAGTCCAGAGGATTTTTGTTTTTTTAGTTTAAGTAATAGAATCCGAGTTTCCTAGAGCTAACTCAATTAGTCGTGAAAAGTCGAGTTGTCTTTTACTTTTGAGACTCCAGGGGTGCTGGGGGCGGCTTTCTGAAATTAACATATATGTTAATTAACAAATATGTTAATTGAGGTCATAAAAAAGGTGGGTAAAGGCCTGGGCCTTTATCCACCTTTTGAAGTTTAGTTGTTATTCGCTGCGGAGCGATTCGACTGGGTCTTTCTTCGCGGCGATGCGTGAAGGGATGAGACCGGCTAACATGGTTAATACAATCGAGATACCGATGAGGATAAGCGCTGCTTCCCATGGTAATTGTGCTACATTTTCCACGTTAGTCATTTTCGCAACGACGGCATTGATTGGAATTGTCGCAAGGAGCGTAATGGCGATGCCGAGCACTCCGGAGATAAATCCTTCGATGGCTGTTTCGGCCGTGAAGATGCGACGGATGTCTTTCTTCGAAGCCCCCATTGCACGTAGGATTCCGATTTCTTTTGTACGTTCGAGAACCGAGATGTACGTGATAATCGCAATCATAATCGATGATACGATGAGCGAGATAGCTACGAAACCAACGAGTACGGTTGTAATCACGCCCACCATTGTCGTAATCGAAGACATGATGGTTTGAATATCGTCGGAGTAGGCGAGCACTTTGTCGTCTTCGCCGGCGTCTTTTTTCGCCGTGTTATAGGCGTTGATGAAGTCCTTCAACTCTTGTTTTTGTTGGAATGAAGAGGTGTAGAACTCGATGGCAGCTGGTTTGGATTTGTCGATGACACCCAATTTCGCGAGGTTTTCCTCGTAAGTGGCTGCCGAGTTTTCGTTGTATTGTTGGATGTATTGCGCTTGTTGTTCAGGCGTCAATTTGACCAACTGGATTTTTTCTTCTTCGGTTAAATCAGCCGAATTGAATGGTTTTGGATCTTTGGCAAATTCTTTTCCAGTAAATACATTAATGGTTGGGTTGGCTTCTTGCTCTTTCACGATGTCACTGTTTTGAATTTGTTCAGAAGTGTAATCGATCAGGGCGCTTGTGTAAGCCACACCACCAGAAGGAGAGTTCACACCAGAACTTGTGCCTTCTTTTTGACGAAGAACGCCGACGATTCTAAGCTCGAGGCCATTCTCGATTTGCGTCTTCATATACGCTTCGTCATCAATTTTATTCATCCATTGGTTGTTTTCTTTCACGAAGCGGTTCGTGTTCACAACGGCTTTGAATGTTTTCCCGATGAAATCACTATATTGATACGTTTGTGATTTGAGTTCGTCGAGTTTCTTTGCATCGTTTAATTCGCTAGGATCTTTGATGCGTAAGCTATAAAGGAGCAGGTCACTGATTTGGTTATCTTCATCCACGATAAGGACGATTTCAGATTTATCCTTTGGAAGACGACCTTCTAGCACGTCATATTGCGCATTCAGCATCTCCTCGTCGCTTGAAAGTTGGCTCCAGTAGTCGATATTTTGCAAGTAGCCTTTAATCGTTTGGTTCGCCGTATCGACTTCGCTTGCTAAGTTTGACGGAAGAATGCTCTTTATACCGTTAGATGTATCACTAGCGTAAATATACGGTTGCAGGTTGTATTGGTAACGAATGTCTTTTGTGAGTTTAGCGACTTCGGATGCGTGTTCGTCCAAGTAAGTCTTGAAAGACGCGAGGTCGTTTTTCCCGATTTGTTTTTTCAATAAATTCGTCAACACCGTATTGACGCCGAGCTCGTTATTGTCTTTATAAGGCTTATCGCTCAAATCCGGAGAGGTCGCTAGCAGGTTACTGTGGTTCTGCTCGCTAATCGTCAGCGGAAGAGAGACGAGGGTGTCTTCTTGCACCTTCTTCACGTAGTCGCTCACACCGTTTGAGAGAGCCAAGATAAGGGCAATCCCGATAATTCCGATGGAACCGGCAAAGGCAGTCAGGAAGGTACGGCCTTTCTTTGTCAATAAGTTATTAAACGAAAGGGCTAGAGCTGTCATAAAGCTCATCTTCGTCTTCGTGAACTGAATGTCGCCTTGTTTGGCTTCTTCAGTTGGGTCGTATGGATTCGAGTCGCTTAAGATGTTTCCGTCTAATACTTGTACGATACGAGTGGAGTACGTCTTTGCCAGCTCAGGGTTATGTGTCACCATGATAACCAGACGTTCCTTGGCGATGTCTTTTAATAAATCCATGATTTGAACAGAAGTCTCAGAATCGAGCGCTCCTGTAGGTTCGTCGGCTAAAACGACTTTTGGATTATTGACAAGGGCACGCGCAATCGCGATCCGTTGCATTTGTCCCCCAGACATCTGACTTGGTTTCTTATATAAATGATCTTTCAATCCAACGCGTTCGAGCGCTTCGATAGCACGTTTCTTGCGTTCTGCTTTAGAAACACCAGAGAGTGTCATCGCAATCTCGACGTTTGAGAGTGCCGTTTGGTGGCCGATAAGGTTGTACGATTGGAAGACGAACCCAATGGTGTGGTTTCTGTAGCTGTCCCAATCGCGGTCTTTAAATTGCTTGGTTGATTTTCCTTGGATGAGTAAATCACCCGATGTGTACTGGTCGAGTCCACCGATGATATTTAAGAGGGTGGTTTTCCCTGAACCCGATTGTCCGAGAATCGAGACGAACTCATTTTCACGGAAGCGAATCGAGATATCTTTCAGCGCGTGAAACTCTTGATTTCCCGTATGATACACTTTTGAAATATGTTGTAGCTGTAGCATCATGTAGCTCCTTTCACTAATGAACCTAGTGTACCATAGTTGCGGAGTGTACACATAGGACTCAAGTCGGAATTTACGAAAAAAGTTGGCGGTGAGAAATGTTGAAACTCCCTATAAAATCTGTATAATAGGAATACAACACAAAAAAGGAGTACAACCCATGACAACAATTGATAAAGTGGCTCTAATGGAGCAAGCGAAAGAAGTTTTAAAGAATGCTTACTGTCCGTATTCAAAATTCCCTGTAGGAGCTGCGGTTTTATATAAAGATGGCCGTGTGATTACGGGAGCGAATATTGAGAATGTATCGTTTGGGGTAACCAACTGTGCAGAACGTAGCGCGATTTTCTACGGAGCTTCACAAGGCTATCGTAAAGGCGATATTTTAGCGATTGCCGTTGCGGGGGAAACAGAAGGATTCTTACCACCATGTAACATTTGTCGTCAAGTGATGGTTGAGTTCTGCGGACCAGATACTCCTGTATTCTTATTGAATGGAAAAGGCGAAATTCTAGAATTACGTCTAGAAGAATTAGTTCCTTATTCATTCGTTAGCCTAGAAATGTAATGAATTTTAGAAGAAATGAAGCAGCCAGACGTTGCTTTGTTTCTTCTTTTTTTGCCCCAAAAATTGAAAAATAAAATCGACGGGTTTCGCTGGATCTATTCCGAAAACTGAATTTTTAGAATATAATCTCCCGAGTTTCTAGTGATTAAATGATATAAAAGTTATTCAGCAGGTTTATTGAATGACAGGCAGAAATTGAGTACTTGATTGGCTAGAGATCCATTTGTAAAAGGATCTCTATAAAATGAGGAGCGCACTTATACAAAATTTGTTTGATTTACAGCGTGTTGAAATGAGTTCTTTGTATAAAATTTTCTTGCGCGATTTTTGCATGAAAAAAAGTAAAAAGTAGCATATATGTTACACTTCAAAAAATGATACCGAAGAATCCAGCGGATGCCATAATAGCAGTAATGGGTGATGGCAACCAATGTGAATTACTGACTCTAGTGAATTCCCGTAGAGTCAGTTTGAAGCTTGGTAGAGCTTGAGACTTTGGCTCAAGCCGGTGCCCTATTACAGCTTTTATGGCCAAATCCGCTAGGATTCGAAGGGATTAAGCGCCAACCGAAATTAACTTATAAGTTAATTTTGATTTTGAGTATTCATTCTACTTGCAAGTGGCGAGGGACTGTTTTATACTGAAGTCAACCAAATAGGTTTACACATTTTTGTAGGAGGTGTACGATGTATCAACCAGAGAAATTAAAAGAGAGAAGAGTGGCGCAGGGACTCACGCAACAAGAGCTCGCCAATGCACTAGGCGTCTCTAAGCAGGCTTATTCTGCATGGGAGCGTGGAGTGAAGGTGCCAGCTCCGGATAAGGTAGAACAGCTGGAGAAGCTTCTATCTGTGCCAAAGGGATATTTTACAGAAATAGAAATTGTGCGATTATACCATACGCTCACGCCACCAAACCAAGAGAAGGCGGTGCGCTATGTCCGCGCGCTAGCAACCGAGGAACAAACGCCAAAAGTGGTGCCGATGAAGAAGAAACTAGTCGCGTATCATGTGTACGAGAAGATGTCAGCCGGGATTGGGGCGACGATTTACAACGATCGAGACTACGATACGGTTTACTACGATGAAGAGTTGGCGCATGATTTTGCGTCATGGGTATCGGGGGACTCGATGGAACCACGCTATCACAATGGATCGGTGGCGCTCATTCGTGAGACGGGATTCGATTATGACGGCGCGGTTTATGCGGTGGTATGGAACGGGCAGACGTTTATTAAGCGCGTGTACCGTGAAAAGGATGGGTTGCGTTTAGTATCGTTTAACCCGGACTATGCGGACTTGTTTGCTCCGTATGAGGAAGAACCACGAGTGGTAGGAATGATTGTTGGAAACTTTATGCCGTTGGAGGGATAAAGATGGGCTGCTTTGACTATTCGAAGGAACCAAGAAGCGACATTGCCTTTGTGGATATGAAGTCCTTTTACGCGAGTGTGGAATGTGTGGCAAGGGGCCTACATCCGTTGAAGACGTCGCTATGCGTGATGAGTCGTGCGGATAATTCGGCGGGGTTGATTTTAGCATCCTCCCCGACGTTCAAGAAGGTCTTCGGAAAATCCAATGTCGGTCGTGCCTACGAGTTGCCCTTTGATGTCAAAACACGTCGTTTTAGTTACGCCAATGCACGCCGACAAGGAATCGAAGTAACGCCGCAATATGTGCGCTTTATCGAAAATTGGGCGAAGGTGACGCATATCGTACCGCCTCGGATGGACGAGTATATTAAGGTGAACATGCAAATTCAACGCGTCTTTCAAAACTTCGGTGGGCCAGAGGATATTTTTCCGTATTCGATTGATGAAGGCTTTATCGATTTAACGTCGTCGCTGAATTATTTTGTGCCGGATGATGCCTTGTCTAGACGGGAAAAGCTCGACCGGGTGTCTGCGGATATTCAACGGGCGATTTGGAAGGAGACGGGGATTTACTCGACGGTTGGCATGTCGAATGCGAACCCGCTTTTGGCCAAATTAGCGCTCGATAATGAGGCGAAGAAGATTCCGCATATGCGAGCGAACTGGTCGTATGAAGATGTCGAAGAGAAGGTCTGGGGAATTCCAGAGATGACCGATTTCTGGGGAATAGGTTCGCGGATGGAGAAGCGGCTGAACGCACTAGGGATTTATTCGATTCGTGAATTGGCTAATGCCAATCCTGACCGATTGAAACAAGCGCTTGGCGTCGTAGGCTTGGATTTATGGTTTCACGCGAATGGGATTGATGAGAGTAATGTGCATGTGCCGTACCGTCCGAAATCAAGAGGGCTCGGGAACTCACAGGTACTTCCACGCAACTATGTTCGCCAACGGGATATTGAAATCGTGCTACGCGAGATGGCGGAGCAGGTAGCGATTCGAATGCGCAGAATTAAGAAGAAGGCGACGGTTGTTTCGATTCATGTGGGCTACTCGAAGGACGAGGGCTTGTCATCGATACAGGCGCAGCGCAAGATTGATCCGACGAATCGCACTTCGGTGTTATCGGAAGTGGTCTTGGAACTCTTTCGTAAGAAATACAAAGGAGGTGCGGTGCGTAATGTGGCGGTGCGGTATTCCGGATTTGTCGAAGAAAGCTTTGGACTCATTTCACTATTCGAAGATATTGAAGCAGTTGAGAAAGAAGAAAGGCTCCAGACGGCGATTGATACGGTCCGCGACCAATACGGATTCACCTCGCTTTTAAAAGGAAACGCGCTGGAAGGTGGTTCGCGCGTGGTGGCTAGAAGTAAGTTAGTCGGAGGACATTCCGCTGGAGGATTAGACGGTTTGAAATAATGGAAAGAGCGTATTTGCCGTATCGCTCGGCAAGAGAGCATAAGGATCGCGGCATGGCGAAGTGGATGGGATTTTTCCTGTCTGAACATACGACGTCCCTAAAGGATGAACGTAAGCGCGAGGACCAGACGAGTCTGCTCTCGATGGAAGAAAAATGGATGCTGCTGTCGCAACTGTATGTCGGCAAGTTGCAAGCCAGCATTACGGTGCCGTATCGGATGATGCGACAAACGCTCATTGGCGAAGTGAGTGAATTATACGAGAGTGAAATCTCGCTAAAGACTGAAGAAGGCTACCGCCGCATTGCAGTGGAAGACATCTTGCAAATTCAGTTGGTGGAAGGCGAATGAATATTGTATCGAGGAACGGTACTAGAGTAATTGAGGTGAGACTATGGCGAAGATAAAAACTGCAAGTGTGCATATAAGAATAAAAGAAGATACCAAAAAGCAAGCTGAAGCAATTTTGGAGGAATTGGGAATTTCTAGAACAGTGGCGATAGAGATGTTTTATAGACAAATTATCCTAAACAGAGGAATTCCTTTTGATGTAGCCATCCCAAACGCGTTAAAATCACGTGAAGAACTCTCATCAGAAGAATTTGACAAGATGATGAAAGTAGCCGTTAAACAAGTAGAAAAAGGCCAAACAACACCGGTAGAAGAAGTTTTTGAAGAGCTATATCAAGGTGTAAAATAACCACTCAAAACACTGTTTGAGAGTGCCCGATAAGTAAACGACCCCCGTTATTCACTAGAGTTGACGGGGGCGTTCTTTTTTGCTAAAATAGTCGTGTTGTAATTGTGAAGCACCACAGCTACAACCGCTCGGATTAGAGTACAAAAGACCGGAATCGGCACTTTAAACTGGCGAGTCTTAGTCTAAAATATAGGAGGTGCAATATGTACGCAATCGTAAAAACTGGTGGAAAACAAGTTAAAGTTGAAGTTGGTCAAGCAATCTACGTTGAAAAATTAAACGCAGAAGCTGGCGACAAAGTAACTTTCGAAGAAGTAGTATTTGTAGGTGGAGATGACGTTAAAGTTGGTGCTCCATTCGTAGCAGGTGCAACTGTTGAAGGAACTGTTGAAAAACAAGGCCGTCAAAAGAAAGTTGTAACTTTCAAATACAAACGTCGTAAAGACTCACACCGTAAACAAGGTCACCGTCAACCTTATACAAAAGTTGTTATTGACGCAATCAACGCTTAATCACGATGATTCAAGTGACTGTACACAAAAAGAACCAACGTATCGTTTCCTTTGAAATGACTGGTCATGCAAACTTTAGTGAACATGGTTCAGATATTGTTTGTGCAGGGGTATCGGCTCTAGCCATTACAACTGTGAACAGCATTGAGAAGTTAGCAGGATACCAACCGATTGTCGAAGTCGACGAGGTTGAGGGTGGTTACTTATATATGGAAGTTGTAGAAGACTTGACGAAAGACCAAGAACATACAACTCAAATTTTATTAAATAGTCTATTACTAGGGTTAGAAGATATTCAATCGGAATATCAAGACTTTCTAGCTGTAACTGTTGCATAATCAATCAAGGAGGTGCACAACTATGTTAAAAGTGAATTTACAATTATTCGCCCATAAAAAAGGGGGCGGTTCTACATCAAACGGACGTGACTCACAAGCGAAACGTCTAGGTGCTAAACGTGCTGACGGACAATTCGTTTCAGGTGGTTCAATTTTATACCGTCAACGTGGAACAAAAATCCATCCAGGTGAAAACGTAGGTAGAGGTGGAGACGATACTTTATTTGCTAAAGTAGACGGAATTGTACGTTTCGAACGTAAAGGCCGTGACAAAAAACAAGTATCTGTATATCCAGTAATCGCTGCTGAATAATATTGAGTAGGATGTGACATTCAGTCACATCCTTTTTTTTAAGAAAAATGAGATTTTAACAAAACTACTTCAAACGTTTCAGATTACTGTATAATAGCTATACTAGCTGTATCGGAGGAAGCCTTACGTCTTCCTTCCTCTCAAGCTTCAAACTGACTCTAGGAAATGAATTTCCAGAGTCAGTAATTCACATTGAGTACAATCGCTAGTATTGCTATTATAGAATCTGAACGTTCTGCGTAGTTTTGTTAGCAAAAAATGTGAATGAACCTATTTCATATCATTCAAAGCTCAAAGACTCTTAAAAAATAGAAGGAGGGATTCTTATCGAAGCAGGTAAAGAAATCAAAGCGTTCGAAGAATTGGCAAAAGCTGTAGAGGTGCTTCAAAAAGAAATCGGTTATTCGAATGTTGAGGCGCTAGGTGAGACATTACAAAATATCGTGAACGATAACACTGCGCAACAAGTCGAAGGATTGCCAAGTAACGAAGTCGCTGAAGAATTAAACAAAGCGTATCAACAATTAGATTTAACAAGCTATTCGAGTGAAGAGATTCGCCGTATGATTCAATTCACGTTTTTAAAAGCCGCTAAAGAAGATGGCTTACAAATGAACCATCAAATGACGCCAGATGCCATCGGTTTACTCGTGGCGTATATGATCGACCAAATGACGAAGAAAGATGAGCCGCTGCAAATTGCGGACTTTGCGGCAGGTAGCGGGAACTTGCTCAGCACGATTCTGTTATTCTTACAATCTGCTGGCAAAACTGTAAGTGCAACAGCCATCGATAATGATGAAGTGCTCGTTCACTTAGCCTTACAAGCTTTCGCGTTAGAGCAGTTGGATGTGAAGACGTCCTTACAAGATGGCTTGCAAGATTCACTCGTGGATCCGCAAGACTTCGTAGTGAGTGATTTACCAGTCGGCTACTATCCAGTGGATGCCAATGCCGCTCGTTTTGAAACGAAAAACGACGAAGGGCATTCATTCGCGCATCACTTACTCATCGAGCAACAAGTGCGTTACTTGAAAGAGGCAGGAGTTGGATTCTTTATCGTTCCAACGAACCTTTTTGATACACCTGAAGGAGAGAAGTTGCTTTCTTATTTACAAAAAGAAACATACGTGCAAGCTATGTTGGCATTTCCACGCAATCTCTTCAAAGATGTGCAATTTAGCAAGTCGCTTTTAATCGTTCAAAAACGTGGAAAAGGCGCAAAACAAGTGAGTCAAGTGCTCCTTGGAGATATCCCAGAATTTAAGAACAGAGAAAAATTCAGAAAATTCACTCTAACATTCGAAAAATGGGTACAAGAAATGTTATAATAAATCTGTTAGACCCACTAATGGGCTTAATTTGAAATTAAAGGAGAATGTGCATGTCAAAATCAATCGCGATTAATGCAGGAAGTTCAAGCTTGAAGTTCCAATTATTTAATATGCCACAAGAAGAAGTAGTGGCTAAAGGTTTAGTAGAACGTATTGGATTAGGTGATTCAATCTTCTCAATCAGCTATGGAGACGACCAAAAATTTGAAGTGGTAGAAGATATTCCAACCCACGAAGTTGCGGTAGAAAAGTTATTAGAACAATTAGTAGCTTTAAACATTATTTCTTCATTTGACGAAATCACTGGTGTTGGTCACCGTGTCGTTGCTGGTGGAGAATTATTCAAAGATTCAGCTTTAGTGGATGACACTGTTATCCAACAAGTTGAAGACTTAGCAGAATTTGCACCATTACACAACAAAGCTGAAGCGGTAGGAATGCGCGCATTCAAACATATCTTACCAGACATCACAAGTGTTGCTGTATTCGATACTTCATTCCATACAACAATGCCTAAAAAAGCTTACTTATACAGCATTCCAATGGAATACTACAAAAACTTCAAAGCTCGTAAATACGGAGCTCACGGAACAAGCCATCGCTACGTTTCACGCCGCGCTGCTGAAATGTTAGGTAGACCAATCGAAGAATTAAAAATCATCACTTGCCACTTAGGTAACGGTGCTTCAATCACTGCGGTTGATGGCGGTAAATCAGTAGATACTTCTATGGGATTCACTCCATTAGCAGGGGTTACAATGGGTACTCGTTCTGGTGATATCGATGCTTCATTAGTAGCATTCTTAATGAACAAATTAAACATTACAGACGTTAACGAAATGGTTGACATCTTAAATAAAAAATCAGGTTTATTAGGCCTTTCAGGTGTATCAAGCGACATGCGTGACGTTGAAGCTGCAAGTGCAACAAACGAAGATGCTAAAGTTGCAGTAGAAATCTTCGTTGACCGCGTTCAAAAATACATTGGACAATATGTTGCTGTTATGAACGGTGTGGACGCTATCGTCTTCACTGCTGGTATCGGTGAAAACTCTAAGACAATTCGTGCTCGTATCATCGACGGTTTAACTTGGTTCGGTTGCGATATCGATCCTGAGCGTAACGATACTCGTTCAGAAGCTATCATTTCTTCTGAAGGTGCGAAAGTTACTGTATTAAACATCCCAACTAACGAAGAAGTTGAGATTGCGCGAGACATCGAACGTTTACGCAAATAATACAAACTGAAGGTTTGAAGAGAAACTTCTAAATCCTTGGATTTGTTTATAGTAGTGAATGTAGGAGACCGGCTAGAGCCTGTAGTCTCTCACCTATCGAATTCAAAGAGCCCCATGGCGGAACATCCGC
>CAUVGI010000037.1:0-13697 GCA_963551375.1 uncultured Streptococcus sp. | reverse complement strand
CCAGATATTCGTTCTGTCGGTTATTTGTACAAACATGATAAGACTGGCGCAGAGGTCTTATACCTTGAAAACGAAGACGATAATAAGGCGTTCAATATTGCGTTCCGTACGCCACCGTATAATGATAACGGGATTGCGCATATTATCGAGCACTCTGTGTTAAATGGTTCGAAGAAATATCCATCCAAAGAGCCATTTGTAGAGTTATTAAAAGGTTCACTGAATACTTTCTTAAATGCGATGACTTATTCTGATAAGACAGTTTATCCGGTATCGTCTCGTAACCAAAAAGACTTCAACAACTTGATGTCTGTTTATTTAGATGCGGTATTCTATCCAAACTTCAAGCATGATCCACAAATCTTAATGCAAGAAGGATGGCACTATCACTTAGAAAACGCCGATGATGAATTGATTTACAAAGGCGTGGTGTACAACGAAATGCGTGGGGCGTTCTCACAAGCGGACTCTGAATTATACCGTCTGTTTGAACCAACGTTATTCCCTGATACCGTCTACAAACATATTTCTGGTGGGATGCCAGCTGCGATTCCTAGCTTAACGCAAGAAGAATTCGTGGCGTTCCATGATAAGTACTATCACCCAAGCAATGCGCGTGTGACGCTTTACGGAAACTTAGACTTAGACACTGCGTTTGCGCAATTGACAGAGTACTTCGATGCCTTTGATGCTAAAGACTACGAATTCGAGTCTGTGGAACAAGCGCCATTCGAAGCACGTCATGAATTAGAAGCGAAATTCTCGATTTCTAAAGACGAGCCTACAGAAAACAAATCGCTCTTAGCGTACATTTGGGCAGCAGGTAAGGGGACAAACTCTGAAGAACTCATCGCGCTTGGCGTATTAGATGAACTCCTTCTTGGGTCTAACACAGCTCCAATTAAGAAAGCTCTCTTGAAATCAGGCCTTGGTTCTGATGTTTCTGGTGGATTTGGTGCAGCGACATACTCACCAATCTTTGAAATCGTCCTCAAAGATACAAATCCAGAAGCGAAAGACCAATTTGTTTCCATCATCGAAAACGAGTTGAAACGTTTAGTGGCTGAAGGCATTCCGCAAAAAGCGATTCAAGCAGCCCTCAATAAAGCAGCGTTCCGTTATAAAGAATTAACAGCGCTAGAAGGGGCAACTCCAAAAGGAATCTTGTATTCACTCAACTCACTCACAAGCTGGTTATACGGCGGGGATGTCTTCGCAACGTTTGAATACCAACGCGTGTTAGATAAGATGCAAGAAGAAATGGCGAACGGCTATTTCGAACGTTTAATCCAAACGACTTTACTCGACAATACGCATGCAGCGGTTATCACTTTAGCTCCAGAACCAGGACTTGGCGACCGCAAAGACGAAGCGTTGAAAGAAGAGTTAGCGGCCTATAAAGCGTCATTATCTGACGAAGAAGTGGCAGCGTTAGTAGAACAAACGCAACAACTTCTCGAACGTCAAACGACTCCAGATAAGGAAGAAGATTTGGCGAAATTACCAAAACTTTCAATTGAAGATATCGACCGCGAAGTGAAGCCACTCCCATTAACAGTGGAAGCAGCAGAAGGCAAACCAACCTTCTTACACTATGAAGACTTCACAGCCGGCATTTCTTACGTGAAATATTACTTCGATTTATCAGGCGTGAAGACAGAAGATATCCCAGTCGTAGCCTTCTTAACGGAAGTACTAGGGGAAGTCGGAACAGAAAACTTCACAGACGAAGCCCTCAGCACAGAAATCGACTTCTACACGGGTGGAATCGGCACAAATGCAACTGTGATTACGGAATCAGTAGCGGATAACATCTACTATCCTAAATTCACCGTCAGCGGTAAGGCCTTGTCTGAATACCAACCACAACTCTTAAGCTTGATTGAAGAAGTGGTTCACCGTTCAAACTTAGACGATGTAGAAAAAATCAAAGAGCTCTTACTTAATGTGAAAGCCGACCTAGAAATGAACTTTAACTATGGTTCACACGTGGCAGCCCTTCGTCGTTTAGAGTCTTACTACTACGAAGGCGCGAAATACTTACAATCGCTTGAAGGAATCGACTACTACGATTTTATTTGCGATGTGGTGGCTGGTTTTGACGCCAACCCTCAAGCCTTTATCGACCGCTTGAAAGCTGTATTAGAAACCATTTTAACAACAGACCAATTAGTGGCAACCTTTGTCGGAAGTAAAGAAGACTTCAACCACTTCAAACAAGTGTCAGAGGACTTCTTCAAGCATCTTGGAAACCACAAAGTTGAAAAACAAGCCTTCACAAATCCAGTGGAAGTGTTAAACGAAGGGTTCAAGACAGCGCAAGAAATCAACTATGTCGCAAAAGGATATAACCAAACGCTTCTTGGTGTTCCAGTGAACGGTATGAACTTATTCTTAAAATCCGTTCTAGGACTTGATTACTTATGGAATACGGTTCGTGTTCAAGGTGGGGCATACGGCGGTATGAGTGTGATCACCGATAAAGGGGACGTCGCAGGTCTTTCTTACCGCGACCCAAATATCGTTGAAACGCTCGAACGTTATGATGGACAAGTAGAATACTTAGAAAACTTCAACCTTTCTGAGGCGGAGTTTGAAAAGAACTTGATTGGTACATTCAGCACGATTGACCGTCCACTTTCAGCCGCTCAAAAAGGGGCAGTAGCGTTTACGCGTTACTTCACTCATTTGACACAAGAGAAAGTGCAACAGTTCCGTGATGAAATCTTAGCAGTCACTCCTGAAAAGGTACGCGCATACGCTCCAACGATGAAAGCCATCATGGATCAAAATGCGTTTGTCGTGATTGGAAATGATACGAAGATTGAAAACCATAAAGACATCTTCAAAAACATCCGTAACTTAACAAAATAAGAGCACACAAAAAATCCCAAGGTTCACAGCCGTGAATCTTGGGATTTATTTTTTTGAGTTTATTTATGTGGCATGACGTTTTCTTCTTGTTTCATCCACATTGGAATACTTGTCATTACGAGTAAGAATAGGAATGCACTTTGTACCCAAAGGATGGCCACGTCGAAGATACCGTGAACGAAGAGTACAACGATGAACGAAACGTAAAGTCCAACGATTGGACGTTTCTTAGGATCGCGACTCATTTCTAAAAGCATGCGTACAGGTTTAAGGGTAGAAATCGCTAGAAGCAATGTTCCGATAATCCCGTAGCTTGAAATAGTATCGATATATAAACTGTGTGCATGTTCGTGATAGCGAGCACCGATTCTTGTGAAACTATGCAAGTAGGTCAGAGGCCCTTCTCCGAACCATGGATTTTGTTTAAAGAGAACCATACCGGCATTCCAAATCGAAACGCGTTCTTCCATTGAAGAGTCGAGGGTTCCCATACGAACGCCGATGTCATTTGAGAAGAGGAACATGAGTCCCACTGCAAATGCGGCGATGCTAAGCCAGAATGCTTTCGAGTTACGAATGGTCGTGAAGAGGTAAATAATTGCTCCACAGATAATCGCTGGGAAAGCCGTTCTGTTTTGAGTGAAGCTGAGGCCGAACAGGTTAATCCCGATCGCGACAGCGCCGATGAACTTCCAGAACCAACTCTTCGTGATGCTGAGTAAGTAGAAGCCAATCATAATACAGAAGCAACAAATAATGCCGTAGTAGTTCGGATTAAAGAAGGTTACTTCCGCACGGTTTTGGTGCCATACTTGCATCTTTGGTGATAGGAAGGTGTAGTTAAATTTATGAACGATTTCGTAGTGTTCTAAGAACGCAAATCCCGCGGCGAAAATGCTAAGGAGTAAGACCGTCTGTAGAACGATATGGAAAAAGTCCGGTGTCAATCGTCTTTGATAGTATTTAAAGAATATCGCATACATCACGAATCCAACCGAGATGACAGCGCCGATATAGTTGCCGGCTACCATCGATACGATAAAGCTAAATCCGATAAACGCCAATAAGAACGGGTGCTGTGCTAGGTCTTTGAAGACTTGTTTTAATTTTCCCGTAAAGGCGAGAAGGATGATATATAAGACGAACAATGTTAGAAATAGATAAAACGGAAGGAAGCTACTGATAATGAGTAAGTACAGTGCTAAGTCCTGATTCGAGAATCGTTTTATCTTTTCGATAATCGTTAGTAATTTCATAATGTTCCTTTCAGGTAGTGTTTCTACCAATCATCTAATGAAATAGATATCAGCTTATTTTACCACTAAATGATGATTTAGGGCAAATAGCAACACATCGGGCGTCGTTCTTTGAAAGTTTCTGAGAACAGGCGTACAATGAAAGTAGAAATTCAGAAAGAAGGAATGAACATGAAATTAGTATTTGTTCGACATGGGCAAAGTGAATGGAATGCCCTCAATTTATTTACTGGTTGGAGCGATGTGGAATTGACGGATAAAGGGGTAGAAGAAGCCCATCATGCAGGGAAAGTACTCCGCTCATTAAACATTCAATTTGATCATGTGTATTTATCAGTTCTTAAAAGAGCCATCCACACAGGTCATATCGTCTTGTCTGAATTAAATCAAGACTATTTACCAGAAACAAAGAGCTGGCGATTAAACGAACGCCACTATGGAGCCTTGCAAGGACTCAACAAACAAGAAACACGCGAAAAATATGGCGACGAACAAGTGTTGCTTTGGAGACGTTCATACGACGTAATGCCTCCACTTCTTAGCGAGGAAGAAGCAGCCAAACAAGCTAAAGACCCTCGCTACAAACATCTACAAGTGAAGGACCTTCCTCAAGGCGAAACATTGAAAACAACCTTGGACCGCGTGCTTCCAATTTGGCAAGATAAGATTGCGGTGGATTTACTAGACGGCAAGAACGTTCTAGTCGTAGCGCACGGAAACTCTCTACGTAGTTTAGTGAAATACTTGCTCAACTTAAGCGAAGACGAAATTTTGAAATTTGAAATCCCAACTGCAACACCGCTTGTATTTGACCTCGATGAAAACTTACAAGTGATAGAATATCATTTTGAAAAATAAAGACGATCAGTTTGAACAATAAGGAGAATGCGAATGAAGTGGGAGAAGAAACACAGCTTAGAAGAAAAGGTTGAATGGCGAGGCCTTCCTGAAGGGGAGATGCAGCCGTTCAAAGCTTATGTGAATGAAAAGACACCAGGAGTCTGCGGAACGTATGCGGCTGCTTGCTTAACAGTTCTCATGGCAAAACGTGAAGGCGTCGTTACACAATCGATGGACGAGCTTCTAAAAGGGATGGAATCGTCAATTGAATACGCACTGCCATATCGTGGAACTTTCTATTGGGACGTCCAACGCGGACTCAATAACGAGTGGAAGAAATACGGTTATAAGACACACTTTAATTTATTTAGTGAAAAGGTCGTGCCAGGACTTCTTGAAGACGGCGTTCCTGTTGTCGTAGGAACCACTGCCGCTCTAGGTAGCCCATATAAGAATCACTGGCTCGTCGTGTACCAATACGCCTATGACTCAACTGGCAAACTCTGGTACAAGGCATACGATAACCACGGTTCAATCACAACGATTATCCCAGCCGTCCAAACACTCTGTGCCCTCTGGCTTGAAAAGCTCTAGTCTAGGCGTTAATAAGACAGACTTAAAAGCACAAACAAACTACTAGCACAGTAGTAAGGAGCGAAGAGGCCGTTATTGGCACATGATTCTATCAGAGTATTTTTAACTTAGATTCATAAAATAAGAATTACCAAAAATGATTACGAAGAAGCCTGCGGATTTTATAATCGCAGTAACGGGGAATCGCATCGATGAAGAATTACGCGGAGTAGGAACTTGTTCCTTACTCCGCGTTTGAAGCTTCGAAGGAGCAAGACCAAGGCTTGCTCCGGTGCCCCGTAACAGCGATTATAAAAAAAAGCCGCAAGGCTTTGTAGTAATCATTTTTCATTGCGCAAATACGTATTCCATGAGCAGGGTTTAAGACAAAAGCAAAAGCGCTCTGATAGAATGAGTGTGACGAAATAACGGAGGATGAGCGTATGAAGGAATTTGATATGATTTCTATCGGTGGTGGTAGTGGCGGTATTGCCACAGCAAACCGTGCAGCCATGCATGGTGCCCGTGTAGCCGTAGTAGAAGGAAACTTACTTGGAGGAACCTGTGTAAATATCGGCTGTGTTCCTAAGAAAATTATGTGGTATGGAGCGCAAATTGCAGAAGCGATTCACGCGTATGGACCAGACTATGGATTTACTGCAGAAAACGTCACTTTTGATTTTGCGACATTAAAGAAAAACCGTGAAGCGTATATTGACCGCTCGCGTAATTCTTATAATGGGACTTTTGAACGAAACAACGTAACGGTGATTAAAGGATATGCGCGCTTTGTTGATGCCCACACAATTGAAGTGGATGGGGAAGAGTACCGTGCCAACCATATCGTGATTGCGACAGGGGCAAAACCTGCCATTCCAAACGTGGAAGGAAAAGAACTTGGCGGCACTTCTGACGATGTGTTTGCTTGGGACGTGTTGCCACAATCCGTAGCCATTTTAGGCGCTGGATATATTGCCGTAGAACTTGCGGGTGTCTTACATGCGCTAGGTGTGAAGACAGATCTTTTCGTTCGCCGCGATCGTCCTTTACGTAACTTTGACCATTCGATTATTGAAGTACTCGTTGAGGAAATGGAAAAATCAGGACCAACATTGCACACAAACAAAGTGCCACAAAAATTGGTTCAACTTGAAGATGGGACTGTGGAAATTTATTTCGAAGACGGCACAACTTTCGCTGCTGAAAAAGTGATTTGGGCAACAGGACGCACTCCTCATACCGAAGGATTAAACCTTGAAGCTGCAGGAGTGGAATTAACAGAACGTGGATTTATCAAAGTGAATGAATTCCAAGAAACTACAGCTCAAGGTGTGTACGCACTGGGAGACGTTTCTGGTGAAAAAGAATTGACGCCAGTAGCGATTAAAGCAGGACGCACACTAGCAGAACGTTTATTTAACGGACAAACAAACGCGAAAATGGACTACTCAACGATTCCAACAGTCGTGTTCTCACATCCAGCCATTGGAACAGTGGGGCTTTCAGAAGAACAAGCCGTGAAAGAGTACGGTAAAGAAAACGTGAAGGCATACTTATCAACGTTTGCTGGAATGTATTCAGCCGTCACAAGCCATCGCCAACAAGCGCTCTTTAAACTCATCACAGCAGGAGCAGACGAAAAAGTAGTCGGCCTCCACGGGATTGGATATGGCGTTGACGAAATGATTCAAGGCTTTGCCGTAGCGATTAAAATGGGCGCAACGAAAGCCGACTTCGACGCAACCGTCGCGATTCATCCAACAGGAAGCGAAGAGTTTGTTACAATGCGTTGATAGCTTTGATTGTATAAAAACACAAGCACAAAAATACGCTAGATGGTTATCCATCTAGCGTATTTCATTTGGTTTATGCGGCCGGCGGGACTTGAACCCGCACAGGTATACACCCACTGCCCCCTCAAGACAGCGCGTCTGCCATTCCGCCACGACCGCAGAACTCCTTTAGTTTATCAAATGTTTTGCGGAATTTCAATCTAAAAGAATTAATTTTCCACGACATTTTCCACATACATAACGATTCGTGTTCATTTTTCTCATTCGGGGATAACGGTGATGGCAGTTCACGCATTCGTATAGGAAGGTGGGCTCCTTCATGCGTTCGACAAAGCGGCTTCCGCCCACTTGATGAAGCAGACGTTTAAAGTCAGCATCTCTGTGACGATAACCACCGCCTGTTTGATGCAAATGATAATGGCAGAGTTCATGTTTAATGACGCCAACGAGCGCTTCAAGCCCCAGTTCTTGTTCGATAAGGGGATTAATCTCGATATTCCCCGTTTTTAAGAGATAGCGACCTCCGCTGGAACGCAGACGTCTGTTATACGTAATTTTGTGAGTGAATTCGCGGTGAAAAGAGGTACGCGAAATCTCCATCGTTAATTGTTGTAATTCGTGTTCGTTCATAAAATCCTCCAAGAGTAGTGTACCATGGTTTTATCCTGTAGAAAACAAGATAAACTTTGACCTTTTCACACTAGACAGGTAAAATAGGAAGGTATAAGATTTTTTAATCTGGAGGAAACAAAATGAAAATTGTTGTTGTCGGTGGGGGAAAAGTCGGCGAAGTGATTTGCCAGGAGCTCTCGACAGAAGAAAATGACATTGTATTGATTGATAAAAACCAAGATTTAATCGATCGTTTACTAAATAAATTCGATATTATGGGGATTTGCGGAAATGGTGCCAGCTACGACATTCTTGTGGAAGCAGGAGTGGAGAACTGTGACATCTTTATTTCTGTAACGGAAATGGATGAAATTAATATTATTGCATCTATTCTTGCGAAGAAAATTGGGGCGGAATACACTGTTGCGCGTGTGCGTAATCCTGAGTATTCACAACAATTACAACTCGTTCGTGAAAGTCTAGGGATTTCATTACTGATTAACCCAGAGCTTTCAACGGCTCGTGATATCGCGAATAACTTTAATTATCCTTCTGCGTTAAGTGTAGAAAATTTCGTTGGAAACCGTGTCAGCTTGCTTGAATTGGAAATCAACGAAGGATCAGCACTTGCCGGTTTAACGCTGAAAGAAGTGCGTAATCGTTTTGAATCTATCTTAATCTGTGTGATTCATCGTAATGACCAAAGCTTTATTCCGGATGGGGATTCTACTTTGGAAGAAGGCGACCATGTATTTATTACAGGGGCGTATCCAGACCTTCGCAATTTCTTAAAATTAACAGGTCAAGAAACGAAGAGTGTGTCTTCTGCTACGATTGTCGGTGGTGGACGTATTACTTATTACTTACTCAATATGTTGAAACAAACAAAAATCAACACCAAAGTCATCGAAGTCAATGAAGAACGCTGTGAAACTTTAAGCTATGCGTTCCCACATTCAACCATCATTCATGCCGATGGAACAGACCACGATGTATTAGAAGAACAACGTATTACAGAATATGATGTGTTTGTATCGATGACAGGGATTGACGAAGAAAACTTAATTCTTTCAGCGTATGCGAAACAACAAGGCGTACCAAAGATTATTACGAAGATGAGCCGTCCAGCGCTTCTTAAAGTGTTTAAAGGCTTTGATAATCAATCAGTCGTGACGCCAAAACGTATCGTTGCGAACGAAATTATCCAATTCGTGCGTTCACGTTCGAACACACAAGGATCTAATGTCGAAGCGTTATACCGTTTAGCGGATAACCAAGTTGAAGCACTTCAATTCCGCGTTCAAAAAAATAGTGGGATTTGTGGAATTCCTTTATCAGAACTAAAGACAAAATCGAACCTCTTGATTGCGTTTATCGTTCGTGGGGAACAACTCATTTACCCAGCCGGTAGTGACACAATCGAGCCATTTGATAAAGTAATCGTCGTTACAACGGAAAAAGACTTTGATGACATTAACGACATTTTGGAATAGAGGTGTCTGAATGAATATCAAAACAGTTCGCTATTTCGTGGGAAAAATGCTTCAAGTTGAAGCGGCGCTCTTAGCCTTACCACTGATTGTTAGCTTTATTTATCATGAGTCATTGACTCAAAAACTAGCCTATGCTGGAACGATTCTGTTACTACTGGTAATTGGGCTACTCTTAAGCTTTAAAAAGCCAGAGCCACTAAAAATCATGGCGCGTGATGGGGTCGTAACCGTAGCCTTAAGCTGGATTTTACTCTCGTTCTTTGGTGGACTTCCATTTGTCTTCACAGGAGAAATCCCAAATGTGGTGGATGCCTTCTTTGAAACGGCAAGTGGATTAACGACCACTGGTTCAAGTATTATCCCAGACCTTTCAGTACTTGCACATTCTTCATTATTTTGGAGAAGCTTCACTCACTTAGTCGGTGGGATGGGGGTACTGGTATTCGCACTTGCGATTCTTCCAAGTCATGGTTCCGAATCCGTGCAGCTAATGCGTGCGGAAGTTCCAGGTCCTGTGTTTGGAAAACTCGTATCGAAATTAGCGCATACGGCGCAGATTTTATATATGATTTATTTGGCGATGACAGCCGTATTGACGATTATCTTAGTCGTCTTCCAAGTGCCACTCTTTGATGCCTTGCTTTTATCGTTTGGTACAGCAGGGACAGGTGGTTTCGGGATTAATAATGCCGGATTTAGTATTTACGCTAACGCAGCAGCCGTGGAATGGATTATCGGGGTAGGGATGATGCTTTTTGGGATCAACTTTAACTTATATTACTTCATTCTTCTAGGCGCTGTGAAAGACGTGATTAAAGACGAAGAAATGCGTACCTATGTTGGAATCGTCCTTGGCTTTACGATGATTATTTTCACCGTATTATCGATTACGCAATCGGCTTTAGGCGTTCCAATTCGTAGTGTGTTCTTCACGGTATCGTCGATTATTACGACAACCGGGTATTCAACGGTCGACTTTGGACTCTGGGGATTGTTCCCACATGTGCTTCTTTTACTACTGATGTTTATCGGGGGATGTGCAGGGTCAACAGCCGGGGGGATTAAAGTCTCTCGTGTTATCGTGTACTTCAAGAGTGCCATTGCCGAATTAAAAAGCATGGGTCAACCGCGTCGTGTGTTTGTTCCAACGATGAATGGAAAACCAATCGATAATAAGATGGAGAAGAGTATTGCCAACTACCTAATCGTGTATGTACTGTTCTTCCTTGTGTTATTACTATGTGTGTCATTTGAAGCAGGCGATTTTACAACAGCCTTCTCAAGTGTGGCCGCAACCTTTAACAACATCGGGCCGGGGCTTGGTCAAGTAGGACCTACAAGCAACTTCTCAATGTATTCTGATTTCAATACTTTTGTACTTGCGATTGGGATGATTGCAGGACGTTTGGAAATTTATCCAATCATTATGCTTTTCTCACCAACAACAATGAAGGCATTTGCGCGTAGACGTTAACCAATTCTTAAACAAATAGATAAAGAACTTTAAGGAAAGAACACTTTTTTCTTAAAGTTCTTTTTGTATACTATGAGTGTAACGAGCAAGTTACGATTTAAAACAAAGGAGGTTCATTCATGAAAAAATGGGTGAAGGCAACCGCAATCGTCCTTGCATTGATGGGATTATCCATGAAGAGTGCATATGCCATCGATACAACGACCGTTAATGAGAAATGGGGAAAACCAACCGTAGTCTATGGTGGTGGACTCAGCGAGGCGCAAATTCAGCAAACTTCTCAATTATTAGGCATTAAAGATCCAAATACCGTATTAACGGAAACAGCAACCGGACAAGATTTAATTAAATATCTTGGAAGTGGCGACGGAAATACCTCTGTCATGATTTCGTCGGTGATGGTTCAAAAGACAGACAAGGGTACAGGGGTGAAGGTGAAAATCAAGACTCCTGAAAACATTACACTGGTAACACCTGAGCAATATGCCAACGCAGCAATCACAGCTGGTGTAACGGATGCGGAAATCGAAGTCGCAGCCGTATCGAAAGTAACCGGTGAATCCGCCTTAACAGGGGTGTATAAAGCCTTCGAAGCCAACGGGGTACAACTGGATGCCAAACGTACCGAAGTCGCGCAACAAGAGTTAGAAGTCACGAACAAAATCGCGCAAGAAAATGCGAACGCTAAAGGTTTCGATTCTTCAAAACTTGATAAAGCGATGATTGAAATCAAAAAAGAACTTGCGGAACTCAAACAAAAGCAAGGACAATTAGCGACAAAAGAAGATATCGAACGCATTATTAACGACGCCTTGAAGAACAACTCATTACAAAATGTGATTTCTCAAGACCAAATTAAAGCACTAGTCGCTTTTGCGCAAAACTATCAAAACACAAGTGCGATTGATTCCAAACAAGTATTAGAGCAATTAAATAGCTTGTCAAAATCAGTCAGCGAAAAGATTAACAGCTTAGTCGAACAAGCCAAAAACGAAGGATGGCTCGATAAGATCGCCCAATTCTTCCAATCGATTTTTGATGCCATCAAAAATCTCTTCTCACAAAACTAAAGAGTGAATCGTAAGCATGGAACAAATTTGTTTCATGCTTTTTTAGTGCTTAACATAGCACTCGATTTTAAATGGATATGGTATAATGGAGATAGGAAAATAGAATCAATAGAGGAGGGGTCATGATGCCTTCGAAGTATAGACAGTTACTGGTGTACGTTGTTGTTGCTGGACTCTATTATTTAATCCCTGTTTTTCTGATTCAAGATACAGGAAGTGCAATGTTCTTGCTATTGATTGGAATTCCGGTCATCGTCTTTGTGGTTTCAACGCTATTTTCGGTAAAGTTTGGATATTATTGGTATTTCCCGATTATTATTGGTCTCTTATGGATTCCGAATCTCTTTTTACTAAATGACTCTGCGGCCATTTATATTCTGATGTATGCAGTTGTCAGTCTCATAGGACAACTCATTGGATTGCTGTTCAAAAAATAGTTAAAAAATAACCCTGACCGTCGCTGGACAGGGTTTTGTGTTTGTATTTTAGAATAAGATTAAGAGTAAGCTGATTGTGATAATCAGTTGTACGACTAAACCAATGAGTGATAAGTAAATTGGATCGATCGTTGATTCAGTGGCGCTCTTAAACATTGATGACGTAAATGTCACGATGTAAAGTAGGATGTGCGCGAAGAATACGATCAAGATTCCAACGAATAACCATACTGGACTGATAAATGTCATCACTGTCGCAACGGCTAGTAACACAATCGCTAAAACGTTCATTCCTTCGTATTGTGTCAACCAGTAGTTAAATACGTGTTGACGTTTTTGGAAGACATGTTTCAATCCATACGATACGCTTGGAAATCCAAGGTAGAACACCGCGTAGAAGAGGATGAAGCGAATGAACATCCAAATGTAATTAGGTGTGCTTGTTAAACTTGGTAAGATTGAAATGTCGGCAAATAATTGGTATTGACCAATGAGTGAATGAATCAAGTGAGTCGTTACGAATGCGGACATCACTGTCGCAAGGATAATCAATGCATATCCGTAAGTACGGCTATATTGACGCTTACGTGAGTAATGATTTGTCGGTTGGACTAAACGTTCTCCAAAGAAAGTGAAGAAGCGTTTGAATTTCTTCCACGCACCAGCATAGGCTAGGCGATTATTCTTCACACGGTTTTCTTGTGAGCTACGGTTATTGTCTTCTTCTGGGATACTTGTTTCTACTTTCGTTGTAAACGATGGAGTAGGTTCGTTATTTTCGTCTAAAAGGTCTGTTTGAACGCCTTCGTTTGGTTCAATTGACACCGGTTGTGATAGTTCATCTTGAACTGTTCCACAGTAAGGGCAGAGTGTTTCTTGTTCGTCAATCATCTCATGACAGAATGGACATTGTTTCATGAATCTTCCTCTTTCTATGTCTAATAATTTTCATTGCTATTGTATCATAATTTCACTATAAAAAAAGACTAGGAACTCCTAGTCTTAGCGTGGCATCTTTTCAGATGAGTAGGTCGTGTTCACATCACGAACTACAAACAGCTACATCCGGTAGTGTGCCAAAGCACTCCTGTTCCACATAACTCGCAGTCTCTAATGTACTGCGTGTCGCCTCATCGCATAGAATACATTATAGCAGAGGGTGTGTGGAATGTCATGTATGAACTATTTTTCGCGGATCACTTCGATTTTATATCCATCTAAGTCTTTTACGAAATAGTAGTTTGCAGGATGTCCTGGTAAACCTTTTAATTCTGT
>CAUVGI010000036.1:0-14492 GCA_963551375.1 uncultured Streptococcus sp. | reverse complement strand
TTTTTATAGACACAATGGACCTTTGTTCACGCTTCAGAAACAACTGGAAACTGTTTTCTTAAAATTAACAAAAATGTAATGTTCCTAGTATCCAAGTGTAGTGGTTTTGAGCTATAATAAATAGGAGTTTTAGGAATGGAGAAAAACAGTGGGGACTATGAATTATCAAACAACACCTTCTCAAGCACCGACGCACCCACATCCTCCCAAGCAAAAAGAGAAAAAACGGAGTGCGGCATTCGATGGCTTGAAAGGTTTTTTTATACTAGCAATTATTACATATTATTATTTCCAACATTTATTACCGGGCGGATTTTTAGCCGTTAATGGATTTTTAGTGGTCGGAGGCTACTTGACGTTCCGGAATAATATCAAAACATTCGCGGAAGATTATAAAGAGCGTTTCCCAGTGAGAAGTTTGAAGAGAATGTTCTTCCCGATGCTCTTTATGATTGTCGTGACGGTCGCGTTTTTATTCGTGGCGGCACCGCAATTACTTTCTAATATCCGAGGCATGGCGCTTTCGGCAATATTCTTCGTGAATAATGATTATCAAATTTTCTCTCAACAATCATACTTTGTGCAATCGGCGAATCCGAGTCCGTTTGTGCATCTCTGGTATGTATCCCTTTATGTGCAATTATTAATCGTAGGGTATCTGCTTCGAAAACTGATGAAGAAATTGAACTTCCTCAGAATGCAGGAGTTCGCGTTACTCGCATTCTTGACGCTCGCGTCTGCAGCGGGAATGGCAGCACTCTATTGGTTTGAACAAGATCCGTCTCATGTGTACTACTTAGTATCAACGCGTCTGTTTTCGTTCACATTCGGGGCATTACTTAGTTACATTCATGAAGGAAAATTACTACTTCCTGAGCGAGAATCAGGCTCTGTTGTTCCAAACGCATTGAGCCTCATTTGTTTAGGAGCTTTAGGCTGGATGTTTACAACGTTCAATGGAACGCAAGCAGAAGTGTATTATATGATGATGTTTATTTCATCTTTTGTGATGATGCTTCTTCTCTCTTGTACGATTCGCGAGGGTGTGGGGGTTCATTACCTCTTCAGCTTCAAAGGATTTACGTTCTTTGGAAAGAGAAGTTTCTCATACTACTTATGGTTCTATCCGATTCATCTGATTGCGCCAACGTTTTTACGTGAGATTAATGAACAGTGGTTATCAGTAGGAATTCAATTTGCATTAATTTTTGTGATGGCGGAAATCACGTATCAACTGTTTGAACGAGACCGCTTCGTTCTTCCGATTGGACAAGCGCATAGTCCGTATAATTTAACGGCCTATGGAAAATCGAATCTTCCAAAAGGTATGAAGCAATTTGGACTCGTGTTCTCACTCATGTATGTGATTTGTATCGGGCTTGCAGGTCTTGGATTTGCACAAGAAAAGAATCAAAACTCAGCCGTACAAGAGGTTGAGGAGAAGATTCGTCAAAACCAAGCGCTCTTACAAGAGACGACGGCCGAACCGACAACAGAAGGAACAACGACGATTAGTAATGAAGCGAAAGCCAACACGGAACAGCAGGTGAAGCAAACGCCGATTACGTTTGTCGGAGACTCAGTGTTATTAGCGTCTGCAAATAAACTTCGTGAAGTTTTCCCGAACGCCTATGTGGACGGAGAAGTGGGACGTCAGTTGTATTACAGTACGCCAATCGTTCAGAAGCTTGCGCAACAAGGTCGACTTTCTCAAACTGTGGTATTCGTACTCGGTTCAAACGGGGCCTTTGCGGCTTCTCAAATCGATTCTCTAATTCAAGCAACGGGGAACCGTGAAATCTTCTTAGTCACAGCCGGTTATGAAATTAAATGGGCTAAAGAAGTAAATGAGCAGTTAAAAGCAGCTGCAGAACGCTATCCAAATGTTCATTTAATCGACTGGGGAACTTACGCCAAAGGACATACAAAACAATGGCTTTTTGATGATGAGATTCATCCAAACGATACAGGGGCAGCCGAATTAGCGAACCTCATCTTACAAGAAATGGTAAAATTAAAATTACAATAACCGTTGAGACGACTCGAATTTGAGTCGTCTTTTTTATTTTTTAAAAATATTTTTGAAAACGCTATTGACATCCAGGTGTATTAAGCGCATAATACAGTTAAAGATAAGTGTATTAACCGGTTAATACACTGATTGGGAATCAAAGAAAGGAGTTACTAATGATCGTATTTGATAAAAGAAGTCCGGTCTACGAGCAAATAATCGCCTATTTCAAAGCGGAAATTGCCTCCCACAGAATGGAAGCAGGCCAAGAGATGCCGAGTCGGCGTGAATTTGCGCAAACCATGCAAGTGAATCCCAATACGGTCCAACGTGCCTTTCATGAATTGGAGGTCATGGGGTTGATTACGACTGGAAATAATGTCATGAGTCGTGTGACAGAAGATGTAGAACGGATTGAGCAACTAAAAGATGAAATGTTAGATGAGGCGATTGGAAGCTTTACAGAAGCGATTAAGCCTCTCAACTTAACTGCAGAAGATGTTATCGAACATCTCAAAAAACAATTGTAAGGAAGGAGCGGTACTATGTTAACTGTTCAAAACTTAAGTAAGAGATTTGGAAAGAAACAAGTGTTGAATGACATCTCATTTAACGCGAAAAAAGGAGAAGTGACGGCTCTTATTGGAGTCAACGGGATTGGGAAAACAACGATTATGAACTGCATTGCAGGACTATTACCATTTGATAAAGGGAAAGTTGTTATCGATGATATGCCAGCCCGTAAAGTGTTTGCGGAAAAGGTGAGCTACATTACAGATAGTTCGATTATTTCTCCAGACCAAACAGTGGACGAGGCAATTGATTTTATGCGCACGTTCTATCCAAACTGGAATCGTCAAAAGGAAAGACATTTATTAGACTTTTTCCGTTTGAATTTAAAAGATGAAGTACGATCACTCTCGAAAGGGAATGTTGCTAAACTGAACTTGCTTCTCGGGATGGGGCTGGATACAGATTACATCTTGATGGACGAACCATTTTCAGGAATCGACGTGTTTACCCGTGAAGAAATCGCGCGTGTGTTTACAAGCGACCTACTTGATGGACGGGGCGTATTGATTACAACGCATGAAATTAATGATATTGAGTATATCGTCGATAAAGCAGTGCTCTTAAACGATGGACGTGTAGTGAAGGAATTCTATCCAGAAGAAGTCCGCGAAGAAGAGGGCAAATCAATTGTCGATGTGATGAGGGAGGTATACTTACCATGAAGAAAGTCATCAACTTAACGATTTATAATATCGGCCAGGCGAAAGGATTCATCCTCGTGGTGGCCTTACTTCAAATCTTATTGCAACTAGGGTTGAAGGTGAAGACCCTTGCGACGACTGGGTTATTAACCGGACAATTGCGCATTGTGAGTCCTGATATCGTGAAACAAGTCGTGCTAGACCAACTCTCAATCGGACTTCCAGTGTTCTTTGCGGGAACAGCGATTTTGGTTTACTCGGCAGTGATTTGGTCGAGAGAATGGAGCAGCAAAGGCTCATTTATTTACCGTCTACTCATGCTTCCAGGATCCCGTTTTGGAATCTACTGGGCTAAATTATTAACAATGCTTGTGATTACGTTCTTCTTACAAGCCGTTCAAGTAGTTGGGGTGTTCTTAAACTACTACCTCACAAGCTTCTTTATTCCAGAGTTTGCACAGTACCACATCACACCATGGTCGCTTGTGACAAACTCTATGGCAATGCCGCTTCTAGTGCCACAATATGCGGTGCAGTTCCTTCTCATTTTAACAATGGGGGTAGCGCTCATCGTAACGGTCTTCCAACTCGCGATTCTTGTCTTTGGGGTTGAGAAGAAGGGCTATGTACGAAAGGTGACTTCGGTCGTTCTCTACGTTTTAGTCATTGTTGTGACATTCACAGCTATCATGCGCACGCAATTTGTGGTTCGTTTAATTGGAAATGAAGCGATGGTCTTTTTAATCGGTAGCATGCTCATTTGGATTGTTTTAAATATGCTACTAAGCGATTATTTATTAAATCATAAGGTTAGTGTGTAAGGAGGGGTTATCATGAAATCAAGTAAATTTGCAACAGCAGTATTTGCCTTTAGTGGACTTGTGTTTCTAGCGACAGCTGGTCACGCAGCGTATCAAGAAGTGAAGCCTGCTCCGGTATCGATTCAATTAACCGATGAAGAGAAAAAATTAGTCGACGGAGCAACGTTTGAGATGTCGTATTCCACAGATGATTTAACATCGTCTAAGGGCGCAGAGTATGCACTTTTAGATGGAAACGTAAAACGTGTTGGTTTTTCCGAAAATGCCTACAGTTTCCAAACGAAAAAGAGATTGGCAGACTTTTCTTTTACAGAACGTCCGAATTATGACAATCTGGTGGCGTTTAAGGGGTATGACCTTCTATACGGCTTGACTTATAGCTTTGAAAGTACAACAGATCCAAAGGTAAATTTCAGTATCATTAACAAAGAGACGAAGAAGGTCACAACTGTTTCGGTTCCGATTACTAAAGAAGTACGCGGGGACGATAGTCATTTTGTAACAGATGTCACTTTCTATAGAAAAGGCAATACCGTGTATGGAGTGGTGCCGATGCCTGAGTATGAAAATAGAGGCTCGAAAGCACCAACCTATTTCTTCATCACATTCTCTGTGAACTTAGAAACGGGAGCCACAACACCTGCTAAACGAGTGAAATTACCAGAGGAATACGCTTCGATTGCATGGGGAGAAGCCAAGAGCTCTCGCATGTACGACCCGCAAGTGCTACTCTTCAAGAGTATGTATTCAAGAGATGAAAAATTCCGCTTAATGACTTTTGATGCTGAGACTGAGAAGTTCACAGAAATCAGACCTGAACAGGGCATGAGTGCGGTACAATCGATTCTATACACAGTAGGAGACAAAGCATATATTGCGTTGGCAGATGAGGTGCCTGCATTCACTGGGTCGGATACGTATGTGAAGGCAAGTGAGCGCAAAAATAATGAGACTAAATACTATGTTCTTAATGCAGGTTCGCAGAAATTAGAAGAAGCATTTACAACGGAAACAGATGTCTATGCACCACAAGTGTACTTGAATAAAGGGAATCTTGTGATGATCACTCTAGTCGATGGCAAACCAACGCTACGTGTGCAATCGATGCAGACAAAAGACATCCTTCTTTCTAAAACAATTGATGTGAAGGATGATGTGTTCTTTATCGATACACGTATGTACGGCATGATGCGTATGAAATAAAAAAACAGTACAAAAAAGAGTTCTACCAGTGTGGTAGAACTCTTTTGTATTTTTAAGATTGTTGTTCTTTCAGATGTGGATTTGGTAGTAAGTGGTTTACCCCAATCGCAATGAGTGCTCCGATAATTGTATCGAGAATCCGTTGGATTGCATACGCAGTATTTTGTCCTGCTTCTACGTTGAAGAAGATAACAAGGAAAGTGGCGCATGAGTTAATAACGCCTGTTTTATTAAATCGATTGCAGAATAAAATAATGATTACAATCCCGACAGGAGCGAGCAGTAAATCGGTATATTCAGGAAATGGGAGAACAGCTCTTACGTAGAATAAAAGAATAGCTACGACCCCGCCTGTTGTATTTCCGATACAACGAGAAAGTGCAAATTTAAACGTTTGCTGATGGTCAGTTCGCAAACTGAAAATAGCAGACAAGGCTGCTAGCATCGGTGAACCACGATGTAAGATTCTAAAGAGAACCACGCAAATAAATACAGACACGGCTGTTTTAAAAGTACGAAGTCCGATATGGAATGGATTATTTGACGATTGTGGCACGCTCTCACCTCTGCTTTTTTTAGATATCGCTATTATAATATATGTGTTAAAAAAATGGTAGAGTTATTGAATAATGCACCTAATAGGTGTACAATGTGTTCAAGAGGTGATGAAGATGCATGAAGCATTTGTATTAATTGTAGTGAACGCTGTTAGAGAACGTTATGTCTCAGAAAAGGCATTTTATACAGAAGAATTAGGGATTAGTGGTCAAAGTTGGACGAGATGGAAGAACGGGGAACGCGGATTGAAGGCAGAAAATCTTCAAAAAATCGCACGTCTGTTTACGGACTATGAGTGGATGCTTGCTAATAAAGTCGCCCGAAATGCCGATGTGCTTCCAGAAGTCGCTTCAGACCCAGTCGCTGAATATTTACGTTTGAAGGTGGCGATTGCGAGTCGCTGGATTCGTCAAGAAAATGTCCGCGTGGATTGGAAGACGGCTGCTGTCAGCAAGGGTAAATTCAAAGAAAATGTCACGATTTTACGCGTGGCAACGACATACGGTCATTGGAGTTACCAAGATATTATTGAGATTCGTGTGGTAGGAATTACGCATAAACAAATCGGTACGAAAAAACAAGAGCTCCTTGAATGGATGAAGGACGAAAAAGCGCAAGAAAAATATTTGGAATATAGCAAAAATGCATTTGTTCCAGAATCTAATTTAGAGGAATAACAGTTTGCAAAATGAATGCGATACTCTCTTTGAAAACAAGGGGGTATCCATTTTTTTATAGGCCATTTTATGATAAAATTGAAAAGATAAAGAAAGTGGTGAAACTGTGGCGAAAAGAAAGAAAAGAAAAAATAAATTCGTCTTTCATCTTGTCGAGTGGTTCAAGTCATTATCGAAATTGACGGGACTTCTCATCGTAGCTGTAGCAAGCGTTCTTTTGGCCGGGACCATCACATGGTTATCTGAACATAAATCCGAGCCACAGGAAATACATGTGACACAAGATGAATTTTTAAAAGTACTTATCCCAGCGGCACAACAAGCGTATAAAGACTACGGCGTGTTGCCGAGCGTGAGTTTAGCGCAAGCGATTCTTGAATCGAACTGGGGAGAGAGTTTATTAGCAAGTAAATATTATAATTTATACGGCGTGAAAGGGTCTGCTACTGAACCAAATGTCATCCTAGAAACCGCAGAATTCGTGAACAACACATGGATTACGATTAACGGACGATTTCGCGTGTATGAAAGCTGGGCAGAATCAGTTGAGGCCCATGCGCAACTATTAGCGTACGGCGTGGACTGGGACCCAACGCTCTATCACAAGGTGCTTGGGGCTAGAAACTACAAGCAAGCGGCACAAGCCTTGCAAGATGCAGGTTATGCGACCGATCCAACTTATGCGCAAAAGCTTATTCAAATGATTGAAGAGCATGAATTATATAAATACGATCAATTACCAACAGAAGAAACAACCGTGTCCGTACGAAAGAGTTCGTAACGTTCAAACGGATTAGTAAAGGAGAGGATATTAATGAGTCAGTTATTACCAGGAGCCATCATCGGAATTATCGGTGGAGATGAGCAAGTAGCATCCATCGCTCGCGAAGCAAGAAAAATGGGGTACGTTGTGTACTGCTACCACCAATCAAACGAGGCGGCTATTTCGATGGCTGAATATGAAATCGTCTCTTCTTACAAAGACCGTGAGGCGTTATTAGATTTCGCAGAAAAAGTAGACACGGTTTTATTATTAACAAACTTAGTACCGGTTGATGTGCTATATGAAATTAGCAGTAAAACTCGCTACTATCAATCGTTTGAACTAGCAGAGATTTCGCAAAACCGTACTGTTGAAAAATTATTCTTAGATACGCATGCGATTAACCTTGCGCCATATAGATTAGTGACAACGGTCGGTGAATTACCATCGATTGTCCAAAGCATCGGCCTTCCAGCGTATTTAGAAAGCAATCTTGTGAAGAATCGCGTGGAAGAAAAGTTAGAACTCTACGATGAAGACTTCGAAGAGCGCGTTCTTGAAAAACTGGAAGAAGGACCATGTATGTTAACAGCCTTCGTTCCAGCGCAACGTCATTTCACAGTAACTGTCGTGCGTGACTACGAAGACCGCGTGACAGTACTACCGATTTCAGAAGATGTCTACATCACGGGTAAATTAAAATACAGTATCGTCTCTCGTCGCCTAAATCCAGAATGGGTCCAAGAATTGAAACGCATTGCCTTCAAGATTATGGATAACTTATCTGGAACGACCATTCTTTCGATTCAAGTGAAGATGGGAAATAACGGTATTTTCTACGTGGATGGGGTTAACCAATTACCACTCGTGCAGCAACAATTCAGCAGCGCCTTCTTAGGTCATAGCATGTCTGAAATTCTTGTGCGCGTGGCAACAGGATTGCCAATCGAATACAAAGAAATCAAAGAAGAAATGATCATCGTGCCAATTTACGAATCGATGATGGAAAAAGCAAGTTTATTAACGTTATTGAAACCGCAATGGGACTTCGAGTTCTTCCAATTAACACCAAAACGCCCAACTGACGTGCTTGGTGTGATTCGACTTCGCGGAGCTTCAAGTGTGGATTTACTCAGAGAAATTGAAGTGACAGACTTATTTTTCAACGTTCAATAACCTTTACGAAAGGACAGAGTTGTGAAAAATTCGAGTGATTTAATTAAGGGAATGAACCCTCGCCAGAAAGAAGCGGTCATGCATACACAAGGGCCACTTCTAGTCATGGCCGGCGCGGGGAGTGGGAAGACGCGTGTGTTAACCCACCGCATGGCCTATATTTTGGCAGAAGAAGCGGTACAACCGTGGAATATTTTAGCGATTACGTTTACGAATAAAGCGGCTAACGAGATGAAAGAGCGTGTGGCGGCACTTGTCGGAGAACAGGCACAAGATATGTGGGTATCAACCTTCCACTCGATGTGCGTGCGTATCCTTCGCCGTGACTGTGAGCGTATCGGGTTAGCCAAGTCGTTTACGATTATCGATTCAGGCGACCAGCTTTCTGCGATGAAACGAATTATGCAAAAGTTGAATATCGATACGGACCGCTATGAGCCACGTGGAGCTTTAGCAACTATCAGTAACGCGAAAAATAATTTCGAAGATGCAGAAACATTTGCGAAGAACCATTTGGACTATGTGAGCCAAATTTATGCGAAATGTTATAAAGAATATCAAGCAGAAATGCGTAAAAATATGACGGTAGACTTCGATGATCTTATCATGTTGACCGTGAAATTATTCCAAGAACATCAAGATGTGTTGGATTACTACCAACAAAAATTCCACTATATCCACGTGGATGAGTATCAAGATACCAACCATGCGCAATACTTATTGGTGAAACTTCTTGCAGATAAATTCAAAAACATCTGCGTTGTAGGGGATGCCGACCAAAGTATTTACGGATGGCGTGGAGCCGATATGGAAAATATCTTGTCATTTGAACAAGATTACCCGGATGCTAAAGTGGTCTTGTTGGAACAAAATTACCGTTCAACGAAGACTATCTTAAAAGCAGCCAACCAAGTCATCGAAAATAATGTGAATCGTAAGCCAAAAGAGTTGTGGACAGACAATGAAGCGGGTGAAAAAATCACGTATTACTGCGGGCAGTCTGGATATGACGAATCTCGTTATGTCATCAGTACGATTCAAAAAATGGTGAACTTCGACGGGTATGACTATAGCGATTTTGCGGTGCTTTACAGAAGTAATGCGCAGTCACGTACTCTTGAAGAAGATTTACTAAAGGCGAATATGCCATTCAAGATGGTCGGAGGTCAACGCTTCTATGAGCGCATGGAAATTAAAGACCTTCTTGCTTATTTACGACTCCTAGTGAATCCAACGGACGACTTTAGTTTCAGACGAGTGGTGAATGCACCAAAACGCGGGATCGGAGATAAGAGTATTGAAAAACTCGCTCTCTTTGCTGAAATGCATAGTTTCTCCCTTTTAGAAGCAGCCGGAAGTCCATTAAACGGCATTTCTGGAAAAGCAGGGAAAGGCTTAGCCGATTTTGCACAACTCATCGCTGATTTAACGAAGATGCAAGAGTTTGTCACATTAACGGACCTAATCGAAGAAGTGATGAATAAATCAGGGTATATTACAGCCCTTGAACAAGCGCGTACTATGGAAGCCGATGCGCGTATCGATAACATGCGCGAGTTTCTATCGGTAGCCAAAGAGTTTGAGGATAGCCGTTTAGATACACAAGCCGAAGAATCACCGCTAGTCCAATTCTTAACGGACTTGTCACTGGTGACAGATATGGAAAGCGAAGAAGAGACGAGCGCTTCTCAAATCACATTAATGACCTTGCATGCGGCAAAAGGACTTGAGTTCCCAGTTGTGTTCCTTGTCGGGATGGAAGATGGGATTTTCCCATCAGGACGATCACTCCAAGAAGATGGCGAAGAAGAGGAACGTCGCTTGGCGTATGTAGGGATTACTCGTGCCGAGAAGAAACTCTTTATGACCCGTGCGTACTCACGACTTCTTTACGGGAAGACACAAAACTATCGTGAGTCACGATTCATGCAAGAAATTGATGACAGTTTATTAGAAAAAGAAGGCGTAACGGTGAGTGATTCGTATTACTCAAGTAGTTTCTATACGAATGATTCAAAATCTTCTTATGGAACGCGTAGCCAAACGTCATCTTACGGATCTCGTAGCACCTCTCAGTCTACGACCTCAACAGGTGGCACGGGATTATTTGACCGCTATCGCTCAAGTAGCCAATCGTCTAGTGGCGGGGGTTATTTACAAAAGAAACAAACGACACCAGCGCGTATTCAACGTGCAGATAAACCACAAGCAAGTTCATCTTCAACAGATGGATGGACTGTGGGCATGAAAGTGTCACATAAAAAATGGGGAACAGGAACCGTTGTCCGCATTACTGGTGAAGGGGACCGTCAAGAGTTAGATGTGGCCTTTGCAGGAATGGGGATTAAACGACTCCTTGCAAGTTTTGCCCCAATCGAAAAAATCAAAGAATAGAGGATGAAGATGAGTACAACGATTCAACAAAGAATTGAAGCGCTAAAAGAACAATTAAATCGTTGGAGTCATGAGTATTATGTGGAAGATAAGCCAACTGCAACCGATGCGGAGTATGACAAGGCTTATCATGAACTAGTGGCGCTTGAAGCTGAACATCCGGAATTCGTGACGCCTGATTCACCTACGCAACGTGTGGGTGGAGAAGTGCTCGACCAGTTCCAGAAGGTGACGCACACGAATCCAATGCTCAGTCTTTCAAATGCTTTCTCAAAAGAAGACTTGGAAGAATTCGATGCGCGTCTTCGTAAATTAACGAACCGTGCGATTGAATATGTGTGTGAATTGAAAATCGATGGACTCTCAATCGCGTTGACGTATCAAAACGGACAGCTTGTACTGGGAGCGACTCGTGGCGACGGAACGACAGGGGAAGACGTAACAGGGAATGTTCGCACGATTAAATCGGTGCCACTTTCTCTCAAAGAACCTTGGAATATCGAAGTGCGCGGAGAATGTTATATGCCGAAAAAAGCATTCGTGGCATTAAACCAGTCGCGTGAAGAAGAAGGGCTTGAAGTCTTTGCGAACCCAAGAAATGCGGCGGCAGGAAGTCTCAGACAGCTCGACCCAAAAATTGCGGCGAAGCGAAACTTGTCGGTCTTTCTTTACAGCAGTCCAAGTGTGGAAGAGCTAAATGTTTCAACTCAAGAAGAGCTATTAGAAAAAATGGCAGAGATTGGTTTTGTCACCAATCCAGAGCGCTTAAAATGCCAAACGATTGATGAAGTATGGAATTACATCGAGACGATTGCTTCAAAACGTCCAGATTTACCATACGAAATTGACGGTATGGTGATTAAGGTGAACGATTTTACTGCTCAAGAAGAAATCGGCTTTACGGTGAAAGCTCCACGTTGGGCGATTGCGTATAAATTCCCGGCAGAAGAAGCACAAACCGTTGTCCGCAATATCGAGTGGACGGTGGGACGTACGGGGGTTGTAACGCCAACTGCGGTGATGGATCCTGTTCAACTAGCAGGAACGACGGTACGCCGTGCGAGCTTGCATAATATTGACTTGATTAAGGAGCGCGACATCCGTCTAGAAGACACCGTTGTGATTCATAAGGCTGGAGATATTATTCCAGAAGTCACGCGCGTGATTTTAGAGAAACGTCCTGCAACGAGTCAGCCGTACGAGTTTCCAACGACTTGTCCGGTCTGTCATGAAAAATTAGAACATTTGGAAGAAGAGGTGGCGATTCGCTGCTTGAATCCAAAATGTTCTGCTCAATTGACAGAAGGGTTGAGCCACTTTGTTTCACGAAATGCGATGAATATGAGTGGAATTGGGCCACGTGTCATCAAGCAACTCTTTGAAGAAGGGCTTGTTCTCGATGTGGCAGATTTATATCAATTAACGCTAGACCAGTTGTTAGCTCTAGATAAAGTGCAACAAAAGAGCGCTGAAAACATCTTAGAAGCCATCGAGAAGAGTAAAGAAAACTCACTCGAGCGCCTCTTAACAGGACTTGGAATCCGTCATGTGGGAACCAAGGCGGCGAAAGAATTAGCGCAACATTTCAAAACGATGACGGCTCTACAAGAAGCGAGCATTGAACAATTGTTGGAAATTGATGGTTTAGGTGATATTATTGCTTATAGTGTAAAAACTTATTTTGAACAACCATCTGTTCAAGAATTAATTCAAGAATTGCAAGATAGTGGCGTGAATATGACCTATCTTGGAGTGACAAAAGACGACTCAGCTGCCTCAGGACACGTCCTCAGCGGTAAGACGGTCGTATTAACAGGGACTTTAGAACAATTAACAAGACAAGATGCAAAAGAAAAACTCGAATCGCTTGGAGCGAAGGTGACCGGATCTGTTTCGAAGAAGACGGATGTGGTGATTGCGGGGCATTCTGCTGGAAGTAAATTAACGAAGGCAAATGACCTAGGAATCGAAGTGTGGAGCGAGCAACAATTTCTCGATTCTCTTGCATAGAAAGGATGTCACATGAGAAAAACATTACGATTGGGATTACTCGGATTAGCCAGTGTGATTTCGCTCGCTGCCTGTGCGGATGTTACAAGAGCAAATCAATCAAGCACGAATACCAATAAAGATTCCAATACAAAAGTAGTACAATCAACAACAAATCAATTATCGAATAATTTTTATCGCGCGCTCATTACAAATGGAAAGTATGAAGTGAGCCAAAACCGTGGAGCTACTTTAAGCTTAAACACAGGATTTAACTTGAAGAACTTTGAAATAGGATTGATTGACCTTTCAAGAAGCGTGTTCCCAACGAACCAATACTTCTTCAGAGAAGGGCAAATCATCGATGCGGAAACAACGGCTAAATGGATTGCGCGTAAGAGTGATAAAAATCCAGACGGGTTAAATCCTGCTGATAATGGAGATACATCTCCAACAGGACGTGCGCCAATTTATTTAGCGCAGATTCTCGAACAAGACTACATGATTCAAACGGAAAACAACTTTGAATTAGGTGGAATTAGTATCGGGATTGCGATGAATAGCGTGGATTACTACACGAACGACGGTAAAGACGCTGAAACAGAAATCTCAAACGAAGCGATGATCGAACAAGCAAAAGCCATCGCAAATACTATCCTAACAAGACTTCGTCAAAACGATGCATTGAAGGCTGTGCCAATCGTCTTCGGCGTGTTCCGCCAAACGTCTAAAGATGATATCGGTGGCGGGGTATACGTTCTTGAAGCCACTTCAGTAGAGGGAACTGAAATTACAAACTGGTCAAAAGTGAACCAAAAAGTAGTTGTGCTTCCATTAGTGAACGAATCTGCGACAGAAGAGTCAACAGCATTTGAAAACTTCAGAACAGAAGTGCAAAACTTCTTCCCGAACCTCTCAGGGGTAACGGCTCGCGTAATGTATCAAGATAATGTAGCTAAGAAGATGGTCGTGAATATCATGACGCAATTCTATGGTGAATCAGAAATTATCGCTTTAGCACAGCACGTGACGGATGTTGCGAATAAATACTTACCGAAAACAACGCCGGTCGAAGTTCGTATTAGTTCGATTAATGGAGTGGAGGCATTCTTATTACAAGATATGTCACAAGGCGTCTTCACATACCATATCTTTGATTAACATTGACGGAGGCCCAAGTGCCTTTTAAAATAGAAAAGTATTGATTTTGAAAGCGAGGAAAAAACATGGCCATTGAGGAAAAAGAAGTTAGACACGTTGCCAAACTTGCAAAGCTAACTTTTGCCGACAATGAAATCCTTCATTTTACAGAACAAATGAGCGATATCATTGATATGGTGGAACAATTAAACGAAGTAGATACAACGGGTGTGCCTGTCACAACTCACGGATATCCATTAGTGAATGTGATGCGTGAAGATGTTGCTGAAAAAGGAACAGACCGCGACTTGTTAATGCGTAATGTAAAAACAAGCGAAGATGGATTTATTCAAGTGCCTGCGATCATGGGTGAAAACGAGGAGGGTGAAGCATGAGTATTATCGAAAACAAAACATTAGTTGAGCTTCACGAAGGTCTTCGTAACAAAGAATTCACTTCTGTAGAATTAACAAAAGAAACATTCGAACGTATCCATGCTTTAGAACCTAAAGTAGAAGCGTTTGTGACATTAAATGAAGAAGAAGC
>CAUVGI010000035.1:0-15048 GCA_963551375.1 uncultured Streptococcus sp. | reverse complement strand
AGCGTATGTTTGAGGCTGTAGAGTTACCTGTTATGAAATTAAAACGTGAAGAGTTTGGATTTTTAACATTGGAAAATTTACGCCCTGGAGATTATCGTGAATTGCGACCTTTTGAAGTACAAAAGCTTATAAAACTCGCGTTAGACGATGAAAAATAAAGGCCTATTAGGGAGTAATACAAAGAGAAAAACGGACTCACAGGATGAGTCCGTTTTGTTTATTCTTCAGTAAATGGTGTATTTTTCCTTTTTATAGCACCCGTTGGACAGGCTGTGTAAGCCTCCTTGAAGGATTCTATCGTATCTTCTGGTAGCGGAATTGTTCCAGTATTCTGATCTTGTTTTACAAAGGCAATTCCTTCTGCATCATACTCAAAGATTTCAGGAGAACGTAGTTGGCAAATTCCACACGCAATACAAGATTCGCAATCAACTTTTGCATAAATTTTTGAAAGAGAGGATTTTTTATCCATGAGTCAATACTCCTTTTATCAAATTTGGATATTACATGCGATCAAGTCGTATGGTTCGATTCCGTTAAATCGATTATATCGTATTTTAACAGGAAATCGTACCATGTCGACTTTAATTGGCGTGACTGAAGATAAAGCAGAAGTATTTTTTGCAAGTTTGCCTCATTTGAAAGAAGTGGAGTACCATCGATTATTAAGAGCATTGATTAGAGAAGGACTAGTTTTAGAAGAGGACTCTAAGTTGAGTTTAGCTAAAGAAATTTCAGACTTGCCACTTGTTACTAAAGGGAGTCATCCTGTCAATTACTTAATGCATCCTTATTCGTTTGTGCAATTAAGAGATGTCACAAGACTGTGGATAGAATGGATTAGTTACCACCAGTATGAGGAATCAAAATATCGACCTCTCATTCAAAATGTATGGTTACAGCAATTATTTAAACGATGGTATAAAGAAGAAAATATTACAACTGATTGGTTTGATAGAGTTGTGGAAGAGTTCAGTGTCTGGACTAATAGGCAAGAGGACTCTGTTAAAGGACATTGGGTCGGCCTTTTTAATGGTGCCAAATCAACAGCAGCCTTGGAAGAAGAGCTCCTCTCATTGTGGGAATTTTCCACCGTTGAAGACTGCGAATCTCTCTCAAGACTTGTCTTTATGAAATGGGTGAGTGATGTTTTTGAAGAGGATGAACAGTACCCAATTACGCATAATTGGTTTAAAAAAATGTTTCAATGGATTTCTCATGAAACGATTTCTGTTCAAAAAACGGTTCGCCTCTTTGAAAGAGGGATGAAACGAACAGAGATTGCTCGTCTTCGCCAATTAAAAGAGAGTACGATTAATGATCACCTCTTAAAGTATCTACTACTTACAAAAGAAGCCTATTATAAACGTGTGGAAGAAAGCTCTGTAGCCAAACCATACAAAATGTTGTTTAATGATGGAGCTTATCCAAGATACAAAGAGGCAAAAGAACAGTTTGAAGCTGAAGGAAAGAAAATGGATTTCTTCTTATTCAGATACTATCAAATTAAAGCCTTAAAGGAGCGTGGTTGACATGGATCCAATATTGAATCGATTTGGATATAAGGAGTTCCGGGAAGGACAAAAAGAAGTCATCATGGCTCTAGAAAAAGGGACGGACGCAATTGCGATTCTTCCAACAGGGAACGGGAAATCGTTTATCTATCAATATATTGGCTTAAAAGAAAAGTGTAGAGTTGTGATTGTGTCACCACTGATTGCTTTAATGGTAGACCAAGTGGCAAGCTTGAAACAACTGGGGATTCATAGAGCCGTTGCCATCACTTCTTTAATGACAGAGTCGGAGAAAAACTATATTTTAAGTACATTACATGAATACCAGTTTATCTTTGTATCTCCAGAGATGTTACAAACAACAAGATTCATTAAGAGATTAGTAAAACTTGATATCGGACTACTCGTTGTGGATGAGGCGCATTGTATTTCACAGTGGGGATATGACTTTAGAAGCGATTATTTATTCATCGGTAAAATGCGAAAAAGCCTTGGAAACCCAAGAACATTAGCGTTAACAGCAACTGCAACCACTCAAGTAATTCAAGATATTTATACATTTTTAGGTTTGAACAAAGAGCATACTACTTATTTTCAAGGACATGCATTCTTGAAAAATCGAGAAATTGATATTCTCTCTGTTGAAGGGCTTCGAAGTAAGATGCTTAGTGAAGTGCTGAAACGGGTGGACTTTCCGTGTATTGTCTATGCTTCGACGATAAAAGAAATCGAAGGACTCAAAGAAAATCTTTTGTCTGAAGGTTTTACGAAACTGGATACTTTTCACTCTAAACGTCACCCTCAAGATAGACAGATTATTCAACAGAAATTTTTCAGAGGGGACATTAATATCCTGTTAGCTACGAGTGCTTTTGGAATGGGAATTAACCAGTCTAATATTCGTACGATTATTCACTACCAACTTCCACAAACACTAGAAGATTATGTGCAACAAATTGGACGAGCAGGTCGTGACTTAGAATTTAGTCGCTGTATTGCTTTCGTTCATCCAGATGATTTTCCTGAGATGGGACGTAGAATCGGGCGTTCCTTTGACGTGGAGAACGAAGAAGAAAACGAAATCCATCAAAACATTAGAGAAATCGCAAAAGCCTTTCGTTGGAATGACGAACAACAAAAGGAATTTATGCAACTTCAACGGTCTCGCAAATTAAAACAATTGGGGCAAATAGAAGAGTTTGCTACAACTTCAATGTGTAAAGAACAGTATTTAGCGAAATTTTTTGGCGAAAAGCGTACCGATGCTTGTGGTAAATGTAGTAGTTGCAGACATTTAGATTTATTCTTACTCGAAATAGGAACTAGATGGAATGAAATAGAAAATCGTAAAAATTCCTTTGAGGAAAGCTTTAAAAAATTATTTAATCTCTGACAAAATAGAGTGATTTTTTGAGAAATTATGCTACAATAGTACTAAAGTAAAAGTTTGCCCTGAGTGTAAGAATATGCTATATTGTGTAGTGAATTGACTGAGGATAGCATTGGGTCAAATTAGGAGGATTTTGAATGAGCGATAACTTTAATAATAATGAAGATTTAAATCAAACAGAAGAACAACCATGGGAAAGAAAATTTGGCGAAGAAGAGAATTTAAAGAATCGTCAATTTTCTCGTAGTGCTAGAAACTCAGGTGGAAAAGCAGTAGCACCATTATCAAATGTTTTATTATTTGTATTCTTAATTGTCATTGTAGCACCAGTATTATTTATGATGTGGTTCTCAATTAGCAATAATAGCAATCAAGTGAAACCTAGAACTGCTGATGATGTAATGTTAACGAAGACTGTTGAAACGACAACAGCAACTCCGGAAACAACAGCTGCTACAACAAAACAAGAGGCTACAACAACAGCTCGCGAAGCTACAACAACAGCTCCTCGTCAAGCTGAACAAACGCAACAAACACCAACTACTCAAGCGCAACAACAAAACGGTAACTACGGTACTTACACAGTTAAGGCTGGAGATACTTTATACCGTATCGCAGTAAATCATGGTATGGATGTTGCAACATTAAAACAAATTAATGGTCTTACAGGAGATAACATTGCTCCAGGAACTACATTAAAAGTTGCACAATAATACAGAACTATATTAGCGGAAGTCTGAGACGCAAGACGTTTCAGGCTTTCTTTTTGAGAAGGAGAGAGAATATGCAAGTTGCTATTGATGGACCAGCTTCGTCTGGGAAAAGTACAATTTCAAAATTGATTGCCAAAGAAACTGGTTTTCTTTATCTAGATACTGGTGCGATGTATCGTGCTACAACATTGGCATTTTTAAGAAATAATATTTCAGTAGATGATGCGTCAGCAATCGATGAATTGCTCGAAAACTTAGTCATTAGTTTTAAAAATACTGAAGATGGCCAACTCGTTTTCTTAAACGGGGAAGATGTGACTCGTGAGATTCGTGATCTTGAAGTGACACGAAATGTATCGGAAGTTTCAGCGATTAAAGCAGTTCGTGTAAAACTTGTACAAATGCAACGTGAGATTGCAGAGAACCATTCCATCATTATGGATGGTCGCGATATTGGTACAGTAGTGCTTCCAAATGCTGAGTTGAAGATTTTCTTAGTAGCATCTGTAAAAGAACGTGCGCTTCGTCGATTCAGAGAAAACCAAGAAAAGGGCATTGAATTATCTCTTGAAAAATTGGAAGAAGAGATTGCTCACCGTGACTTCTTAGATAGTACTCGTAAAGAGTCTCCTTTGAAAAAAGCGGATGATGCAATTGAAATCGATACGACAAGCCTATCAATTCAAGAAGTCGTTTCTAAAATTACGAATCTTATCCAAGAAAAGTTAACGAATTAACCAGATTTTACACAAAAACACTAGAATTCGTTTTCATTTAGTGGTATGATTGTAAGTGGATAAAAAGTTTTATTTTGCACAAAAATCAAACTTGATGTTCGCATGAATTGTCGCGCTTAGGAGGAAGTCACATGTCAGAATTACAAACAATGCAAGATGCGCTCGATATCGTCAAAGATATTCAAATCGGAGATTTAGTACAAGGTGAAGTATTAACTCTACAAGATAAACAAGCCATCGTCGGAATTATCGGTGGAGGAGTTGAAGGGGTTATTCCTTTCAATGAATTATCTACATCACCAGTTGAACGTGTAGAAGACGTTTTAGCTGTAGGAGATGTTGTTGATTTAGTAGTCATCAAACAAATCAAAGATAAAGAAAATGGAAGTTTCTTACTTTCTAAAAAACGTGTAGATGCACGTAAAGTTTGGGAAGAAATTCAAGCTAAATTCGATAACAAAGAAATCATCGAAGCTCCAGTTGTGGATGCTGTTAAAGGTGGTTTAGTAGTGGATGCAGGAGTTCGAGCTTTCGTGCCAGCTTCAATGGTATCAGACCACTATGTTGATAACTTAGCTCAATTCAAAGGCCAAACATTAGCTTTTGAAATCGTTGAAATCGAACCAAGCGAAAATCGTTTAATCTTATCACGTAAAAACTTAGTTGCAGCTGAAAAAGCAGCTAAGCGTGCAGCTGTATTTGAAGCAATTCAAGAAGGTTCTGTAGTGACTGGTAAAGTTGCTCGATTAACAAACTTCGGTGCGTTCATCGACTTAGGTGGTGTGGATGGATTAGTTCACATTTCACAAATTTCTCATGAGCACGTTGCAAAAGCAAGCGACAAATTAAAAGTTGGCGAAGAAGTTCAAGCAAAAGTTATTTCAGTAGATCCAGAAAACGGACGTGTATCATTATCAATCAAAGATACATTAGCAGGACCATGGGACAACATTGAAGAACGTGCAGCAGTTGGTTCTGTATTAGATGGTTTAGTAAAACGTCTAACTACATTCGGAGCATTTGTTGAATTATTCCCTGGAGTAGAAGGATTAGTTCATATCTCACAAATCGCTCACCAACATATTGCAACACCGCATGAAGTTCTCAAAGAAGGTCAAGAAGTTCAAGTGAAAGTTCTTGAAGTTCATCCAGAACAACAACGTATTTCTTTAAGTATTAAAGCTTTACAAGAAGCTCCAAAACCTGAAAAAGAAGAAGTTGAAGAAGTGGTTGAAGAAACTTACGAATTACCTGAAGAAGATGTTTCATTCTCTTTAGCAGATCGTTTAGGTGATCAACTTTCTGAACTTAAAGTTGAAGAATAACATTCAAATAAAAGTTAAGTGGAAATAGTCTGGACTGGTTCCAGACTATTTTTATGATAGAATTAGAGAAAAAGGAGGAATAGTATGTCAACACCAGTTATTGCCGTTGTAGGAAGACCAAATGTCGGAAAATCTACAATTTTTAACCGTATTGTCGGAGAACGTATCTCTATCGTAGAAGATATCGCCGGAGTCACTCGTGACCGTATCTATTCTGAAGGTGAGTGGTTAGGTCACTCATTTAATATTATTGATACAGGTGGAATTGATATTACGGATGAACCGTTTATGTCAAACATCCGTATGCAAGCAGAGATTGCGATGGAAGAAGCAGATGTGATTATCTTCCTTACAAGTGTGAAAGAGGGCGTGACAACGACTGACGAACACATTGCAAAATTACTCTATCGTACAAATAAACCAGTTTTACTAGCTGTTAATAAAGTCGATAATCCTGAATTGCGTTCTGAGATTTTTGATTTCTATGCATTAGGATTCGGTGAACCCTTCCCAATTTCAGGAAGTCACGGGCTAGGTCTTGGAGACTTATTAGACGCAGCTGTTAAAGCTTTCCCTGAAGATAAAGGAGACGAAGAGGATAAAGATGTCATTAAGTTTAGTTTCATCGGACGTCCAAACGTAGGGAAATCAAGCTTAGTGAATGCGATGCTTGGTGAAGAACGTGTAATTGTATCGAATGTTGCAGGTACGACTCGTGATGCCATCGATACGACATTCGAGGATGAAGAAGGTACTGTCTTTAAGATGATTGATACTGCCGGTATTCGTAAGAAAGGTCGTGTCTTCGAATCAACTGAAAAATATAGTGTCTTACGTGCCTTAAGAGCGATTGAACGAAGCGACATTGTTTGTGTGGTCTTGAATGCCGAAGAGGGAATTCAAGAACAAGATAAGAAGATTGCCGGATACGCTCATGAAGCTGGTAAGGGTGTCGTTATTTTAGTGAATAAATGGGATACGCTTGAAAAAGATAATTCAACGTATAAAGAGTTTGAGGATAAGATTCGTCAAGAATTCCTATACTTATCATATGCTCCGATTATTTTTGTATCTGCAAAGACAAAACAACGTCTTTCAAAAATCCCACCAATTCTAAAAGAGATTCATGAAGTTCGTTCACGTCGTATTTCATCATCAGTCTTAAACGATGTATTGATGGATGCGATCGCGATGAACCCAACTCCAACGGATAAAGGGAACCGCTTGAAGATTTACTATATGACGCAAGTGGCGATTCAACCACCAACATTTGTCACATTTGTAAATGACGTTGAATTGATGCATTTCTCATATGAACGATTCTTAGAAAACCGTATTCGCTCAGCTTTTGGATTCGAGGGAACACCAATTCATATGATTACGCGTCAAAGAAAGTAAAAAAATTCATAGCAAGCTTATAAAACAGGATATAAAACGTTGAAACTATTGAGGTTGAATGGTATAATTTAGAGGAAATCAAAACTAATTTTCGATTTCCAGATAAGTTGGACCACTCAACGAACTCTGATAGAAATTCTTATTTGACGGAGGTGAAACTAAAATGGCTAACAAAGCAGAATTAGTAGATCGCGTTGCTAAAAAAACGCAATTAACAAAGAAAGATGTTTCAGCAACAGTTGAAGCGTTATTCGAAACAATTCAAGAAGCTTTAAAAGCAGGCGAAAAAGTTCAAGTTATCGGATTTGGTACATTCGAAGTACGCGAACGCGCTGCTCGTAAAGGACGTAACCCTCAAACAGGTAAAGAAATCAAAATCAAAGCTTCTAAAGTTCCAGCATTCAAAGCTGGTAAAGCTCTTAAAGATGCAGTTAAAAAATAATTCCAATGAATTATTTTTCATAGCATGAAGTTTTAATTGGTGTTATATTAGAGTTAACTCTATATAACACCTTCTTTTTTTGGTGTAAAACTTTAATAGATACATATACTACTCGCAGTTCATCTGCAAAAGGAGACATTATGACACAAGTAATCGAAGCGATTGAACAAGCCTTACAAGAACAAGATATTGATAAAGTCTATGAACACTACCATCGTTTTTTTGACAATTTTGATCCAGAAAAAGACCTTCAAGAGATGGCAGATTTAGCGACTTATTCTGTATCGATTGGATTCTACGAAGAAGCAAAACGTGCTCTGTTACGACTCACTGAAGTGGAACCAGATGAAGCGATTTGGACAATTTTATTAGCCGAGATTTTAGTGGCTGAAGGAGAAACAGATCAAGCGTTATCGATTCTGTACGATATTCCTGAAACAGACACAGACTACCCAAGTGTGTTGGTGGTTCAATCGGAAGCATACCGAGAAGAAGGAGATTTCGACTTAGCAGAGAAGAAACTCTTAAAAGCAAAAGACTTGGAACCAGATGAAGCGATTATTGATTTTTACCTTGGAACATTATTATTTGAAGCGGGAAGTTTCGAACGCAGTGCATTTTTCTTGGAGCGTTTCTTAAAACAAAATCCAGCAGAAACTGGGGAAGAAGAACGTGCACAAGAACTGTACGTTGAAGCCACTTTAAGAATGGGCGATAAAGAGCCATTAGAGCAATTTATTGGCGAACAAAGTATCGACGGCCTCTCAAGTGATTTATTGTTCCAGATGGCCTCATATGAGTCCATTGAGGGCAACTACGAGAAAGCTCTCGAGTATTACACGGAACTTCTAGAACGTGAACCTGAAAATAGTGAAGTGACACTAAACGTCATTCAATGTCTCTTAATCTTAAAACGTGACGAAGAAGCAAAAGCCTATGCGCAGAAATGGATTGCTTTTGATGAATTAAACGATGAAGCCCACCGCATTCTTGGACAAATTGAAATTGCAACAGGAAATGCAAAGGAGGGCTTACAGGAATTAAAAGAAGCGGTCAACCTCAATAATGAATCACTCCTTAATGTGACAAGTTATGTTGAGGCTTTAAACGATGAAGAAGAATATGAGGAAAGTATTGCATTCCTTGAAAGCTTAGAAACCAAAGAAGATGCAGTGATTCTTTATTTGTTTGCGAAAACGTATGAAGCAATGGAAGAGTACAACGAGGCCTTTACGAACTATCAAAAAGCCTATGAAGCCGGTGAAAGTTCTGTTGAATTCTTAGAAGATTATATCCGGTTTATGATTGAAGAAGGACGTAAAGATTTAGCAGCACCAGCCTTACAAGAAGCATTAAAGGTAGATCCATTTAATCCTGAATTTATCCGTTATACATTTATTTTTGAAGAGTAGGAGGGATACTTTGTTTAACCCAAGTTTAGAAACGAAGAAGAAATTTATTTCGTGGTTCATTTCAAATCATTCTTTGAAAAGAAGAGAGTCATTGTGGATTCTGAACTACTTGTTAAACCATGAGTTATTGTTGAAACAAATTCATTTTGTAGAGCATGTGGAAGCTACTCCAAAAGGAATGTTATTTTCAACGATTAAACCTGCTCAAGAATCTTTCCTATTTTATAAGGAAGGAACCAAATTCGATAATCCAGAAGTAGCCTTTCATGATATGCGCCTTCATTGGAAAGAAGATTGCTATGTGGAATTAGATTTTCCAAACGCTTATAAGAGCATGGTGAGTTTTGCCGTATTAGAGAAAAATCCTTACTATATCTCTGAAGTAGAAGAGATGGAAGTAGTCGAGGAGGAATTAGATAGTATTCAAAAAGAAGTGTTGATTTCGCAATTAAAATCAGAAATCAATGAGGCTTTAGAATCAATGGACTCTCAGCGTTTTATGGAACTAACAAATCGATTAAAGGAGTTAGAAGATGAGTGATTTAAAACGAAAAGTTGATATACAATCGGTACCGCTCTTCGTTAGTGCACTCCCTGTTCTTCAAACGTTAAAAGAAGCTGGACACGAAGCCGTTTTTGTGGGTGGTTCAGTCCGTGATTTGGTTCTTGGAAAAGAGATTTCTGATGTGGATATTGCAACGAGTGCAACCCCTGAAGAAGTGAAGAGTCTCTTTTCTCATACAGTAGATGTGGGAATCGAACATGGGACCGTTCTTGTACTCCATCATCATGATAGCTATGAGGTAACGACATTTCGTACGGAAGGGACGTACCAGGACTTTAGACATCCGGATTCCGTAACCTTTGTCAGAAGTCTGGAAGAGGACTTGATGCGTCGTGATTTTACGATTAATGCACTTGCTGTAAACGACAAAGAAGAAATTGTCGATTATTTTGGTGGGATTGAAGACTTAGAGAGAGAAATCATTCGCTGTGTTGGAAATCCGATGGAGCGTTTTAATGAAGATGCCTTACGGATGATGCGTGCAGTTCGTTTTGCGGGACAATTAGGCTTTTCGATAGAATCTGATACGTTTAATGCAATTCGTACGTTAAAAGCGAATCTCGAGCGAGTAGCGGTTGAGCGTATGAAAGTAGAATTTGAGAAGATGATACTGAGTCCACATCGCGATCTTGCCTTTAAAGCATTTGTAGAGAGTGAGTTATACCATTCTTGTCCAGATTTTAAAGAGGCCAAAGAGACACTCTTAAAATTAGGAGAATTCCCGTTAGAAAAAATGACGATTACTCAGGCTTGGATCTTATTTGCTTACTATGAACGATTAAGTATTCCACAGTTAAGAAAAGTACTGAAAAATTTGAAATCATCGAATGACCAAATCTCTACTATATTAACAGGCTATCAAACATTGCTTGCTCGTCTTGAAAAAGAGTGGGATGCATTCCTTGCCTATGAATGTCCAGAAGTTTTAGCGATTGAAGTAGAGCAGTTGTTACCAGGAATTGGCCATAGCGAACAATTAGTAGAGTTAGAAGAAGTGTATCGACAATTACCGATTCGTTCGATGAAAGACATTCAAATTGATGGATTTGGAGTAAAAGAAGCACTTGGCTTAGAGAAGATGGGGCCTATTATTGGTGAAGTCTTACAAGCTCTTCAAACAGAGATTTTATCTGGTAGATTACCTAATGAAAATACTGAGATCGTTTCATGGATTAGAAATAATTTCAATGAAAGTAAATAGACTTTCATTGAAATGAAAAACAATTTATTGAAAGCCATTTAATTTAATATAATTCTTGAATGAAAGGCGTTTCAATGGTATTATCATTGTGTAAGCAATAATTTATTTTAAGGAGTGACCCTATATGAAAAAGGTTATGTCAGGTTTACGATTCGTATTTAGAAATGGAGAAACATGGACGATTAATCGTCGTTTGATTGGTGACTTATGGATTAAAAAAGTTACAACATCATTTGGACGTATTAACGGTGGAGAATTCCAAGAAATTCACCCCTGTGAATCATTACGTATCGAAATCTTCCCTGAAGCAGACCACGTTATGTCAGAAGACATCAACTTAGGTGGTTTAGAATTAGGAATGTTCGAACGCGTTAAAAAATATAGCGATATCGAATTAATGGATATTTTATATGTTGATGGAAATCATCCAAAATCAGATGTAATTGTTGACAAAGATCGTGTTTATTTCCCATACAGCCCAGTAGATGAAGATGGAAATGACAACAAATACCAAAGTTCAGCAATTGGTTCACACGGTAACTTATTCATCGTGATTGACCCAGAAAAATCTGTGGAAGATATCTATCCAGAAATTTAATTGCCAATTGAACCTAGGACATTTGTCCTAGGTTTTTTATTTAGTTCAAATTATTAATTTTATTATATAAGAAGTCTAGTTCTTTTCATGATTTCAAGGTATAATAAACGTATCACAAGTTAAAGGAGAAAGTGTATGAAAGTTTGTTTTATTGCAGCTGAAGCAGCTCCCTTTGTTAAAGTAGGAGGGTTAGGAGACGTTATTGGTTCTCTTCCAAAAGCCCTTCGTGAATTAGGCGTAGATGCACGTGTTATTTTACCTTTGTATTCTAGTATTAACCGCGAACGTTTTGGTTTAAAATACAAAGCATACCAATTTGTTGATTTAGGTTGGAGACATTCGTATTGTGGAATTTTCGAGACTGAAGTGGACGGAGTTCCTTGCTATTTTGTAGATAATGAACAATATTTTAATCGTGACAGTATTTATGGACAAGCAGATGATGGAGAACGTTTTGCTTTCTTCTCAAAAGCAGCTCTTGAAATCCTACCTGCTCTTGATTTTAAACCAGATGTTGTGAATGTAAACGACTGGCATACAGCACTTTCTGTCATTTACTTAGACGTGTTGAAGAGTAGTGAAGCAGAATTCTATAAAGATATGAAGAGTGTGCTTTCGATTCATAATATTGAATTCCAAGGTCGATTCAATCCATATGAAATGGGAAATCTATTTGGATTAGAAAATAAATATTTTGACGCACTCATTTACAATGGGGACGTGAACTTACTAAAAGGTGCGATTCAATTGGCGGACCGCGTGAATACAGTAAGTGAAACATATGCTCGTGAAATCTTGGACCCTTATTTCTCATATGGACTCGACAAGATTTTAACTGTTGAACAAGGAAAATTAAGAGGAATCTTAAACGGAATTGATGTGGATAAATTCAATCCAAAAACAGACCCAATGATTCCTGTAAATTACGACTTAAAAACATTTGAAGATAAGGTTCAAAATAAATTAGCATTCCAAAAAGAGATGGACTTAGAAGTGAATGCCGATATTCCTTTAATTGGAATGGTAACGCGACTTACTCACCAAAAAGGAATTGACTTAATTTTACAAGCAAGCGAAGAAATTCTTAAAACAGGCGCACAATTAGTCATTCTAGGGACAGGAGATGCTCATTATGAGAGTGCCTTACGTTCACTAGAACATTACAGACATGATCGTGTACGCAGCATTTTATTATTCTCTAATGAAATGTCTGCAAAGATCTATGCAGCAAGTGATTTATTCTTAATGCCTTCTAAAACAGAGCCATGCGGATTATCACAACTGATTTCAATGCGCTACGGAACAGTTCCTGTTGTTCACCGTGTTGGGGGATTACGTGATACAGTTATTCCATTTACAGGAGTAGAAGGAAATGGGTTCACGTTCGAAAGCTTCCAAGCTGGCGATATGATGGATGCGATTTATCGCGCTGTGACATGCTTCTATCAATCACCTGATGAATGGAAACAAATTATCAAGAACAATTTACAAAAAGATGTAAGTTGGGAACAGTCCGCTAAGAAATATTTAGACTTATACCATGAAGTGGTATAAAAAATAAGAAGGAGGCTCTTAAATGGTCGAAAAAAGTTTAACAAGTCGTGTTGAAACTTCATTAAAGAATCAATTTGGTGTAACCATCTCAAATGCAAGTAAGAGACAAGTATACGAAGCGATGATGAGATCTGTTCGTGATATTTTAATGGAAAAGAAATTCAGCTTTGAACAAACATTAAAACAAACTCGTCAAAAACGTGCGTACTATATGTCAATGGAATTCCTAGTAGGACGTACACTTCGTAATAACTTATTCAATTTAGGCATTGAAAAAGAAGCAAAAGAGTTCTTGAGCGAAAACAATTTTTCACTCGATGAAATTTACAATATGGAACCAGATCCAGGCCTAGGAAATGGTGGTCTAGGACGTCTTGCGGCTTGTTATTTAGATGCTTTAACAAGTAATGAATATCCAGTTACAGGATTCTCAATTCTTTACGAATATGGGATTTTCAAACAAGTGATTACAAACGGTTGGCAACAAGAATTCCCAGATCAATGGTTAGACCTTGGGAAATATGGCTTAGTGTACCGTAATGACGAAGAAGTTGAAGTACGTTTTGGTGGAGAATTAGAGCAAGTGATGACAGAAACTGGCTTAAAAGTGAACCACAAAAACTATACTTCGATTCAAGCGGAACCATATGATTTATTAATCTCTGGTTATGATGCTTCAGCTGTAAACACACTTCGTTTGTGGGAAGCTAAAGCAAAAACTGGTTTCAATATGAAACTATTTGAACGTGGCGAATATTCTAAATCATCAGAAGCAGAAGCAATTGCGTCTTCTATTTCGAAGTTATTATATCCAGCCGATGTAACAAACGAAGGTAAAGAGTTACGTATTAAACAACAATACTTCTTTATCAGTGCTTCATTACAACAATTAGTGAAAAACCATTACCGTGAATTTGGTACATTAGAAAACTTCTCAGAACATGTAGCGCTTCATATTAATGATACGCACCCTGCAATGGGCGTTGCTGAATTAATGCGCTTATTAGTGGATGAGTATGGCTATGGATGGGATAAAGCGTGGGAAATCACGACGAAGACATTTGCGTATACAAACCATACCATCATGGCAGAAGCATTGGAAAAATGGCCAGTATCCTTATTCCAACCAATTCTTCCACGTATTTACTCAATTATTGAAGAAATTAATAGACGTTTCTGCTTATGGGTAATGGAACAAGGAAGACAATATACATTACGTGATACAGCGATTATTTATGACGACATGATTAAGATGGCAAATCTTTCTATCGTAGGTAGTCATTATGTAAATGGGGTCTCAAAATTGCATAGTGATATTCTTGTTCGTGATACATTCAAAGCCTTTAACGATTTATATCCTGGAAAATTCGGTAATGTGACAAACGGGATTGCGCACCGCCGTTGGTTAGGTCAAGCAAATCCAGAACTTGCTACTTACTTAGAAAATTTAATCGGAGATGACTTCATTAAAGACCTCTCTGGCATTTCAAAATTGAATGCTTATAAAGATGATGAGAAAGTGCTGAAAGACTTACAAGCCATTAAATTAACGAAGAAAGAGCAATTAGCGACTTACATTAAAGAAACTCTTGCGATTTCAGTAAATCCTCATTCCATTTTTGACGTACAAGTGAAGAGATTACATGAATACAAACGCCAATTATTAAATGCGTTACACATTGTATATCTTTACCATGAGATAAAATACAATGGATTACGTCCAACTCCACGTACATTCATTTTTGCTGCGAAAGCTTCTTCAGGATACCAAATGGCGAAAAACATTATTAAATTCATCCACTCAATTTCTCAAATGATTGAAAGTGACGAATTAGTACGTGAGTACATTAAAGTGGTATTCATTCCAGACTACAAAGTGACTCTAGCAGAAATTATCTTGCCAGCTGCAGATGTGAGTGAACAAATATCTCAAGCGGGTAAAGAGGCAAGTGGTACTGGTAACATGAAACTGATGTTAAATGGTGCAGTGACTCTTGGTACAATGGACGGAGCAAACGTTGAAATTTACGAAGCTGTAGGAGAAGACAATATTGTCATCTTCGGGTTAGAAACAGAGGAAGTAGAAGCGTTATATGCAAAAGGCTACAAACCTTGGGAATACTACAATAATTCACCTAAGATTAAGACCGTTCTTGATTTCATCCGTACAATGACAGTTGGTGGTATGAACTTCAACTT